>JAQBNS010000010.1 GCA_028288405.1 Chitinophagaceae bacterium
TTAGTTGTTAGTTGTTAGTTGTTAGTTGTTAGTTAGTTTTATATTAATTAAAATAGTTTATAGTATTAGTGTAATCTGCTTTATTGTCTAACGACTATCTAATTTCCTATCCAGGTGAAAGCTCCCCAGTAATAAGGTTCAGGGTATTTTGCTTTCATCGCACGTTGCGCTTCAAAGAAGGCTTGTTTCATGTCTGCTCCCGGTTTACCTAACCAGATCTTATAAAATTGCACCATCAGTTCTTGCGTCACCTTGTCGTCTACTTTCCATAAACTCAATACGATCGAAGCCGCTCCTGATGACCTTAAAGAACGCTGCAAGCCATAGACGCCTTCACCGTTCTTAACTTTACCCTGACCTGTCTGACAAGCAGACAATACAACCAACCTGGTATCTGCCAGTGGTAAGTTCATGGCTTCGTATGCACTCAATACTCCATCTGAAAACAAATCGGATCGGTCTGTGTTTTTCGCCAGAATCAAACCCGATCTCATCAATGGATTTTCTGATTGTGACGCTTGTTCTTTCGAAGCTTCTATGTCTTCCAGAAAAAACCCGTGCGTGGCCACGTGTAATACATACGGTGATTCTATTTCTTTCAATGCTTTTTCATTGGCATTAAAACCGGAACTTAACGTCACCTGCCAGTTTTGCTGTTTAAATAAATCATTGATCAATTGCACTTCTACCAAAGTACCCGGAAGTGCCAGAGGTATGCTGGCCACCATACCAATTTTCACCTCGGTAAATTGAGGACTTCCAATCAAACGCACTTTCTTATTATCAGTAGACGGTGCTTTATACTCTAATAAATCGGATGCACCCGTATAACTGTAGATATCATATTGCTCCAGCATATACTTGCCGCTTTCATCTTTGATCGTCGCTACATTGAGCAAATGGTACACCCCATCGGAAGAAAGAAAGACTTTCTTATTTCCTTTTACCACGCTGTGCACGGAGGACCAAAATTGTTTAAAGGTATGTTCATCGGCTAACTTATAAATGGTAGCGTTGTAATAATACTTGATGTATCTATTTTCTAATTCGGTTCCATTCTTTACCAGCACCACTTGTGGAACAGTATGCTGCTTATCGATGATAATAAAGGCATAATAGACAGAATCTCTTTCTATCTGATCATCTATAAATTTATACTTGATGTAAGTCCCGCCTTTTTCCGGTTTGTATTTTCTGAAACGTACCGTTTCAATCCACACTTCGCCTTCTCCCAGTTTAGCCTGCACATCTTGCCAATCGTAGACTTCCAACTTGAAAGCATTGTTCGTAACCTGTATGTATTTTGATAATTCCTTTTCAGCTATTTCTATCTGGAGTTCCAAACTATCTTGCTTCTCTTTGTTTAATTTACCATTGGCATACAATGTTGCAAGTAGTTCTCTTTGTTTTTCCCAATCCTTCCATGCTTTTTGTATGGCAGGATTATTATTGCTTTTCAGCAAATCATGCATTTTTTTTCCTGATCTGAAAAGCAATGATTTGGTGAGCGTTTGGTATTTAAAAATATACTCCAGCATTTTAGGAGAACGAGCTGTATGATTGACCGCATAAGAATTGAACTGTTCAAAGCGATCTTGTATCGTATAATAAAAAGCTGACTTTTCTTTTTCACTCATTACCGGGAAATACAAATTGATTTCCGCTCTGAAATTTTCCAGGGCATTGAACCAACAGGTATCGGCCGCTTTGTAATTCTTTTGTGCCGCCAACGAACGGGCAAGGTTACAGTAAACATCAGTCACTAAAGGATGTTGCGCGCCGTGCGCTTTGCTTCTTCTGGACAACGATTGAAAATAAACATCTGACGCTTCTTTATAGCGTTCCTGTTTCTCGCGGATCAGACCTTGATTGTTCAACATCGTGGTAACCAATACATGTTCTTTCCCCAACACTTTTTCAGCAGCAGGAAGCAATGTGGTTAATCGCGTTTCAGCTTCCGGCAAATTACCTTTTCTTACGTAGACATAAGAGATGTTATTCATCACGGAGAAATAGTCTACATTGTTTTTGCCCACTACCTTTTCAAAAATGCTTAACGCTTTGTTGTAATTCGCAAGCGCTTCCTCGTACTTTCCTTTTTTCTCCTGCAGCGAAGCCAGGTTGGTTAGCGTATAGGCATAGTCAATGGAGTTACTTCCCCAGGCAGAAGCTGCCATCGTGGATGCTTTGTTGTAAAACTGTTCTGCTTCCTGCTCTCTGCCTAACAACTGGTATACTTCCGCTAAGTTATTGTACAGGAAGATCCATTCTTCCATGCGGTCCTTTGCTTTCGCTTCCAGGATACTGATGGCTTTTTTATAACTTTCTTCTGCCGCGGTCCATTGCGCCATTAACTTTTGTTGCGCCGCATTGAGCGCCAGCAAATGCGCATACTCTTCCGATTGATTGCCGAAATTCTTTTCCGCCAAAGCAGAAGCATCGCTGAGTAAAGGCGCAGACTTTTCTGTTTTCCCTTCACTTTCATAGAGGTTGATTAATCCCGACAAGAGTTGTAATCGGATTTTTGCAGAAGGTTTCTTATCGTTTAGTACAAGAGCTTTATTGTAATAGTCTTCAGAAAGTATCCACTCTCCTTGCTCTACATAGATATCGGCCAGCAACGTATATAAACCGATCTTGAAATCATCTGCAGCCGTCGAGTAATTCAATAAAGGAAGCAAGTAAGTCAAGGCGCTATCGTAGCGCTTATAATGTTTGGCAATGTCTCCCAATCGCAGCGCAGAGTATGCATGAAGCCTGGATTCGTCGGACATTAAACTCGTACCTTGCCAGGATTGCTTAAAGGACAATTCAGCGTCTGCATAATTATTCTTTTTAAAATAGAGTCGCCCTTCGTTGTATTTTGCTTCGAGGTAAACGGGAGTAGCTGTCAAATTAGAATCGCTCAGCACTTTCAGTCCTTCCGCATAAAGAGGAGCTGCTTGTGCAAACTGTTCGCGTTTCATGTACCGGTCGGCTAATTTGATTTGCATTTCCGCATAAGCCACCGATGATTTTCCTTTTACTTTTTCGATGCGTTGGCAATAGTTCAGGTATAAACTATCTACTTGCTTTTCTTTGTAAGCAACAGGATAAGCTTCCACCATACTGCTGTACAGATCGAGGTAGGTAGGATCCCAATCCCCTTTCCAATGATCCCATTCTTTGATGGCCTGCTGATAAAAGAAGAAAACCGAATCTCTTACATTTTCCGATTGATAGATATTACCCAAAGACACGGCAGAAAAGATTCCTGATTCCATGTATTTGATTTTTCTATTTTTCAGGTATTCGTTCCAGGCTCTATAAAAATAAAATTTCGCTTTTTGCGACGCTTTGTTTTGCAACTGAGCGTCGGCAAGCGTATTGAGCAGATTGATATAGGAAGCCGTATCGGTGTATACTTTCTCTACTTCCGGTAATACCTCTTCCAGTTGAGCGATCGCTGCAGAATAATTTGCCTCGTTGTAAAGCGAGATGCCTTTTTCATACTGTTGCTTTAAGTCCACAATATCCTGAGCGCGGGCACTCGTATGCACGACAAGGGTAAGGAGCAAAACAGCGAAGAACAAAAAGTACTTTCCCTTCATGAACAGTAAGATTCAACTTAAAAAAAGCGATTTTTAGGGAAGGAAACAATAATTAGAGCTTATAAAAAAAGAGAGCGAATTTTCGCTCTCTTTCTATTCTTTGTTATTGATATTGTCTATGGAATTTAGGGCAAGGAGCACTTCTTCCTCTTCTAGCCTTGTATTTAATGGGTTTGAACTCGTAGATCAATGACAATTCATGCACGCTTCCGGCACCTTTCAATTGTGAGATGGTATAGTCATAACTATATCCTAAGGTAAAACCCTGGTAATATCCTCCCAGCATGAAGACCAAAGCATCACTGCCACTCAATCCTGTAGCGTGTTTAGAAACCGGGATACCACGGTACCAAACTCCCACCATCAATGGTTCATAGGTGATATAAGCACCCAAATCCAGTTGACTATAGACGCCCTGTTGTTTAAATAAGAAAGTAGGTGATATACTGAATTCCGGGTCTGAATTCTTATAGTTTTTGTACTTGGATTTCCCTCCACCCGAAACATAAAACTTATACCCCCCTTGTGCAGAAAACTTAATCGGAAGAGGCACATAATCGCCGTCAGAAAAAGCCTGGTTGGGTGTATTCAGGTGATGAAAAGAAAGACCAAACCACGCATTTTCATTAAAGGCTATTCCACCTGCGGAGATGTCGCCGTATACTTTTGCTTTAACTCCACTTGCAAGAGGATCAGAACTTGATGCACCAGTATTTCCGCTGGAAGATAACTGATCGGCAAAAACCATGGAAGAGTAATTGGCATCGCGAGAGACCATTCCTACCTGAAGACCGGGTTTGATGACCCAGCTGTCGCTGACATTGATGGAGTAAGAATATTGAAGGCTAAACTCATTCGTAGTTAAACGACTGTTACCTTGTACATCTCTGAAATACAACAAACCTATACCACTATTGTACGATTCTATATTATGATCTGCCCATAAACTCACGGAGTTAAATGGTTTATCAATCCCACGCCATTGCGTACGGTAGTTTAAGCCGACCCTGGTGTTATCACCGGTACCAGCAAAACCTGGATTAAGATATAGAGGAGCGTTGTAGTACTGTGAAAGTTGAACATCCTGCCCCATAGCTGTGTTGATTAGAACTAAGCAACACGTGATTGATAATAAAATTTTCCCCATTTTCATTTGCACAAAACTAATAAAAAACTAAATAAAAGCTGTTAATTCGGGTAAAAATTTGGCCATGATTAGCTGGGAAATCACTGACTTGCATCTCAAACTATTGTATGAATGGAAAATCGCTCGCAATAGTAGTTCTTCTAAGCACAACCTCTTAATCTCCATCCGCTCTGATGATTATATAGGACAAGGAGAAGTGGCTCCCAATGTGCGTTACGGAGAATCGGCAGAACTGCTACACAAACAGTTTTCAGAGATCAAACCTATATTGCTTCGAAACAGCAAACTCTCTCCTATTGAGTTTTCTTCCTTCATACACAGTTTGCCTATTGCCAATGCGCTGAAAAATGGACTCGAAACGGCTTATGTTCATTTATACTGCCAGCAACATCGAGTACCCGTTTTCCAATTGCTGGGCATTGAAGCTCCAGATGCTCAAGTCTATACTTCTTATACCTTACCCATTATGCCGGCAGAACAAATAGGAGCGTTCATTTCGCAACATGGTCTGACAAGATTTAAAAGCTTGAAAATCAAAGTAAATAAAGAAACTGCCGTTGACCTGGTGGTGGAAACCCTTAAACATTATGAAGGTCCTGTAAGAATAGATGGTAATGAAACATGGACAAATGAATCAGAAGTGCTTCGTTTCTTTGAAACGGTTTCCTCCAATCGTATTGAATTTATGGAGCAGCCCCTACCAGAAAAAAGTGTTATCGAATACAAAAAACTCAAAAAGATATCCCCAATTCCCATTATCCTTGATGAATCTATCACGGACAATCCTAACTTTGATTTATTGGCAGAGCAGTGTCATGGCATCAACATGAAAATGATGAAAGCCGGGGGGTATTATAATGGATTAGCCATTTTAAAAGAAGCCCAGAAATACGACCTATCGACTATGATTGGATGTATGATTGAGACCACTTTAGGAATATTTTCTGCTATTAATTTGAGTAATAGAATAAATTACCTAGATTTGGATGGTTTTTTTGTCATTGAAAATGACCCTTTTACTCTTGTAAAAGAAGAAAACGGGGGATTGATTGTAAACAAGGAAATTTTTTAAAAAAAATGGCCAAAACAGTAAAAAAAACTAAACCTGCCCCAGCAAAAAAGGCTGTAACGGCAAAAAAAAGTCCAGCTACGAAAGGAAAGACAGTAAAAACCAAAAAAGTTGCTGCTAAACCTGCTGCAAAAAAAACGGCTAAAGCTATCCCGAAAGCTAAAATTGCTCCTAAGGCGAAAGCTAAAGTAACGCCTAAATCCCAAGCAAAATCTAAGATATCTGCCAAAGCTAAACCTGCAGCGGCTAAAAAAATAGTTAAACCTGCCCCAAAACCGGTTTCCAAATCGAAAGCAACCCCTAAAGTTAAAGTGGCCGCTAAGAAAACGGTTAGCAAGCCGGTTATTGCGAAAACAAAAGTAGCGGCAAAACCAGCTAAGGCGGTTATCGAAAGCAAAAAAACGCCAGTGGTTGTTAAAACTCCCGTGGTAAAAACCGTCGCTCCTAAAAAAGAACCTAAAGCAGCTAAAGAAGTAAAAACAGCCGAACCTGCCAGACCTACCAGACCCATGAAAGATCTTCCTAGAAAGAAGATTCCCATGAGACCGATACCAAGCAACGAAGTTTCTTTTGATATGCCAGCTCCTAAAAAGAATCAGGAACTGTTGATTTCAAAAGATGATAAACTAAAACTAAAGAGAGCACTCCTTAATAAGTGCATCGAAATACAAAAAAACAATGTGACACGGTCTAAAAAGGCCATGGAAGATGCTCAAGAGAGTGCCAATCAAGAAAAAGGCAATTCTGAAGATCAATCAGACTCTTTCAGAGAAAACATGCAGGCGACACGTGACATGTATGCGCGTCAGGTGCATGAAGGTGTAAATACCCTGGCTTTATTGAATCGTATCGTTGTTCAGGAACATGAATGGGTAAAATTTGGCTCTGTGATTTTTACAGACTACCAAAACTATTTCATCAGCAGCGGCTTAGGTGAAATCAAAATAAATGAGTTGTCATTCATCACTGTTTCTACTCTATCTCCTCTATTCCAAATACTGGCGAGTAAGAAAAAAGGAGAACAGTTTATGTTCTTGGATAGAATGTATAGAGTGGTTGACGTCTTTTAACTAGTATAGAACTTCATAAAAAAGGCCTGTTCATTGAACAGGCCTTTTTTATGATTCGAATCCCCTTCCTACAGCAACTAGTATTTCCGCTGAAAGATCTCTGCTGCAATAAAGGTTCTTTTCAAATTGGCTTTATCTTTTAGCCAATCCAGGTTCATTTTATTCTTCGAATGATCGGTATAAGGCTCTAGGTGTTCATCGGCTAAAGGCTTACGGTCTTCTTTTAAAGCCTTTTCCTCCATTTTCCTATCCTGTAAAAGTGCTTCAGCAATCAACTCTTCGTCGGCAACAGGCTTATAAGTAATGGGTTTATGTTCCATTTCTTTCTGAGCAAAAATAGGTTTTCGCTCGCGGGACTTCATCTCCCGTTTGCCTTTGTAATCAAATACTTTTTTAGAAACCGTGGCAACAGGCTTGCTGACAAGCGGTTTGACAGGTTCAGGCTGCAATGCTTTTTCCTGCTCGGCTTTCATCTTCATCTTACGCACCTGAGAGACAACGTAGATCACAAAAAGTACAGCCCAAAAGACAAATTTCAGATACTCCATGAGTCAGATTTTGATCCAATATAGGCAAAAATAGCCAAAATCAACTGTTGATAGTTCGTTGAAAAGTTAGCCTTAGCTAAACTGTGAATAACTCACAGACCTCCTATCTTTATAGTCTTGTAGGAGGGCGAAGTCCGGGAATCCGGCTTTCGTTTGGTCATTATTTGAAAGGGAGATTATGCAATTAAGCAAATTAGAAATCAAGGGGTTTAAGAGTTTTGGAGACAAGGTATTAATTAACTTTGACGAAGGAATTACCGGTATTGTAGGACCCAATGGTTGTGGAAAATCAAACGTTGTAGATGCCATACGTTGGGTATTGGGAGAGCAAAAAACCCGTGCCTTGCGTTCGGATAAAATGGAAAACGTGATCTTCAACGGAACACGTAACCGTAAGCCGTCTCAAATGGCGGAAGTATCTCTTACCTTCAATAACACCAAGAACATTCTTCCTACGGAATATTCTCAGGTAACGATCTCTCGTCGTTACTACAGATCAGGTGAAAGTGAATACCTCTTGAACAATGTAACCTGCCGTCTTAAAGACATTACCAATCTGTTTTTGGATACCGGTATCGGTTCTGATAGTTATGCCATCATTGAGTTGAAAATGGTGGAAGATATCCTGAACGATAAAAACAACTCTCGCCGCGAATTGTTTGAAGAAGCGGCCGGGATCTCTAAATACAAAGTGCGTAAGAAAGAAAGTTTGAATAAACTTTCTGATACAGACAAAGACCTGGAGCGTGTAGAAGATTTGTTGTTTGAAATCAACAAAAACATGCGCAGCTTGGAAAAACAAGCCAAGCAAACCGAAAAGTATTTCCAGGCGAAAGATGAATACAAACAAATCAGCCTTGACCTGGCGAAAGTTAGTGTATCGACACAACGTGAAGACTTGCTTACTTTACAACAAGAGGTAGAGCAAAAAACTGACTTGAAAATGCAATTGAGTGCCAGTATCAACGAAAAAGAAAGTTCGATCGAAAGCACCAAACTGCAACAAGTAGACCAGGAAAAAGTATTGGCGAGCAGACAGAAGGCGCTCAACGAACACGTCGATAAGATCAGAAAATACGAAAGTGAAAAAACGATCAAAAACGAACGATTGACTTACCTGAACCGTGCCAGTGAAAAACTGAACCACGAACTGGAGCAAGATCAAGAACACAACAACAGAGCCGGCTTCGCCATTGATTCCATCACACGTGAAAAAGAAAGCTCTGAAAAAATATTAGCAGAAACAGAAATTCGTGTACAGCAATTGAAACAAGAGTACGAAGACCAGAAGTCCCAGTACCAGCAATTGCAGGAAGAAGCAACGGTCATCAACAACCAGTTCAAGCGCAAACAGGAAGAAGTCTTCAACCTGAACAAAACGATTGAAATCAATCAAATCCAGCTCAGCACCTTAAAACAAGAGTTAGAAAAAACAGCATCCGATTCTTCGCAACAAGAAGCGAGCATGCAGGATTTTGAAACCAAGATCAACGAGGTTAACGCACGCTTAGTAGAGAAAGCCGGGGTATTGGCTAAAATTGAAATAGAAGAAAATAAAATTCAGGTACGTATTTCTGAATTGGAAAAAGAGATCGATGCCAGCAAAGAATTATTGACTCAATACAACCGTTCACTGGATGCGAAGCAAAACGAATTCAGCTTAACGAAATCCATGGTAGAAAACCTGGAAGGTTTTCCTGAAGCAATTAAATTCTTAAAGAAAAATGCAAGTTGGGGTAAGAACGCTCCCCTGTTATCGGATGTTATTACCTGCGATGAGAAATACAGACTCTCTATAGAAAACTACCTGGAGTCTTTCATGAACTACTACATCGTAGAACAAGAAAGTCATGCTTACCAGGCCGTAAACTTATTGAGCGACGCAGCAAAAGGAAAAGCGAACTTCTTTATTTTGAACAAATTTGAATCGTTCAAACCGGCTCCAAAGAAAAATATCAACAATGCCATCTATGCACTCGACATTGTTGATGTAGATAAAGAATACAGACACCTTGCGGAGTTTTTATTGAACAACGTTTACATCGTTACTGAAAATCAAGACAATCTTCCGGATCAAGGCGACGCAGTATTGATTACAGTAAACGGTAAAATCAGCAAACGTGAATTCTCTATCTCCGGTGGATCAGTAGGTTTGTTTGAAGGAAAACGTATCGGTCGTGCGAAGAATTTGGAGAAGTTGGAAGTAGACATCAAACAACTGACTCAGCAAATTGAAGCCGTAAGAGCAAAACTGGATACGCAACAACAAGAATTCCACCGCTTAAAAGCAGCGACACGCAAACTTGAAATCGATAACCTGCAAACTGAAATCAACCTGATCAATCAGGAAATGGTAGCGGTGACGTCGAAGAAAGAACAGTTGGCCTCTATGTTGTCTAACAACAGCATGAAGCGCGAAGAGATGCTGGAACGTATCGGCAAACTGGAAGAAGATATTACGCAAAAACAACCTTTGTCTATAGAAGAGAGAAGCAACCTGGAAGCACTGGAAGAAAAACTGGTGTACATGAACGAAGCGTTGCAAGAGCAAAATGAAATCTTGTCCAACAAATCTTCGGTATTCAACCAGGAAAACATTGTCTTCCATCAGCAACAAAATAAACTAAGCAGTTTGGAACAAGAAATCAGTTTCAAACAAGCTTCCTTTGATCAAAGCAAAGAGCGTATAGACAACAATACAACAGAAGCCGATCGTATTAAAAATGAGATCCAGGAACTGCTCAGCAGAACGGATGTCAACGAAGACGAACTGGTAGAGTTGTACAAAGAAAAAGAACTGATCGAAGGAGGTTTGCAGGAAGCGGAAAGATCGTATTATGGTTTGCGCAGCCAGACAGACGGCATCGACAGTGAGATCAGAGAAATCAGAAGAAAAAGAGATGAAACGGAAGAATCACTTTCTTCTATACAAACCAGACTGACAGAAACCCGTTTAGGTTTGACTTCTTTGAAAGAACGTTTAGCGGTAGAATTCGATACGGATCTGGATGAATTATTGAATCAGCAAGAAGCCGCAGACAAACCGTTGGGAAGTCTGGAAGAACTGCAAGAAAAAGTCACCAAGATCAAAGCCTCTATGGAACGCATGGGACCAATCAACCCAATGGCTATGGAAGCTTACCAGGAGATCAAAGAAAGAGGTGATTTCATTGGCGGACAAAAACAAGATCTGGTCAATGCGAAAGAATCTTTATTGAGCACCATTTCAGAAATAGACAATGTAGCAAAAGATACCTTCTTCGTTGCCTTTGAACAAATTCGTGAAAACTTTAAGAACGTCTTCCGTTCCTTGTTTACGGAAGAAGATAAGTGTGATTTGAAATTAGTAGATCCAAGTAACCCATTGGATTCGGAAATTGAAATCATGGCACAGCCAAAAGGAAAGCGACCATTGACGATTAATCAATTGTCAGGAGGAGAAAAAACACTGACTGCGATTTCCCTGCTCTTTTCTATTTATTTGTTGAAACCGGCTCCATTCTGTATCTTCGACGAGGTTGATGCACCATTGGATGACGTGAACATTGATAAATTCAATAATATCATTCGTAAATTCTCAGGAGAATCCCAATTTATCATTGTAACCCATAATAAACGCACCATGTCAAGTACGGATGTTATTTACGGGATTACAATGATTGAGCAAGGTGTATCAAGACTAGTACCAGTTGACTTGAGAGAATTAGCTTAATACCATTAATGGACATATTTCTTTTGGCTCTTGCCCCAGGCTTGGCCATATGCTTCTTCATTTACTACCAAGACAAACATGATCCGGAACCCAAAAGGCTCCTGATCATGTCTTTTTTATTGGGAGTATTGAGCGTCATCCCAGCGACTCTGGCTACGAAAGGAATCAAATATTTATTCAACATTGACCATACCAATGATGCACCTGATCTCGATCAATTGTATTATGCCTTCATGGCTGTTGCCTTTAGTGAAGAAGCATCCAAGTTTATTGCCTTGCGATGGTTTGCTTATCCAAAAAAAGAATTTGATGAACCGTTTGATGGTATCACTTACAGCGTGATGATTTCGATGGGTTTTGCCACCGTCGAAAATTTTCTATACCTCTACAACGACCAGGGTTTGAGTACCGGCATACACCGCATGTTTACAGCGGTTCCGGGACATGCCAGTTTTGCGGTTGTGATGGGCTACTATGTGGGCTTGTCTAAATTTTCACATAAAAATTATCCGCAATGGATCGGCTTACTCGGTGCCATTGTATTGCATGGTTTGTACGATGCCTGTTTATTTTTAAGACATTACCCGGTAATGGTCATCATTGCTGTACTGATTGTAGCGATCAGTATTTTTTATTCTCTGAAAGCCATCCGGCTGCATCAGGAGAATTCTCCTTTTAATAATAAAGACGCTATTTAGTAAGCGAGAAATTGGGATTGTCCAGTAGAGACTGCACGTAGGCTCTGATCTCCGGAAAAAATTCATTGAACTCTGCCTCATATTCCTGATAGTCCATCCACAAATCTTTCATCGCAGAAGACATGTTGGAGTCGAATTGCGTTCTTCTGGCCATGCCTTTAAAAACGCGGTCTATTCCGTCTAATGTTCTGTAGTTGTACAACCAATTTCCTTTGACCATATAAGGAAGCATTTGTTGTATGCGTTCCGGTAGTTCATCCTTGTGTTTGAGCATTAAAGCATAACAGCTGTTTACATACTCCCACAATTCATCATCGGAATATTGTTTCCAGTTTTTTGCTAAAAAATGATCGTAGCAAATATCGACAACTACTCCTGCAAATTTTCCGTGACGGTCTCGCAAGCGTTTGATGCTTTTCAATACAATAGGATGACTGTCGGTATAACTATCTATTCGGCGATGCAGTGTAATCCCTTTGATTACGCCTTGCCCCAATGAAGCGGGTGGTGTACCTTTTACAGAATCGGCTATAAAATTACCGATCTTCAGATCGTCATTATTACCGGAAAGAAACTGGTGAGCTAAAAAATTCATTCAGCAGTCTGCGTTGTTACCTTCTTGTGTTTTTCCTCAAATGTTTTAAATAAGCGGAAGCCTAAACCGAATTCAAAATAAGGAAGCCATTCCGTGTATTTATCGTCGTCCTTAGGAATATTCAACTTTGGTTTCGTATTGTAATTCGTGCACGATGCTCCCACTTGTATATTGGAAAACCAACGTTTGCCAAAATGAAATCTTAGACCGGTCAACAAAGCGTAACTATTGTAATCGGTATCTTGTGTATAGTAACGATCAGATACTCCTTTAGAATAAAATCCAGAGGCGATCCATTTGACATTGTAGTGAGAAACAGAGATCGGTAATATTTCCTGTATCAATCCAATATTCAATCCATTGTTTAAAGAAATACCGGTAGTCAATGTAGTACCGCGATACGAGAGGTTCAATACCGGAATAATATTCAATACCGGACCACTTTCTCCTCCAATGCCTAAGAATAAACCGACGTTAAACTTTCTCACTTTGGGATAACTGATCTGAGCATGTAGAACATGAGTCAGCAGCAATAAAAAACATACCAGCGTAATTTTCTTCATACCATTAATATAGTTAGAAAAATTCATTTTAAAAACTTGGTTAATACTCCTGGTTCTCTGGCAATCAAAGCTTTGCTGCCTTTAACAACAATAGGACGTTCAATCAGTACCGGATGATCAGATAAAATTTTAAGCCATGCTGCATCGGACAACTCTTTGTTTTTATACTCCTCTTTATAAAGGGCTTCACTTTGTCTAACCAGGTCAATCGGTTTCAAGTTAAGTTTAACGCACAATTCCTTTAACTCTTTTACCGAGGGAGTTTCTTTCAAATACTCTATCACCCGGACTTCCGCACCGTTCTCTTCTAATTCTTGCAAGGCCGTTCTACTCTTCTGGCATCTTGGATTATGATAAATGACAATCGCGTCAGCCATGTTATAATGTTTCGATGATGAAGTTATGGTTAGTGTATATACAAATATCAGCCGCAATGGTAAGTGCTTCCTTTACCATTTCTTCCGCCGACAAATGCGAGGCGTGTTTCTTCAATGCCAAGGCAGCAGACTGCGCGTACATGCTTCCTGAACCGATAGAGGCTACGCCATTGTCCGGCTCCAACACATCCCCTGTCCCGGATATGATCAATATTTCTTCCTTACTGATGGTGATCAGCATCGCTTCCAATTTACTCAGGTAACGATCCGTACGCCAATCCTTCGCCAATTCTATCGCTGCCCTTTTCATATTGCCGCTATGAGCAGCCAGTTTTTCTTCAAAACGTTCAATCAACGTAAAAGCATCGGCAGTAGATCCAGCAAAGCCTGCAACGATTTTCCCATCGGCCAGTTTTCTGATCTTGCGTACATTACTTTTCGCAACGGTATTACCCATCGTTGCTTGTCCGTCCGCGCCAATCGCCATGCGGCCGTTGTGAGAGATGGCAAGGACGGTGGTTGATTTTATTTTTTCCATTTTCTAGTCGTTAGTCGTTAGACGTTAGTCGTTAGTGACAATGACTAGTCCACTACTAACGACTAACCACAAACGTCTAACGACTATTAACAAAAACGGAGAAAAAAAGCGACCATGTCTACTCTTCCTCTCCGTCTTATAATGATATGCTATTTAAATTAAGCCAATAATCTGATCGGATCTTCCAGGTACATTTTCAATGTCTGAAGGAAGGCCGCAGCAGAAGCTCCGTCTACGACTCTGTGATCGGCAGACAAGGTTACTTTCATGATGTTACCAATTACCAGTTGACCGTTTTTTACGATCGCTGTTTGCTTGATACCGCCTACTGCCAGAATACATGAATCAGGAGTGTTGATGATGGCAGTGAATTCATCCACACCAAACATACCTAAGTTTGAAATGGTGAATGTATTACCGGCCCAATCTGCAGGTTGCAATTGTTTGTTCTTCGCTTTAGCGCCAAGGTCTTTGATCTCACCGGAGATTTGAGTCAGAGATTTTGTATCTGTGAAACGAACAACAGGAACCAATAAACCTTCTTCTACTGCAACAGCGATACCGATATTTACGTGATGATTCGTTCTGATTTTATCTCCCAACCAGGAAGAGTTGATGGCTGGATGTTTTTTCAATGCCGCAGCGGAAGCTTTCACTACCATGTCATTGAAAGAAACTTTCAACGGAGCAATTTCATTGATCGATGTTCTCGCTTCAATCGCTTTGTCCATGTTGATCTCCATGGTCACATAGAAGTGAGGAGCAGTGAACAAGCTTTCAGACAATCTTCGCGCAATGGTTTTACGCATTTGAGAGACATTCACTTCATCGAAGCTTTCCACACCGGCAGGTGCAGAAGAAGTACCGGCTGCTTTCGCAGATGATCCTTTAGCAGATGGTGTAAAGTTTTCTACGTCTCTTTTTACAATTCTTCCCGCTTCACCGGAACCGGCAACGTCCTGAAGGTTGATGCCTTTATCTTGCGCTAGTTTTTTCGCTAAGGGAGAAATTTTCGTGCGACCGTCTGTATTGTTATGCGTTACTGCTTTAGCAGGCGCTGTTGCAGCACCGTTAGTGGCAGGAGCAGAAGTTGCTGCAGCTGGTGCTGCTTTTTCTGCTGGCTTCGCTGCCGGTTTTGCATTGAGTAATGGTGTAATGTCTGTTCCTTTTTCACCGATGATAGCCAGGATACCGTCTACGATAACAGACTCTCCTTCCTGCACACCGATGTGCAAGAGTGTACCATCTTCGTAAGATTCCAATTCCATCGTGGCTTTATCTGTAGCAACCTCTGCCAACAAATCACCGGACTTCACAGTATCTCCTACTTTCTTGTGCCACTTTACAATCGTACCTTCCACCATGGTATCGCTCATCTTAGGCATACGCACGACTTCGGCAGGAATGTTTGAGGTATCTACTGCAGGAGCTTCAGCCGCTGCAGGTGCAGATGCCGTTGGTGCAGATGCAGGAGCAGCTTCTGCTGCAGGTGCCTGAGAACCGCCACCGTTAGCAAATTGCTTCAGGATATCATCAAAATTTTCGCCTTCTTTTCCGACAATAGCAATCAGGCCGTCGATCGGCACTGCGTCTTTTGCTTTCGGTCCGATATAAAGAATAGTACCTTCTTCGTATGATTCCAGTTCCATTGTAGCCTTGTCTGTTTCAACTTCAGCCAATAGATCTCCGGATTTAACTTTGTCTCCGACTTTTTTGTGCCAAGCTGCGATAACCCCTTCTGTCATCGTATCGCTCATCTTGGGCATTCTTATAACCTCTGCCATTCGTAAAAGCTGTAGTTAGATATGAAATTAATGAACCCAAAAATAATTTTTTTTCGTTAAAAAACCCCTGTTTTTATGATTTAATAAGCAGAACTACTCATTTTCTACTTTAGAAGGGGCTAATTTAAATGTGAAAGATTGTTTTGCTCGAGAATAACCGCTTGTCCGTCTTTTACTTCCAACAGATAGAGGCATAAATTCTCGTGAGGAAAGGAATCCATCACCGACAAGGACTGACCGGTCAACATCGCGAGCAAAATACGCATGGCCCGTCCATGCATGCACACCAATATGGGCGACTCTTCCTGCTGTAATAATTCCTTCACCATAGGAATCAAGCGCGCGCTCACCTCAATGGGGGTTTCTCCACCCTCTATTTTAGCTTCCAGATCGCCTTCTTTCCAACGGTTGACAATTTGCCAATAGACACTGTTCATTTCAGAAGTAGGCAGTTTACCGTCCCACATGCCCCAGCTGATCTCGTTGAGTGCTTTTTCACTTTCATGAGGAATCCCGTCAGTAATAAACTTACTGACAGACTGATAGGTTCTTATCAAAGCTGAGGTATAGATTTTTTTGAAAGGAATATCTTTATACCTGGCATAAAACGCTTCGGCCTGCTGTCTTCCTGTTTCATTCAAGTCGGAATCTACACCGGAACCCTGCACAATGCCTTTCAGGTTGAAATCCGTTTGTCCGTGACGGATCAGGTAAATTTTTTTGCTTTTCAAATTCTTATACCTTTGTGCTGTATCATCAGCAAGTTAATGATTCCTGCTCATATCTCTCTTTCCGGTGTAAAAAAATGGTGCGAAGTCAATGCCATCGCTTACCTCGGCATTGAAATCACAGAAATAGGTACAGACTATATTTGCGGTACCATGCCCGTGGATCATAGAACACAGCAGCCCGTAGGTATCCTGCACGGTGGCATGTCTGTAGTCTTGGCTGAAAGTCTTGGCAGTATTGCATCGAATCTCATCGTAGAAGAAAGCGGGAAAGTAGCCGTGGGATTGGAAGTCAATGCCAATCATGTTTCTTCCGTCAAAGAAGGACTCGTAAAAGGCAGAGCGACATTAGTGCATGCCGGTTCTAAAACACACATCTGGGACATCCGCATTACCAACGATAAAGATAAACTCGTTTGCATCAGCCGGCTGACGATTGCGATATTGGATAAGAAGTAATAAGATTAATTTATAAGGTAAGTTACAGTATCAATATAAATTGAATCAGGAAATTAAAATTTGTAAGTATATAGAAGCTTGTATGGATGAGGGCATTTCCCCGCCTTATAGCTTCACGTTATAAAGAACTGACATGGCGGGGCCGGGCTTTCGCCACTCGCTTTCCCGCTGAAAAAGCGGGAAGAGCTCAGACAATGGCTCAATCCCTAATGCAAATAAGGCTCTATATAAAATTCTTAAGGCCTATTTATCTTAAAAAATTATATGAACGCTTTTCACGCTTCATCTTCTGCCCTTTCTTTATTCTCTTCTGCTTTTAACCAGGCGGTCGCACTGCAGCATGGCGTCGCACTTTTTGCTCAACCGGGTTCTGAGAATTTTTATTTGCTCATCGATCAATCTCCGAACCTACAAAAACAAAAAACTTCCTGGCACAACGGTGACAAAGGATTTGTGCTGCATTCTTTCCTGGATAAAGCAGGCGAAGAATCTTTATTATTGAAACCTGATATGCTGTTTCAATTGCATGCGCTCAGCAGCGAAGACACGAAGCAATTGAACGATTATACATCGGCGGAACACCTTGATTTTCCTTTTCACCTGTTGGAATCCCTTGACTTTTCAGAAGAAGAACAAGAACAAAGTTCCTACACCTGCAAAGTCGAACACTTGCTGGAAGAACTGAAAACAGGTGCAGTGAAAAAGATCGTTCTGGCTAGAAATAAAAAAAGTCCATACCCTATAGAGAAGTCACCGGTAGAGGCTGTGGTGACGTTGCGCAATGCGTATCCCAATGCCTTCATTGCCGTAGCTTATCATCCTGCTGCCGGTTGTTGGGTGGGTGCAAGTCCTGAATTACTGGCCTCCAGTGACGAACAAGGAGTGTTCAGAACCATTGCATTAGCCGGTACGCAAGCTTATGATCCGCATAAAAGTTTGCGCGATCATACCTGGAACAATAAAGAAATAGAAGAACAGGCCTTCGTGTCGCGTTATATTGTCAATTGTTTTAAAACCATAAGACATAGAGAATACGAAGAAGAAGGACCGAAGAATTATTTGTCCGGAAATCTGGTGCATTTGTGTACGACCTACAAAATCGATGCCCGTGCATTAGGCATTGACAACTTACCGGATCAATTACTTCCTTTGCTCCATCCTACTTCCGCCACCTGTGGCACACCGAAGGACAAAGCAACGGAATTGATTTTACAATACGAAAAAACTCCGCGTCTGCTCTATACCGGTTTTTGGGGACCGTTGAACATAGAAGGAAAAAGTGCGGTATATGTCAACTTAAGAAATGCGCAATGGTTTGCCAACGGCTACAATGCCCATGCCGGAGCAGGTATTACGGCAGACTCTATACCTGCGAACGAATGGGTTGAGACGGAAAGGAAACTGGAAGCAATCCGAAAGATTTGGAATTAGTTTACTTGTTCTTAAAAGTTCGCTGGTGCAAGCGTCCACGCTTGTTCCTAAAGTGACATAGAGCGTCTCGCTCGGGCCTGGAACCAAACCTCGAAACCCGAGCGGGACGCTCTAAATGGTTATGGGTACAAGCAAGATGCTTGCACCAGCGGTGCTGCGGTCCAGCGATTTATAAATCTTAACATTGAATTAAAGGAAATATTATATCTTGCGCTGATGTCAATCATTTACCAGGTACCTGCCATTTTACAGAAACACGACATTAAACGTGTCGTGTTGTCACCCGGCTCTAGGAACGCTCCTTTAACGATTTCTTTTGCGCGTCATACGGCGTTTGAAAAATACATCATTCCCGATGAACGCTCAGCAGCATTCGTTGCCCTGGGCATGGCGCAAACGTTGAATGCACCGGTGGTGTTGGTTTGCACGAGCGGTTCTGCGGCCCTGAACTATGCACCCGCTGTGGCCGAAGCTTATTTTTCCAACACTCCCTTATTGATTCTCACCGCCGATCGTCCACCGGAGTGGATCGATCAGCAGGACGGACAAACCATCCGCCAGCAGAATTTATTTGGTAATCATGTGCGGGCTTCCTTTCAATTGCCCGTGGATACAACGCATCCGGACGGTGCCTGGGAATTTGGCCGCAAACTGAACGAAGCGGTTCATGCCTGCAAATTGCATCAAGGTCCGGTGCATGTCAACATTCCTTTCAGAGAACCGTTTTATCCTTCAGGCGAACTGGAGTTTGATGAAACACTTCCTTACATCGCTTTCCCAAAAATCAGCGGGGCTTCGCCTGAACCGTTCTTATCTGATTTCTTAAAACGTATTCCGGCCAAAGTAAAAATATTGTGTGTTGCCGGACAAGGAGCACCAAATGAAGAATTAAATGAGATCATTCCACAGTTAGGTATTCCTGTCCTCTGCGAACCCTTGTCCAATATAGGAGCCAGCAGCAACCGCATTCAAAAACAAGATTTGTTTTTGGGTAAACTTTCGACTGAACAACAAGCAGCACTCAAACCAGATTTGCTGATCACCTGGGGAGCTTCTATCATTTCAAAATCATTGAAACAATTCATACGCACGCACAAACCTTTGCAACACTGGCACCTCAGCGATTCTTCGCAGTGGGCCGACACGTTTAAGAGTTTGAGTGGTGTGATACAAGTATCACCGATTGATTTTTTAAAAGCGCTCGTGGATACCTCTTACAATAAAAACTACCTGAACGAATGGACTGCCCTCGAAGAGAAAGCTACCACTTATACGGACAAGCAATTGGATGCCAGCCAGGAGTTGAATGAATTGAATGCCTTTCATACCGTTTTACAATACCTGTCTCCGGATAGTTACGTGCACGTGGCGAACAGCATGCCGGTGCGTTACCTGAATCTCCTGGGATTTTCCAATAATGACCCGGCGCAAGTGTTTTGCAACAGAGGCACCAGCGGCATAGACGGTGCAGTCAGCACTGCCGTGGGTTGTGCATTAAGTACAGACAAACAAGTCGTCTTGCTCACCGGCGACATGTCCTTCTTCTATGACCGCAACGCCTGGTGGCATAATTATACCTGTCCCAATTTAAAAGTGATTGTCTTCAACAACCACGGCGGAGGCATCTTCCGCATGATCGACGGACCGAAAGGACAACCTGAATTGGAAGAGTATTTTGTTACCCGTCAAAAATTAACAGCCCGTCATCTGGCAAATGAATTTGATCTTAATTATTTTCACGCCAACAATTACGATGCTTTGAAATCGCAATTGCATAAATTGCTCAACACATCGACTCAACCGTCCATTCTGGAAATCGAAACCAACGGACAAGAAGATGTAGCGGCTTTTCAATCTTTTAAACAACAGTTCAAAATATCCTAAGTTATGCAGAGTCAATACAAGTGGGAAACACTGAAAGAATATTCCGACATCTTATTTCAATACTACGAAGGCATTGCTAAAATCAGCATCAACCGTCCGCATAAGCACAATGCCTTCACTCCGGATACGGTGAGTCAAATGATCGAAGCCATGGAACTGGCTCGTCAAAACACAAAAGTGGGTGTGGTGATCTTAACCGGCGAAGGCGGCAAAGCTTTCTGCAGCGGCGGAGACCAGAGCGTGCGTGGACACGGCGGTTACATCGGCACAGATGAGACACCAAGACTCAACGTATTAGATTTACAAAGACAAATCCGTTCTATTCCTAAACCCGTTATCGCAATGGTAGCCGGTTGGGCGATTGGCGGAGGACATGTATTGCATGTCGTATGTGACCTTACCATTGCAGCGGATAACGCACGGTTCGGACAGACGGGTCCTAATGTAG
>JAQBNS010000047.1 GCA_028288405.1 Chitinophagaceae bacterium
TAAGTATGTGTGGGATCAGCGTTTGGAGGAGTAGTAGATGTACCATCTCCAAAAAAGTAAGTGACCTCATGGCTCCCCCCTGCAGGATCATCTGTATGGCCATCTGTTACTTGTATAGGTTCTCCAAGACAGACTTTATTACTCGGCGTAACCATGAAAAGGGCAACATCCGATTGTGCTTGGACAGTACAATAGGCCATTGCCATGACTAAGGTGAAATTAATTTTTTTAAGGAGTCCCATTTTTTAGCTGATTGTTTTAATAATGTCCTCAAGAGGCAAGGCTTCTTGTGTACCGGTTACTAAGTTTTTTAAGGTATAACGTTGGTTTTTGATTTCGTCAGACCCAATAATGATGGCATAAGGAATTTGTTTACCGTCTGCGTAGCTGAGTTGTTTTTTTATTTTGGCTGACTCCGGATATACCTCACTGTATATACCTTTTAGTCTTAAAAGGTAGGTGATTTTTTGCCCTTCTGCAAGACTTTCTGGGTCAAAATGACAAACCAAAACCTTCGTGGCTTCTACTGCGATTGCTGAAAATAGATTCAATTCGTCCATGACATCGTATATCCTGTCAATTCCGAAGGATATGCCAACACCTGATAAATTAGGCTGACCAAATACTCCCGTCAGGTTATCGTACCGACCGCCTCCTGAAACACTCCCGATGGACACATCCAGGGCTTTCACTTCCAGGATGGCTCCTGTATAGTAACCGAGTCCGCGGGCCAATGTAAAATCTACTTCTACAAACTCATCCGGCGTAGTGCCGGTAAAGTTTTTATAATAAGTAAATATTTCTCTGATCTCCTGAACGCCCTGAAGTCCCAGTGCACTGCCTTGTAAAAAGGCAGAGATCTGGTCCAGTTTTTCGGTATTACTGCCTTTCAGATCCAGTAAAGGCTGCAGTTTTTCAACGGCTGATTCAGAAAAGCCTTTCAGGTACAATTCTTTAAATACGTCTTCCCGGCTGATTTTATCGAGCTTATCGATGGCTACGCAGAGGTCTGTTTCCTGACCCGGATGGCCGCAGGCTTCTGCTATGGCGGCTAATATCTTCCTGTTGTTGAGTTTAACTTTATAGGCTTTAATACCCAGTTTTTCAAATACCTCCTTCAGCATGCACAGAATTTCCGCTTCACACAATAGAGAATCTGTACCCACCACATCGGCATCGCATTGGTAAAATTCACGGTAACGGCCTTTTTGTGGGCGGTCGGCACGCCATACCGGTTGTATTTGATAGCGCTTGAAAGGGAAAGTGAGTTCGTGCCTGTTCATGGCTACATACCTCGCAAAAGGTACGGTCAAGTCATAACGCAAGGCTTTTTCTGAAATGGCGGGTGTAAGTTTTTTATAACCGTCTGTATAGTGCTCTGTTTTAACTCCGGAAAGGAAATCCCCGGAATTTAAAATCTTAAAAATCAACTGATCTCCTTCATCTCCATATTTTCCTGTTAAGACAGAAAGGTTTTCCATGGAAGGAGTTTCCAGTGGAAGAAAGCCATATACCTGATATACCTTTTTGATGGTACCTATAATATGGTTGCGTCTCAGCATTTTGTCGGGACCAAAATCCCTGGTACCTTTAGGAATCGAAGGTTTTCCCTGGCTCATTGTATATATTTTTCTCAAAAATAAGAAAATTGGACGGGTTTAGGGAACAGATTATTATTTTTTAAAGGATTTATTTTTTTAACAACAGATAATCCCTTACATTTGCAGTCCTTGAAACATAAGAATTACTACAGTCATGGGTGTTACTAGATTAAAAAGAAAAGAAAAAAGAAATAGAGCTATCGCCACTAATAAAGTGAACGATATCAAAGTATTGACTAGAAAACCTGTCATCAAGAAAGTAGATGTTCAGGAACTACTGAAAGCAGCTGCTGCCAAATAGTTGTTTTGTAGTTGAAAGCATTGAAAAGACTGCCTGTACGGCGGTCTTTTTCTTTTTGTATAAATTCGTTGTGGTTTTATTTCTACAACGGTTGTTTTTGTGTGTTGCGTGAGTAATATGAGGGCTATTCCTATATTTTTCCCTACATTTGTCTAAATTAGGCGTTGCTATGGGGAACCGTTTTTTATTAGTTGCTTTATCTTTCTTGCTCTATTGGAATGCTGGTGCTCAAAGTTCTTCAGCCAAAGTAGATCGTAAAGCTTTTTATGCAGCCTTATCTAACGGTGATATGAATAAGTTGAATGATCAGCTGAAGAAGATGGAATCACTTTCGTTTGAAGAAAAAAATGCTTTTACCGGCGTTTTGAAAATGCGAAAGGCTGAGTTTGCAAAAGGATTAAAGACAAAACTCGATCTTTTTAAATCGGGTGGCGCTCAATTGGAAGATGAAATAGCCAAACACAAAGCCAACGCGGAGTATAGATTTCTTAGACTCATTATGCAGGAAAATGCACCGGCCATTTTAAATTATAACGACAACATTGAAGAGGATGCTAAAATTGTAAAAGCTTCTTATGCTAAGCTTCCCCAAGAAACAAAAGCAGCGATATTGGATTATTGCAAAAAATCTAAAGCATTGAAGGTACAAGATTTTAACTGATGGCTAAAAAAGTACTAATTGTTTATTATACGCAATCCGGACAACTGCAGGAAATTGTGGATCGTTTCGCTGCACCGTTGATTCAGGGCGGAGCTTCGGTAGAGATTGTTCGCATTCAACCTCAACAGGACTTTGCATTTCCCTGGACCAGTGATCGCTTTTTTGACGCCATGCCGGAAAGTGTTTTGGGTAAACCCATGCCACTAAATACCTTGTCTTTTAAGGAACAATCGTATGACCTGGTTGTTATAGCCTATCAACCTTGGTTCCTTTCTCCTAGCATACCCACTACTTCTTTACTTCATGAGGCGTCTTTTTTGAAATTGATCAAAGACACGCCTGTCATTACACTCATCGGCGCACGCAACATGTGGCTCAACGCGCAGGAGAAAATGAAGAAGAGTTTAAAAGATGCGGGAGCAAATTTGGTAGGTAACATTGCACTCGTTGATAAAAATGGAAACCTGATCAGTGCGGTTACTATTCTGCATTGGATGTTGACGGGAAGAAAAGATAAGAAATACGGAATTTTTCCGAAGCCTGGTGTTTCGGATCAGGACATTCAAGCAGCCGGCAATCACGGCGCAGTAGTGCTGGAACATTTATCGGACAGCAGTTGGACAACACTGCAGCAACATCTGGTAAAAACAAAAGCAGTAGATGTGTACAGTGATCTGATGTTTATCGAACAAAGAGCAGGAAAGCTGTTTGCTGTTTGGGCAAAACTCATCAACAGTACCAAGAATAGAAAGTTAGTAGTGAACCTGTTTAAATATTATTTATTGGTGGCCTTATTCATGGTAGCACCAGTTGTTTTGCTGATCAATAGCTTTACGTTTAAGCCGTTTGTCGGAAAAAGTATTAAAAGAAAAAAAGAATATTATTTAGGAGTAAGTTAAATATGTCCAACGTTTACATTACCAAAGCAGCAAAGTTTTTCCCTAATGATCCCATTTCAAATGATGAGATGGAAGAATACTTAGGCTTAATCAATGAGAAAGCTTCCAAATCGAAAAGAATTATATTGAGAAACAATGGTATCAAACGCAGGTTTTACGCCATTGATAAAAGCGGAGTAGCTACGCATACCAACTCTCAAATGACGGCTCTTGCCGTAAGAGCTCTTTTTGAAAACAACGATAAAGGATTAAAGGATTTAGATTTATTGGCTTGCGGTACTTCAACTCCTGATCAAATGATGCCGTCGCACGGTGTCATGGTGCATGGATGGTTGCCGGATACGAATGCTATTGAAGTGGTATCTCCTTCAGGTGTATGTTGCGCGGGGATGCATGCGTTCAAGTATGCTTTCATGTCTATTAAATTAGGTGATGCTAAAACGGCGGTGGCTACGGGGTCTGAGCGTTTGTCTCGTGTGTTGAGAGGGGATGTGTTTGAAGAAGAGTCTAAAAAACTGGAAGCACTGGAAGGCAACGGATACGTTGGATTCGAAAAAGATTTTTTAAGATGGATGCTTTCAGATGGTGCAGGTGCTTTCCTGATGTCCAATGAAAAAAACGAAAATGAAATCAACCTGCGTGTAGAGTGGTTGGAAGGGGTGTCCTACGCGCACGAAATCAAGCCTTGTATGTACATGGCCAGCGAGAAGTTGGAAGACGGTAACATTAAAAGTTACATGGACTATTCTCCTCTGGAAATGATCGAAGGTTCTATCCTAAGCATTAAACAAGACGTAAAATTATTAGGTGAATACATCGTACCATTGGGTTTTGATAAATTGAAATTGATTTTTCAAAAACGTGGAATGACAGTGGATCAAATCGATTACTTTCTTCCGCACATGTCCAGCGAATTTTTCAGAAGCAAAATTTCTGAAAAGCTGGAAGAAAATGGAATGGCGATACCACAAGAGAGATGGTTCACTAACCTGAGCTCTGTAGGTAACGTAGGCGCCGGATCGATCTACATGATGGTAGAAGAATTATTATACAGTGGTAAATTACAAAAGGGACAAACCATTTTGCTGGCTGTTCCTGAAAGCTCACGCTTCTCTTATATGTTTGGATTGTTAACGGTTTGTTAAGATGAAAAAAGAAGAACTTCCTCAAGACCCTAGCGTACTGGATAAGTTTACCAAAGACTTATGTTATGTCGTAGATGAATCGGGCAATTACACCACAGGATTGAGTAGAGGTTGGGAAGTAAAAGCAGCAGCACTGGATCTGGCTTGGGATGATATCAAAGAACGGATCGCAGACGCCAGACAGAAAGCATTAAAAGGGGAGATCAGCCCCTTGTTGTTTTTTATGGAACTTCGTTTGATGGATATGGATACATTAGCCGGTTACTCCGGTTTTTGGAAATGGCAGATCAAAAGACACATGAAGCCAGGTGTCTTCAAAAACTTATCAGACAAAAAGCTGGAACGCTATGCGAAAGTATTCGAAGTTTCTGTTGACGATCTGAAAAATGTAAGAGGCAATGAAAATTGATTTTGAACATATTCAATCGGCGCATTGTGAAAACGGTGTCACGTCGAACTTGTTGAAATACGCAGGTGTAAATAACATCACAGAACCGCTTGCTTTTGGTATCGGTTCCGGATTGTTTTTTATTTACATTCCTTTATTGAAAGTAAATAACGGACCGGCTATTTCTTTTCGGACAATGCCCGGCTTGATTTTTAAACGTACGTGTAATGCGTTGGATATTCCCGTTGTTCGTAAAACATTCCGTTCGCCTGAAAAAGCAGAACGCTTTCTGAATGAATGCATCGAAGCGGGCCAACCGGTAGGTTGCCAGGTGGGCGTATATTACCTGACTTATTTTCCTAAAGAATACCGTTTCCATTTCAACGCGCACAACCTGGTGGTGTTTGGAAAAGAAGAAGACAATTATTTAATCAGCGATCCGGTAATGGAAACCGTGACGACATTGACTTCTTTTGAATTGGATCGTGTACGTTTTGCCAAAGGCGTATTGGCTCCTAATGGACAATTGTATTATCCGAATGCAAAGAAAGAAGTCTCTGAAGAGCAAATCAAAAAAGCCATCAAGAGCGGCATCAAAAGAAATGTAAGAGACATGCTCTATATCCCTGGTCCTGTAGTAGGAGTAGCGGGTATCAAGTATACGGCCAATAAAATTAAGAAATGGAGAGATAAACTGGGCTTGAAACAATCCGGAACATACCTCGCACAATTGGTAAGGATGCAGGAAGAGATCGGTACAGGCGGTGGCGGTTTTCGTTTTATGTACGGTGCCTTTTTACAACAAGCACATGCGTATCATCCGAACGATACCTTGCTGAGTGTAGCCGAAGACTTTACCAAAGCCGGTGACTTGTGGCGCTCTGCTGCGGTGCAGGCTGCGGGTATATACAAAGGAAGATTAGGTTCTCAGGAGGACTTCAACACCATGGGAGATTACCTATTGGAAATCGCGGAGATCGAGAAAAAAGCATTCAAGGAATTGTCGAACATCAAATGGTAATTGAATGAACAATCTGGCATTGTCTGTAAATAACCTGAGTTTTCGGTATCCCGGACAAGCGAAAGATTGTGTTCACGATTTGAGTTTTGAAATATTTATAGGCGAACGTTTTGGATTGTTTGGTCCTAACGGAGCCGGTAAAACCACCCTCATGTCTTTGATGGTAGGATTACAAAAAGTAAAGCAAGGTCATATACAATTGCTGGGCAAAGACATTCGCAAAGACAGTGCTGCCATCAAACACTTTATTGGTTATGTTCCTCAAGACTTTGCTTTTTATCCTGAATTAAGTCCGGTAGAAAACCTGGATTTTTTTGGTGCATGGTCTGGCCTGGATAAACGCACGGTAAAAGAGAGAACGACTTCTTTGTTAGAAGTATTGGGGCTTTCCGATGTTGCTCATAAACCTGTCAAACAATTTTCAGGTGGAATGAAACGCAGAGTCAATCTGGCTATTGGTGTCATTCATGAACCCAAAATTTTATTTCTAGACGAACCTACGGTAGGCGTAGATGTACAAACACGCCATGCGATCATTGACTATTTAAAAGTACTCAATGCACAAGGTACTACCTTGGTATATACTTCGCATCACTTGAAAGAAGCAGAAGATTTGTGTGAACGTATCGCTTTGATTGATCGCGGAGAAATGGTAGCCTACGACCACCTGAGTCAGTTGCTTGAACGTCATGGCAGCAAAGACGGATTGGAAGAATTGTTTTTAAAATTGACCGGCAGTGCCTACAGAGATTAATCATGTATAAGTTCACGGCATCCATAACCAAAGAATTAAGACTCCTCCTTCGAGACAAGGTAGGCTTGATGATTATGTTTGCCATGCCGGTATTGTTAGTGTTATTGATTACGAGTATTCAGATCAGCGCTTTTGAATTGGTCAACAACAGCAAAGTAAAAGTATTGTTGTGCAATAAAGACAAAGGAAAAGGAAGTCAGGAATTTTTGTCTTACTTAAACGAAGTTGGCCGTTTTGATCTGATCAACGTGGACATGACAGAAGACGATCGCAACGTGGGAGATTACCTCAACGATCACGATGCTTTTGTGGCTTTGTATATTCCCGAAGGATTTTCCGATCAGATTGCTAAGAAAGCAGAGTTCACAGCCGGCAAGGCTTTGGTAGAATTTGGTATCAATGAATCTCCCGATACGTTGAAGATGGTGAAGGTAGATTCCTTAACGATTTATTTTCATCCGGTATTGCAGCAGTCCTTGCGTCGCTCTATTCAGGGTGCGTTAAAGAGTGTCATTCAATTGGTGGAAAGCAAATCGATGCTCAATGCCTTGTACTTTTCGATCAACGGAAAACCGATGCCTGCTTCTTTCGAAAAAGAAATGTTTGCCAATCAAATCGGTATCAAAGAAAGAACGACTTCTCACAACGGAAGCAGAACCATTCCCAATGCGGCGCAACACAATGTACCGGCATGGACAATCTTTGCGATGTTCTTTATGGTAATTTCGTTGGGAGGAAATATCGTAAAGGAAAAACTAAGCGGAAGTTTTGTCCGCTTGAAAATATTACCTACCAATTTTATCGTTGGCTTGCTCTCCAAGCAGTTGTTGTATTTGATGGTAGCCATGAGTCAGGTGATTGTTATTTTCTCTATGGGTGTATGGTTATTCCCTCATATCGGATTACCGGCCTTAAATATTCCGCACGATTGGCTGGCGCTTATTGTCGTATCTTTTATTTGTGGACTGAGTGCCATCAGTTATGCGTTGTGCATTGGTGTGTATGCGAAAACGCAAGAACAAGCGAATGGTTTTGGAGCGATCTCCGTAGTGATCCTCGCAACGATCGGAGGTATTCTCGTTCCTAGTTTTGCAATGCCTAAGGCTTTTCAGTTCTACATGAACCTGTCTCCTTTGCATTGGTGCCTGGAAGCATACTACGGATTGTTCTTGGAAGGTGGAAAGCTTGTAGATATTATGGCTAGCGTCATTCCTTTATTAGGTAGTATTGTGGTGCTGCAGTTGATCGCTATCATCGGACTTAAAAAGAAAAATTTAATATAAATAGAAATCAATCTGTCAATTTCGGTGATACAAAACGCATTTAAGGAATAAATGCAAAAAATAATCATAACCAAATTCTACATTAATCTTATATAAATAAAATGGCAAACGAAGAATTGAAACACACGCTGAAAGAACAGATCATCAAGTATTTGAACCTGTTGGAAAAAACTCCTGCAGACATCAAGGATGATCAGGTATTGTTCGGTGAAGAATTAGGATTGGATTCTATTGATTCCGTGGAGTTGATTGTCTTGTTGGAAAGAGAATACGGGATCAAAATCAAAGATCCTAAAGAAGGAAGAAAAGTATTGGTGGATGTCAATACGATGGCTGATTATATTCTAGCAAACAGAACTCGATAGTTTCAGTGAGCAGGATTGTTGTTACCGGTATTGGCGTTATTACAGCCTTGGGTGATTCCCTGGCTGCTAATCGTGATGCCCTGAAAAAGGGACAATGCGGCATTTCTTTTTTAGAATTGTTCCCTTCCCGTTATGCGGAAACACTTCGCTTCGGTGAAGTGAAAGTGAGCAATGAACAATTGAGACAAAAGTTTAAGGTACAGGATAAGGGAGTTACAAGAACATCTTTACTCGCTATCCACGCTTTTGAAGAAGCACTAAAGAACAGTGGTTTGTCAACAGAACAACTGGCGTCTTATGATACGGCATTGATTGGTGCGAATACGGTAGGAGGCATGTGTCTTACCGATGAATTATACCACGATGCCAACAACGATACACAAGGTTCCGAATACATTTCATCGTACGATATCGGTTCCGTAAACTTATACATGCAGCAACGTTATGGAATTAAAGGCATAGGCAATACCATCAATACGGCTTGTTCTTCTTCTGCTAACGCTATTATGTATGGTGCGAGACTTATTCAACACGGTTTAGCGAAACGCGCGATCGTTGGCGGATCAGATAGTTTGGCAAAATTTACCATCAACGGTTTTAATTCTCTACAGATCTTATCACCTGAAATCTGCCGGCCCTTTGATGCGGCACGTCAGGGTTTAAATTTGGGTGAAGGTGCTGCTTATCTGGTATTGGAAAAAGAAGAAGATGCCATCGGTAAAAAAATATACGCTGTTTTTTCCGGTGCTTGCAATGCCAGCGATGCTTTTCATCCCTCTTCATTATCGGATGAAGGAGACGGACCTTATCTGGCCATGTCAGGTGCGATACAGGCAGCAGGCATAACGAGTAATCAGATTGATTTTGTGAATGCACACGGCACGGCTACGGTCAACAATGACGAAGTGGAGAGCAAAGCCATGTTACGTTTGTTTAAAGAAGTACCCGCTTTTGCTTCCAGTAAATCCAATACCGGTCATACGCTGGGTGGATCCGGGGCGATCGAAGCGGTGTACAGTATACTCAGTTTAGAGCATCAGGAATTATATCCGAGCCTTCATTTTGAAACAGCGATTGAAAGTACAGGATTGAAACCTTTGTTAGCGTATGTGCAACAACCGGTGCAGCATGTCATGTCCAATTCATTTGGCTTTGGTGGAAATTGCAGTTCATTGATTTTTTCAAAAGCATGATTTACATTCATCAAATAGCGTCCGTATCTCCGCAAAAGGAATTAGTAGTGGCTTCCCTGGATGAAGTGAATGAATCTGCACATAATGTATTGAAAGTTGTTGAACCCAAATACGAAGGAATCCCATTGAGTATCTTAAGGAGAATGGGCAAAGCGGTAAGAATGGGCGTAGGCACGGCACTTCCTTTGATCAATCAGTTGGAGTTTCCTCTAAACGGAATTGTTATCGGTACAGCCAATGGCGGTATGGAAGATTGTATCAAGTTTCTCAATCAAGTCATCGAGTTTGAAGAAGGTACCTTAACACCCACCAATTTTGTACAAAGCACACCCAATGCGATTGCTTCTCAATTGAGTTTGTTGTCTGCCAATAAAGGCTATAACATCACACACGTCAATCGTGGTCTGGCTTTTGAGAATGCCTTGCTCGATGTTTGGATGTTGCTCAAAGAAAATAGTACGCATACTTATTTGCTCGGTGGGGTGGAAGAAATCTCTTCCTACAATTATAACATCGATTACCTGGCGGATTGGTTTAAGAAAGAAGAAACCAGCAACAAAAAGATGTACGATTCGCAAACAGAAGGAACTCTTTCTGGCGAAGGCTCTGCCATGTTCATTGTCAATGCTGTTCCAACGAATGCACTTGCTCAGATTGATGCGTTGCAGTTGATGCATACAGAGGATGTAACAGAGATAGAGAAACAATTAAATTATTTTTTAAAACAACATGTGGCCGATGGAGAATCCATTGATCTGTTGTTGTCCGGAGAAAATGGGGATATTCGTCCCCGTCATTTTTTTGAAGCGGTGGAATGTATTCTTAGTGGTGCTACTGTTGCGCGGTTTAAACACCTGACCGGTGATTTTGCAACGGCTTCTGCATTGGCTCTAACTATTGCCTGTCAATTGATTCAAAGCAATGTACTTCCGGATCATATGATCAAAATGGATCGTAAGAAAAAGAATTTGAAAAAAGTGTTGATCTATAACCAACACAAAGGGGTACAACATAGTTTTATCCTTGTCTCCAAGCCTTGATGGAAGCCAGGTGCATCACACCTTCTGGCATGATTTTAGGACATAACCATTCAAACCACCGCCTGATTGTATGAAATTAAAAAATATAGTAATACTCTCTTTTTTTCTAACCGCACTATTTCCCTTCGCCTCGTTTGCTCAATCGGATTCATTAGGAATGCTCGGTGACCAATTGGATTTGTATGGTGTCCTGGATTTGTTTAAAAACTCGGATAATCTGGAAGAGTTTGAGAAAAAATTAAACAGCGAAGACAACGAGGTAAACAACCTTGATCTGAACAACGATGACAAGATTGATTATATCAGAGTAGTCGATTACCAGGATGGAAACGGACATGCGATTGTCTTACAAGTTCCCATCAATGAAACCGAATCGCAGGATGTGGCGGTGATAGAACTGGATAATACGGCTGATGGTCAGGCACACATTCAAATTGTAGGAGATGAAGATTTGTATGGAAAGAATTATATCGTAGAACCATTAGATAATTCACAACCTGCTAATAATTCCGTAACGAATAACAATACCACAGTCGTTGTCAATGTATGGGGATGGAGACCTGTTCGCTATTTTTACGGGCCTCATTATCGTGCGTGGATTTCTCCCTGGCGTTGGAATGCTTATCCTGTATGGTGGAGACCATGGAGACCTTTAGGCTGGTATGCTTATCATCCGAGGCTTGTACGCTACCATACGTATGGAAGAGTTGTCGTAGTCAGAAGGAGTCCAAGAATTTATACCACAGTATATGCACCGCGCAGAGTGGTCTCTAAAGTTGTGATTAATAATAGAGCACCGCGTCCTAATTATTATAATAGACAAAACAACGGACAGAATTATAATCAGGGCAGACAAAATAATACACCGAATGCTAATCAGGGCAAGCAGAATAATGGTCAGAATGGTACCGATGGCGGTAGAAATTATAACGAAGGAAGACAGAATAAAACGCAGAACTTAGATCAGCAAAACAAGGAGCAAGCAAAACCAAACAGAGAACAACGTGCGGAAAGAAAACAATCCAATAGTGAAGGCGGCAAACAGCAGCGCGTAAAAGGAGAAGGCAGAAACCACCAAAGGTATGCCGGAGGCGGTGGCAGAGGAAGAAGAGGAAAGTAAATGAGTACAGAATAAAAAAAGAGCGTCTTGGTTTTACATCAAGACGCTCTTTTTAGATCTCCTATAGGCGTGACCTATTCTTTTATAAGTTTAAAAATGTTTTCCGTTTTTCTATCTCTTATTTTTAAGATATACATACCTGTTTGTAGGTATTCCGGAAGGATATATTCCGTGTAGGTTTCAAAAACGATACGCTTTTCAAGCAGTAAAGAACCGGTTGTGGTGTAAAGCTGAAGCAATACATCTGAAGATTCTTCCTGTGCATGTATGGAAACGGTAAATGATGATGGGCTTGGATTGGGGAATACATTGATTTGAGTTTGTAATCCTTCATCCGATACCACTACGATACTGCTGTACATGAATGTGCCGTCAGTATCCGTTTGTTTGATGCGGTAATAACTTGTACCGGCAATCGGTGAAGCATCATAAGCCCAATAACTATCACCTGTTCTGTTCACTGTGCTGTTTAGAGGTTCGAAAGCGATACCGTCTGCTGAACGCTCCAGTTGAAACACTCCCGGTTCAGGAGTGGATGCGATTCGCCAGATCACTTTGTTTTGTGTGTCTTCTTTGTGTGCCGTGATGGAAATGAAATCTACAGGCAAGGTACCGCAACTTCTTACCTGCACCGGTGTTCTGGCACAAGTAGAGGCAGCTTTCACCACCCAGTTATAAATAGCAGGCATGCCTGCGATGGCACAGGAAGTAGCACAAGCATAACCAGTGGTGGTAATGAGGTTGCTGTGTGTCTTAGGATGTACGATGGTACTGATACTGCCTTTGTAGTAAGCAAAAGCCTGAACCGCTTTTAAACGAATACGGTATCCCGTTGCTGCAGGAAGTAAGAGTGCTGTAGGTAAGGTAATGACCGCGCTTGTAATCACAGGAGTACCGCTGTTGATCATAGCTGTAGGGTAGGAGATCGTTGCGGTATAACTAAAACCGGTTGACAGATTATCAATGAATACATCAACGGATAGTGTGCCTCCACTGAAATAAACAATCACATCCGTGGTAAATGAAACCAGTGTGATGGGTTTAAGTACATCAAAGGATAACCAATCGCTATTGGAGGTAGCGTTAGGATTACCATTAGATACCTGATTGGTAAATCCATTCGCAGCAGTTTTAGGAACGATGGTTGTATTGTATAGCGCTTCATCTGCCACATAGAAAATATAGGGTCCTGGTCCTGCCAGACTGCCTGTTGTATACGAACTACCGGTAGCTAAAGCACTGCCGCCGGTAGCTGCGCTGTACCATTTGTAAGTTCCTCCGGTGTTGCTTACGGTAAGTATGGCTGTAGAAGGGAAGTTCACGCATACCCCCGAATTCGTTGTGAGTGCATTCGAACTGATAATGACATCGTCTGCTTTCATCGGCAAACAACTAGGATCCGTTACTTCTACGCGATACGTTCCAGGTACAGTTACGGTGAGGTAACGCGTCACATCCAATGTCAAGACTACACCGTCTTTTTTCCATACATACGTAACATTTGTACCGGAGTGTCCCGCATCTAATGTGATGGATCCGCTGCTGCATAAATTTTGATCCGCGCCGAGATTAACGGTGAAGGTATTGCTGACAACGATCGTATCGTAACGTGCACAATCTGTGCTTCCTCCCACTTTTATCCAGTAGGTGCCCGCTGCATTGACGCTAAGGGTAGTCGTTGTGGCTCCTGTACTCCATAAGATAGGAGAGCCTCCCATGTTGCCCGGATCTAACATAATGCTTCCGCCGGTACCACACAGTGAAGAGTCTTCACCCAGATCCGGTTGTGCTACTCCGCGGTAAAGATTCCATGGTCTGCCCGGATCGACGACCGTTCGTGCCTTGTTGAAGAAGAATCCTTTGTCCCCGTAAGTTGTTTTTAGAGAATAGTCGGTGCCTTGAGCGACTCCTTTTCCTCCAAGCCATCCGATAAAACCCGCATCAATAAATCCGGTGAAATTGTTGAACATGTATTGAACGAAGGTATCTTCATAACTCTGACTCGCATTAGGGAGCGGGACATAAGGTGCGACAGGTGGATTGGTCAATGTAATACCATAACCTGCCGCGTTAGTTGTTTGCCCTAAACTGATTTGCCAACCGATAATGGGTAAGCAAACAGATTGTCCAAGTTTTTTAAAGAAATATAAATAGTTTTGCATTTGTTGATCGCCCCACATCCAGTTATTAGCAGGAAGATAACCAGCCGCTACTAATCCGTTTTTTTCTGAAATCAGAAAATCACTTTTATCAAATCCGGGATTGATCAATAAACTTTTATAAAAATCCGCTTGATAGTTAACAGCTGCATCTAGCTGCGCGGTATTATACCATACAGTCCCTGCTCTGGGCGGGGCTGGTGGCATGTTTTGACTGGTATTGGCTCCCCATAGATTAACAGTAAGTCCGCAGTAAGCTTGAGGATTGTATATTCGAATGGTTTTGATAATGCCTTGTACAAAACCTCTGAAGGTATTGGGTAGTCCTGCCAGGTAACTATAGTTGGGATCTGCTGCAATGGTTGACATGGCAGCAGGCATACCTAATCCAATACCAGAGCCCGTTAACGCCGTGGCGCCATAGCCTCCATCGTATAACTCTTTGATGATGTATCCGAAAAGATCAGGTTCCAGAATAAAAATTTCTTTTTTACCTGCTCCGGTTTGAGCGACATATTTAATATTTAGAAAATATTTTTTTAACCAGGCCGCATTGGCGATGTTATCTCGGGCTCCTGCTGCACCTGTTTCTTCCTGCGCCATGTAGATCACCCAGGCACAACGCATGCCTGCTACATCGGCATCGTAACGCATGCTCGGCAACAAATCTAATCCGTAGGGAACGATGCCTTTCTGATTGTTCCAATTGGTAGATGTATCGACTCCGGCATTGATGTATTTATAATGGTAGAGAACAGACTTTTTATTCGGATCAGCCGCGTTGTAAGTACTTAATCCATTTGCTTTACTGATGACATCCAACCAGTAGCCGGTTTCTCCTACTTCATTTGGTTTTTTATAATCATTCACCAATCCCAAATAAAAATCATCCCATCCATCCGGGGGTCTACCCCAACTGGAATTGTGTTGCGCATACACTGTTGTTCCGAAAAACAAATGGTGTAAAGTAATGAAGACAATAACGGTTAAAAATTTCTTGGGAGTCATGTTAATTGTCTGATGATTAACTTTATAATATAACTATTTTTATAATGATTATACTTTAAAGACGAAGAATTTAAAGTGCTTTTTTAAGATAACGGCTTATCGTTTCATACAAGCCTCTTTCTTTTCTTTTGCTCTGCCAAAAGAAAAGAAATCCCGAGGCTTCGGGAAAAAAGGCAGCCACCAAAAGCAATCTCTAAAGACATAGTGGATCTTTTTAGTGTACGTAGTTAATTGATGAGAATGTCTTTAGAGATTCGCTCTTTTCCTGGACGCCCACCGCACAAATTGAGAAACAGAAACAGATCGTAGAAACAGTTTAATGAGTTGCGTGAGGGATAGTAGCGGAAAGCCCACAGCGAGGCTCGAAGTTTGTTCATGTAAATCAGTTTGATTCGAGCGAGGACTTGTAGCGGATAGCCCGACCCGAAGGGACATGCCCCAATTCATCCAACTCTATTGATATGAACTATCAAACTATAAAAATATATAATCCTACTTCACACTATTCAACTCTATCGCCTGCATCGAATGAATTTTCTTATCCTCTAAAGTAAAACGCAGCAGTGTTCGTACTTTTTGAAACCCATGTTTACCGGCTGCTCCGGGATTGAGGTGCAATAGATTGTTAAATTTAGGATCGTGGCTGACTCTTAAGATGTGAGAATGTCCGCATACCCAGATGTCCGGTTTGTCGCGTAGCACAAGGGCTTTGGCATCGGGAGGATAATAACCGGGTTTGCCTCCGATGTGGAACATCGATATTTTATAACCTTCGCGTTCGAAGCATTGATACAGGGGAACTTCTTGTCTGATTTCTTTGCCGTCGATGTTGCCGTACACGCCTACCAGGGGTTTGAAATCTTGTAAGGCAGTGACTGTTTTCAGATCGCCCCAATCTCCGGCATGCCATATTTCATCGCATTCTGCGAAGTGTATAAAGACTGCAGGATCGAGGTAACTGTGCGTATCCGATAGAAGACCGATGCGTAACATCAGCGGCGCAGTTTAATCTGTATTTTAAAAAAACTTTTTGTAGAAGTCACTTCCGTGCAGATGCCGTTGCTGTATTTATAATGACTTTTGTTACCGTCTCCTAAATGCAATACGTATTCGTTGGCAGGTTCTGCTTTCAGTTTTTCGAAGCCGGTATATTTTTCAGAAAAAATGCGTTCTACTCCTAACGGTTCGTGGAAGTACAATTTGGCAATAGAGTGTTTGATTCTTTCTTTCAAACGGATGGTTTTTTTATTGGCTTGTCCCGTGTATTGCAGGCCATCCCACTTGATGTGTACATCGTCTTCCAACTTGCCGTTGACAATATTCTTAAGTGCCGATTCAATCAGGTAGTTGTTTTTGTAACTGGAACTGAGTTGATAATTCACATCGTATGTTTCCAATACTTTAAAGGATAAATTGGTCTGCACGGAATAAGTGGTCGAGGTGCCTTTTGCATTTTTGGAAGCCACGACTTCTCCGATCTTATTGTCACCGACAAAGATATCGTACCGTAGGTACTGCAGTTCAACTATAGGACACCAGGATCCCAAGGGAACGATCAATAGAAGCAAAAGCCAACCCTTTTTTGTCATCGGTGGAAATAAGAAATTGGTTTATTCAGCATTCCATTCGCTTGGATTCTCTCTCCATTTGGAAAGCACTTCCAGCTGTCGTTGATCGAGTATCTTTTTGGTAAAGGCGATCTCTAACAAGGCATTGTAATTCGATAAGGTAAATAATTTTACTCCCGCTTTTTTAAAGGCTTCCGCAGCCACCGGAAAATCATACGTAAAGATGGCTACCATGCCCAATACGTTGACACCTTGTTCTTTTAAAGCTTCTACTGCTTTCAGTGAACTTCCTCCTGTAGAAATTAAATCTTCAATGACCACTACTTTTTGTCCGGGAGTGATTCTTCCTTCAATCAGATTGGTCATGCCATGATCTTTTGGTTTGGCTCTCACATAGATCAAAGATTTGCCCATGCGATCTGCTATAATGGAAGCTTGCGGTATACCTGCTGTGGCTACACCGGCGATTACTTCCGCATCCGGATATTCTCTTTTGATGGTATCAATTAAACTTTCCGCGATGTAAGCCCGTATATCCGGGTAAGATAAAGCGACTCTGTTGTCACAGTAAATAGGAGAGTTCCAACCTGAGGCCCATTTAAAGGGTTTCTGAGGACTAAGCTTGACAGCTTCTACCTGAAGAAGCTTTTCTGCAATAGATAGTTCTGTAGTATTGTACATACTGCAAGGTATAAAAAACTTGCTTCAGCTGAAAATAGCTGTTGAATTAATCTGGAAGTTTTGATATTTTGCGGTACAAAGGGGAATAATGAAAATATTCATCAACGACAAGCCGATCCATTTTGTACCTTATAAAGGTCAGAGTGATGCCTCTCATTACGATACGGTCTTGTGGGGAGACGATATTTTGATCGCCAAAAACATGGCGGGACATGTTCTCATCCATAACGCTACCACACAGCAAATCGATAAGCTCATTGAATTGATGGAAGTCAAAAAGATGAAGCGGTTGGTTTCGCTTACCATCACCCTTTCTGATTATATGGTGATGACCGAATATTTCAAAGATCATTTCAAGATTGTCAAAGCTTCCGGAGGCTTAGTCTCTAAAGGAGAAAAGGTATTATTGATTTACCGTTTGAAAAAATGGGATTTGCCGAAAGGCAAGTTGAAAAAAAGCGAAGACTCCGCTATTGGCGCCAAACGTGAAGTAGAAGAGGAGTGTAACGTAAAAGTGCAGTTGGGAAATTTATTGGTGACAACCTGGCACACTTACGTGCGTAAGAATAAAAGAATTTTAAAGCGTACCGATTGGTACCTGATGACTTGTCTCGACGATTCCAACATGCAACCGCAATTGGAAGAGTTTATAGAAGAAGTAAAATGGATGAATGCCAAAGAAGTAGCCAAAGCACTTACCAATACGTATTTGTCTATACAGGAAGTGTTTGATACGCATGCTGCTCAATCTCCCTCAAATCTGGTAAGGTAAAAAACTACTGACGTCTCCGCCTCCTTTGTGGATGTCCCTCACCACAGAACTGCTGATATAAGCCAGGTGAGGAGAAGTAATCAAAAAGACCGTTTCTATTTCATTCCAGACATGCACATTGGCCTGTGCGATCGTGTTCTCGTATTCAAAATCGGTCGTGTTTCTTAATCCTCTGATGAGGAATTTAGCATTGATTTTTTCGGCAAACTTGGCCGTCAATCCTTCATACACCTCTACTCTGACTTGCGGATGTTTGGCGAATGTTTTCTCGATCAATTTTTTCATGATCTTAATATCGATGTAGCGTACCTTCTGACTGTTGTATCCAACACCAATCACAATCTCATCGAAAAGATTCAGGCTGCGTAATACAATGTCTTCATGTCCTTTGGTAAAAGGATCAAATGAACCGGGGAACAACGCTGTTTTTTTCATTACTCGAACAATTGAAGAGAAAATAAATCGAAGTAGTAATGGTCCTGAATTTCATCAAACACAAAACCGTATTTCAAAATAGAAGGTCTTTCTATGAATTCAATTTTTCTGACGTACTTGAAAATTCTGTTGTACTCAGGGGTCGTATTATCAATGGAACCAATCAGCACCAGGGGAGTGGTTTCCTGACTTAGACCATAAACATTCATGATATACAAACAATAGTACGTGAAGTCCTCCGCTGTATGAATCAGGAAACTGTTATGGAATAAAATCTTATTACCTTCTTTTACCGCGATGGATAAATTGTTCTTTTCTACGCAGGCAAATAGTTTTTTTTCCGCCGAATGGTCTACACTCACGATGCCTTCGAGCAGCGCCGACATGTGGTGAATGTATTTTATTTTTTTTGAAGGGTATTTCAGGTTGAGCCAATCGACCAAGGTCTGCTGCGCACCAAACACGACAACGGCTTCGAGTGAAACTTCTTTGTTGTAAAACAGTACTTCTTCCGGTTCGGCGTTAGAGTTGATGTCCAGGTAAGAAGCTGCATAGTTTTTATCAAATAAAGAAACAGGCACTACACTGAAACGATTGTTTTTAATGGATACGACAATGTTTTTCCAGAAACCGGCATTGAGCCATTCGTGTTCGTAAAAGAAAGCATTCAATTCTTCTAGGATCTTTGATGTGTTTTCAGGAAAGTGAAATTGGTAGTTTTCGATCAACAGGCAACGTTGAATGGAAGGATCAGTGATACAGATGCTGAAATTATAGGGGCTGATCTGTATCAATAAATTGTAATTGTACAGGTTCTCCGCCTCAAAAAGAGTGTCTTGTAATTTATGGGTGATATTTGGTTTAGAAACGCTGTAGTCTTCCATTGTTGCCAAAGGGTTACGGTTTCAATATAGTGGGTTTTTACGGAAAAGGGAAATAGATGGGTGTAGATTAGTTATTGTTAGATGTAAAATGGAATAGATTAAATTTTAGAGATAAAGATTGCTGATGAAAGATGTGATGAATAATGCATGCATGATAATTAGTAGCATATAGTTTTAGGCGTTTCCCTGCGGACCGGGCTTTCGCCACTCGCTTCCCGAATCTGGCTAGGAATAAATATAATCCTCCGTGTCGGGAGAGCTCAGACAATGGCTCAATCCCTAACGCAAAAAAAGTATAAAATGGATGTTTGAGTTAAGTAATGCATCGCAAGTCCCGGAGGGACGAAAGCCCTGTAGCTTATAAATAAAAAGAAATCAAGTCCCCTTTAGGGGATTTAGGGGCAAGACAGTTCCGATCTCAATGAACAGTTGAGTCTAAGCTGTATCCTTTGCGATTCAATAATTTTTCCCAGCTCTCTAATCCGCGCAACAAAAAATGTTTCTGTTCATCCGGAATGCTATTTAACGTTTCCAAATCAACAAAGGCCAACTCCTGCAGCATTTGTTCTCCCATCATCTCAGGATCTTTGCCTAGTGCTGCTTTACCTTCTGCTTTCGTGATGATAAAAAATAATTCCACCGCATGCATAGGAGTGTTGACATACTCATGTACAAAACCAAATTCATAAACGGTGGGGGTTAATCCTGTTTCTTCGATGAACTCTCTCACGAGTGTTTGTGCGGCATGCTCCGTAAAGTCCATTCCTCCGCCCGGTGGTGACCACAAGATATGATGAGCTCCAATGGAGTGGTGCTTAAGCAATAGCAACCGATTGTTTTCAATAAAAAGTCCACATACTCTAATCCTGAGTTTGTTGCCAAAATTTTTAACGATGTCTGCTTTCAAATCACTCATAAAATCTATAGTTTGTCAGGACTTGCTATAAAAATACAAAATGGAGAGGGAAATCATATCTTTTTTGGCGTTCGAGCCAACATTAGATCAGCAGAAAGCGATACAGCAAGCCGTAAAACTGATTGAAGACAAAAGTCGCCAACGCAAAGTGTTTTTGTTGAAAGGGTATGCAGGTACCGGTAAAACATACCTGGTCAGCGCCATTATCAAAGCCTTTGAAAAGAATAAAAAACGAACCATCCTCATGGCGCCCACGGGCCGTGCGGCGAAAGTGATGTCTTCTTATGCTTCAAAGCAAGCCTTTACCATTCATCGCTTTATTTTTGGAATGGAAGCCGATAAAGAAGGTGTGCCGCGTTATTTCAGGAAACCCAATACCATGGCCAATACGTTGTTCTTTGTGGACGAGGCCTCGATGTTACAAGACGGCATGTCGGGTGCGATATTGAAGGACCTGATCAGTTATGTATTCGAACAGGAAAATAATATTTTATTTCTCATCGGAGACGAAGCACAATTGCCTCCGGTAGGGCAAGAGAAGAGTTATGCACTGGATTCTTCTTACCTGCAACGCAACTATAGTCTGGATGTTGAAGAAGCGAATTTGCGAGAAGTCGTGCGTCAACAAGAGGGGAGCGGTGTATTGTACAATGCGACGCAATTGCGCAATGCCATTGGCCGTGAACGTACTCCTTCCCTGAAGGTAGCAGGCTATGGAGATGTATTCACTATGGATCACAGCAAACTGGAAGATGGTTTGCGCTATGCCTATGATAAATTTGGTATCGACAATACACTGTTGATTTGCAATGCCAACTGGCAATGCCTGAATTATAACCGCATGATTAAAAATTCTATTCTCTTTCACGAAGAATTTTTAGAAGCAGGAGATCGTCTGATGATCGTTAAAAACTATTATGATCCGGAAGGAGGAAAAGATAAATTGTCTTTTGTCGCCAACGGTGATATGGCTGAATTACGCTACTTAAACGGTGAACAGGAAAAGTACGGATTGAAATTCGCCGACGGCGGATTGAAGTTTCCGGATTACAGTGAAAACAGTGAAGTAGAATTTAAATTACTCCTGGACGTTTTGTATTCCAAAGGACCTGCCCTGGAAGAAGAAAAATCAAAAGAATTATACCGTCAGGTGGTAGAGCATCACCAACAGGCAGGACACAAAGGCAATCCCTGGCTGGAAGTGAAAAAAGATCCTTACCTGAATGCCCTGCAAGTGAAGCATGCCTATGCGGTAACCTGTCATAAATCACAAGGAGGACAATGGGATGCTGTTTTTATTGACGGTAGCCATTTGCATAAAGACGATTCTTCAGCCCAGGCGTTGCGTTGGTTGTATACAGCCATGACCAGAGCGGTAAAAGAGGTCTTTTTGATAAACTTTCCTGCTAGTTTCTTTCCAAAGTGAAAATTGGTTCTTATTTTGTAGTAAGGGTTTTGTCCCTCTCCTAAACAGAAAACAGATGAATTTCAAATACAGCCTTCTCGTCTTACTTGCTTTTTTTCAATTGACCGTAATGGCTCAAACCAAAGGTCCTGCCATCGAGTTCAAAGAAGATTACCATGATTTTGGTGACATCAAACAAGGAGCTGTCGTAGAACATGTGTTTCAATTTACCAATACAGGTGATTCTATCCTGGTCTTGCAAAAAGTGTATTCTACCTGTGGCTGCACCATTCCTTCTTATCCTAAGGAAGGCATTGCTCCCGGACAGACCGGACAAATTACGGTGAAGTTTAATTCGGACGGCAAGATGGGGTTGAATAATAAAATTATCACGATCCTGTCTAATGCTAAAAATGTAGCAGCGGATGTGCCGCAGCGCTTGTCTATACGAGTGAACGTGTTGCCTCCGGCTAAGTAATCCGTAACCTCTTCGTTTCATTTTCCGCTTATCGTATAACCAATCAGATGATAAAAAAAGCAGTTTTATTTTTGCTGTTCAGCTCTCTTGCCTATTCTTCTCAAGCCCAAAAAGTAATTGATAAACTGGTCAAGCAATCTTGTGATTGTTTTGAAACCATTGATATCAAAGAGAGTCCGAAATTCATTGATTCCGCTTTTGCCGGTTGTTTAACTAAAGTTCTAATTTCTAATCGTAAGGAATTGGAGAAACATTATAAAATGGATTTTTCTGAAGAATTGATGAATAAGATTCTACCGGCTTTTAAAGATGAATTGATCATAAAATGTGATCGTGCCGTGCAATTGGGAATGAAGATTAATGAATTGGAAGAAGAACAGGAAGAAACGAAACCGGCTAAAAAAGAAATTGTAATCGATCCTCAGGCTGTAGTCACGCCTCAGCAATGCCTGGCCTTGCATGTTGGAAAGTTTCAATACATCAAGGAGGGTAGCGTTGATACCACCAAAGTATTAGAGTTTACCAAGGATAGGATTTTGGATTACGACCATAAAGGTAAGCTTATTACGACTTCCACCATCGAATGGAAAAGTGATTGTTCTTATGTTTCGACGATGATAAAATCAGAATCGGAGGAAATGAAAACCTTTGCAAAGGAAAAAGTAAAACTGGAAGCGACCATCGTTCAGATCGAAGGCGACGTCATTACTTACAATGTTAAGGTATTTGGTATTGAAACGCTTTTTCAGTTGAAGAGGATTAAGTAAAGTGGTAAGTGATAAGTTTTAAACTAGGAAATAAAAAAAGTCAGGCTATACCTGACTTTTTTTATTTTTTTACTTACCACTTACCACTTTCAACTTACCACTTTATATAATCCAATCGCCAAACATACCCATCCTGCTATCAATGCCAGTCCGCCGATCGGAGTTACTGCTCCCCATTTTCCTATGTTTGTTGCGCAGAGGATATAAAGAGATCCGGAGAAAATAATTATTCCTGCAGCGAAGCCGTAAGCGGCCCAATCCATCCATTTGTTTTGGTGTTGAAAATAAATGATGCCCACCATTAATAGAGCCAGTGTATGGTAGAACTGATAGCGTACCGCTGTTTCAAATGTTTCCGTACGTTGGACGGACAGCAAATAGTCTTTGAATTTATGTGCACCGAAAGCACCTATAGCTACAGACAGCGCTCCGCTGACGGTACTGAAGAGTAAAATGAATTTATGCATATTAAGTTTATGTTAAATTTGACAGGTTTCTATCCCGATAACTATCGGGATCCAAATATAGCACTTCCTACACGGATCATGGTGCTGCCTTCCTCCAGGGCGATTTTGTAATCGGCACTCATGCCCATGCACAATGCCTCCCATTCTGTATTGGCCGATTGATAGTGCTTGCTGCATTCGTCAAACAATTGTTTCAACTGTTTGAACTCTTGTCTTATTTTTTGTTGGTCCGGAGTGAAAGAAGCCATGCCCATGAATCCTTTGATCTTGACGTGGTCAAACGAATCCAGGCTGCGGTTGCTGAGCCATGTTCGAATGTCATTGGCATCCACGCCAAATTTGGTTTCTTCCTGCGCAATGTGTACTTGTAAAAGACAGGGAATGATGCGGTTATTTTTTTGGGCTTCCTTATTGATTTCCTCTAAGAGCTTAAGACTGTCTACGGAATGAACGAGGTGAACATAAGGAGCAATGTATTTGACTTTGTTGCTTTGCAGGTGGCCGATGAGGTGCCAGTGTATCTCGTTGGGCAGCAACGGTTTTTTATCCTGCATCTCCTGTACTTTATTTTCCCCAAAGTCGAGTTGGCCGGCTTCATAAGCTTCGCGAACAGCTTCTGCGGGATGTGTTTTGGAGACTGCGATGAGTGTGCTGCCGTAGGGTTTTATTTCACTGATGAGTTGGGAAATAGTTTGGGCGATGCTCATTTGTCGGATTGTTTTTTATCTCATGAATTAGAGTTATTTTAGCATATACTAATTAACCCAATCAGGTATATGCCGCTATTTGGCTCTTTGCTCAGTCAAGGTTTAAAGATAGGCAATCTAAAGCCCCAGAAAAAGAAAACGCCTTTTGAATTACAGAAAAAGGAATTAGGAAAATTGCTGGCTAAAGCAAAGCATACGCAGTTTGGAGAGCATTATAATTTCCAGGAAGTACTGCATCAATTCGGAGAAAAAAAGTCCACCCATTTTTATGACGTGTGGAAAAATGCGATTCCTGTTTTCAATTACAATAAGATCTTTGATGAATGGTGGTATAAAAGCAAAGCAGGCGAGCATGATGTAACCTGGCCTGGCAGAGTAAAATATTTTGCTTTGAGTTCTGGTACGTCTGAAGCGGCAACCAAGCATATTCCCATGACAGTGGATATGATCAGGGCCAATAAAAAAACAGGCATGCGTCAAATGATGAGCTTGTCTTTGTACGGTTTACCTCCTGCTATTTTAGGAAAAGGAATATTGATGTTGGGCGGCAGTACGCAGTTGAGTAAAATCGATACGTATTACGAAGGAGATCTATCCGGAATACAAGCGAGTAAAATTCCATTCTGGTTTCAAATGTTTTACAAACCCGGAAAACGGATTGCGAAAGAAAGAGATTGGAATCATAAGCTCGAAGAGATTACAAAAAATGCGGCGAAGTGGGATATTGCTTTCATCGTAGGCGTTCCAGCCTGGCTGCAGATCATGATGGAGCGTATCATTGAGCACCATGGCTTGAATAATATTCATGAGATCTGGCCTAACCTAAGCGTCTTTGTACACGGTGGTGTTTCTTTTGAACCCTATAAAAAAGGGTTTGAAAAATTATTGGGCAAGCCGATTACTTACATTGAAACTTATCTGGCTTCTGAAGGTTTTATTGCGTATCAGGGTGCTCCTGATAAACATGCGATGAAGCTTTGCCTTCATTCAGGAATCTTTTTTGAATTCATTCCATTCAATGAAAAGAATTTTAACTCAGACGGTGATATCATTGATACGCCTGAAACACTCATGATTCATCAGGTAGAGGAAGGCGTAGATTACGCCTTGCTATTGTCTACCTGCGCGGGAACCTGGCGTTACCTGATCGGCGATGTGATACGTTTTGAAAACAAAGAGGAATGTGAGATCATGATCAGTGGAAGAACGAAACATTACCTGAGTTTGTGCGGAGAACATTTGTCAGTAGACAACATGAACAAAGCGATACAGTTGGTTTCAGAAGAGTTGAATATTTCTATTTCAGAATACACCGTAGCCGGTATCACTCACGGTACGCTTTTCGCACACAAGTGGTTTGTAGGTACAGACGATAAAATTGACACAGAGGTGTTGCGTCAACGTTTGGATGAAAAATTGAAAGAGCTGAACGATGATTACCGGACCGAACGTATAGCCGCATTGAAAGATGTGTTTTTGGAAGTATTGCCTGTCAATGCTTTTTACAAATGGATGGAATCAAAAGGGAAAGTAGGTTCTCAGAATAAATTCCCAAGAGTATTTAAGAAAACGCAGCTGGAGGATTGGGAGAGGTTTGTGGAGGAATATAAAAATAGTGAAGAGTGAAGAGTGAGTAGTGAAGAATAAGTTTGCCCATTCACTCTTCACTACTCACTCTTCACTCTTTTAATCCTCCAAATAATTATTCAAAAACGTAAACCGTATCGCATTCCACAACAAAAAGAAAATCACGCCCCAATACAAATAGATACGGTAAAGGTCTTCGTAGCCGGAGCCTGACCAGGTGGTGATGTCAGATTTTTCCAATGCGTCCAGTTCTTGTAGAAAGGATCCGAATATTTTTTTATTGGTTACTTTATAAAACCGTCCTCCGGTAATGTTGGCTATTTCTTTCAATGTTTTATCATCGGGTTGAGAGTAGGCAAACAACGTTTGTCCCTGATTGTTTTTACCGAAGGCTACGGAACCTTCTTTACCGACACTGAAGCTGTAGATCTTGATGTTTTTTTCATAGGCCAGTTTCGCAGCTACACTGGGATCTAAGACACCGGAGGTATTCTCTCCGTCACTGATGAGCAACATGACTTTTGATTTGCTGGGCGATTGAATCAACCGGTTGATGCCGACTCCGATGGCCACACCAATTGCTGTGCCTTGATTTTTAATCATGTTGGTATTCGTGGAAGCCAACATTTTCTTGATCATGCTGTGATCGGCTGTTAACGGACAGTACGTATAGGCATCACCTGCGAAAATAATCAAACCGAATCGATCGAAGGGACGCTTGTCAATGAACTGCGCCATGACTTCTTTGGAAGATTCCAATCGGTCTGGATGCATGTCTTTCAATTTCATGGATTCAGAAATGTCCAATACCATGAGTATGTCTATGCCTTCACTCCATTGTTTCTTTGTGATGTTTTCTTTTTGCGGTCTTGCCAGGGCAATGATAAAAAATGCCAATGCCAAACCTGCAGTAGTAAAAGGAATCAGACGAAGCAGTTGAATGATGCCTTTGCTCTTGACATCGTTAGAATATAAAGCAATTTGTAATTTTTGGCGAAAGCGAAAATGAAATAACCAACGGAGGAAATAGAGTGCAGGAATCAACGCGATGGTATAGAGCAACAGCGGATTTTCCCAATGAAAGGTTCTAACGGTATCCCATTGAAACCATTTCAGGGAGAGCCATTCCGGCATCGTTATGTACTTTAAGTTATCGAACATCACGTACCTCTTTTTTCTTTTTTAGAAAACGTCTGTTGCTGAAACGTCGCAAAGCATTTAATGATTCCATGGTTTCATTCTGTCTCAAGCCACCGTATAAAAAACGATCCAGGTTTCTCAAAGGTGTAATGACATCTTCCATGTCCTGCATGTCTTTGAGTTCGGTTGTCGTAAGGGTTGTATAAGGTTTGGATTCCAGTCTTGTTAAATAGGACTTCCAGATGGTAATGCATTTTTCAAGATCCGTCGCTCTTTTATTTTCATTAAATTCCTGAATCTGCTCATCAAAATCTTTTACATAACGCTGGTGATTCAATCCCATATTGAAGAGTTTGATTCTTCTCAGTACAATCGGTCCAACCAATAAGAACAAAATGATGGAAACAACCAGCACTCCCAAAGCGATGGCACCGTAGTACCAATAATTCACGCTCGGTTGCAATTCCAGGTAAGCGACATCTTCCTGCCAGTCGAATTCAGCTATTGAAGATCTTAGTTTTTTTATCACTACTTCTTTCAACGCCGGATGGATGAACAGTGTATCGCGTCGGTTACCGCTAAAAATATAAACGGGAATGTTGGGTATTAATATGCTATCGGTATTGAAGGTGCGGAGAAAATATTGAATGCTGTCTTTACACAAGCTGTCTTTGCATACGGTGTTGTAATAGGTTTTTCCAATCCATTCCAGAGGCTTGGGTATATCCTGCGAATCAGGCAAAGCAATTTCATATTTGGGAGGATAGCTGATGCTGATCGTATACATAAAGGGCTCTCCCAATACGATGGAGTCTTTGTTGATGTAAGCGGTGACATCAATCTCAGCGAACTGCGCCCAGGCAGAGAAGGGCTGAGTCAGGAGCAGGAGAAAAAAGAAAACGTTCTTACAAGCGTGCATAAGATGTTTCTCTTGGGGTAAATAATTCAACCAGTTTGGAGAAATAATCTTCACCATTTTTAATCAACACATAGCGCGAGCGGTATTTTTTGCAAACGGATTCTATGTGTTTACTGTTGGCCATGAATTTTTCTTCGAGGTGTTCCCTGTATTTTTTTGAAGAAGAATTGATCCAGATGGTTTTGTTACTTTCTTTATCCAACAAAGGAATGATGCCCATTTTAGGAATAACGATCTCCGTTGGATCGGATACCTGAATCACCACGAGATCATGTTTTTGAGCGAGCGGTGACAATAAATTTTCTGACCACTTCCCTTTGAAATCCGAAAGGATGATCACTACACTTTTGCGCTGCACGACGGACAAGGCGTAGCGGAACATGGCATCTATATCAGTCAACGAAGACTGACGCACCAAATGGAAGAATCTGTGCAGCAAATAGTAGCCATGCTTGATCCCGCGATCGGGTTTGATAAACAATTCCTTTTGATCGGTGAAGGCGATGATGCCGATATTACTTCTCTGTTCTACAGCAGACAAGGTGATGATACCGCTTAATTCCTTGAGGATATCGTATTTTATTTTGTCGCCTACGCCCAGGTCGTTCGAACCGCTGATGTCGGCAATGATAATGACATCCTGTTCTTTTTCTTCCTGGTACGTTCGGATATAAGTACCGTGACCTTTGGCGGTTACTTTCCAATCGATGTTACGCACATCATCGCCGTATTGGTAATCGCGTATATCGGAAAATTCAATCCCAGAGCCCTTGAAGATGGAATTAAATTTTCCATGGGTTCTGGATTCGATGGTTTTCCGAATCCGTATTTCGATCTTTTTTAGCTTGGCTATGATTTCTTTCATGCGAAAGGAATTCTGTAATCTTTAAAAATAATCAATTTTTAGGATTAAATTTGGATATGAAATCGCTTTCCTTACTTCTTTTATTTGTTTTAGGGCTGACTGCCTGTAACTCGAAGGAAGAATCCCGCCCTGCGGCTGTTATTCCCAGAGAAAAGATGGTGTCGATCATGGCTGATATTCATATGGCAGAAGGTATTATTTCTGCGAGAGAGTATACCAAAGATTCTTCTTTGTTGTTGTTTAGCGAACTGGAAAATCAACTGCTGGCAAAACACGGCGTCACTCAAAAAGAATTCAAAGACAGTTACAATTGGTATACCAGTCATGTAGACGAATACAAGCAGCTTTATACGATTGTTGTCGATACGTTGAATGTGAGGACTTCGGAGGGGAAGGTGCAGTAGCAGAATCAATCTGTCTAGCCCCTAAATCCCCTGAAGGGGACTTTACTTCCCAATAAAAAAATAAGCCCATCGCATATACATACGATGGGCTTATTCTTTTATTATCATCTATTGTTGTTAACAAATGCAAAGTCCCCTTCAGGGGATTTAGGGGCAAGACAGTTGGCTATTTTTTCAAACTATCCACCACCACACTATCCTTCAAAGCCTTTACCGGCGCCTCTTCTGGATCATTTTCATCAAAAATTAATAATAAACAGATCACACCCAACAGGATCATAAATCCCAGGAAGAATTTATTTTTATACAAAGGTTTGGTAGCCTTTTTATAATTGTTGAGGTCCTGTTGTTGCTGAAGAATTTTATTAAAATCCATCTTGCTTCGGATGAATTCATCCGAAGGGTCGTTCGATTTCTTTTGAAATTTATACTTAGGCATTTTGTTTACGAATTAAGATTTTACGAAGTCGATCGATGATGCGGTAGGTTTTGACTTTCGCATTATTTTCAGTGACTTGTTGTATATCTGCTATTTCTTTAAAAGAACGTCCTTCGAAGAAACGAAGTTCAATGTACACCATTTCTTCTTCCGATAAGTCTTCCAGGCTCAACAACAACTGTTGTTCCCGTTCTTCCTGCAGTTGTGTGTTTTCTTCTTCCCGAATGTCCTGGCTCAGAATAGACAAGGCTTCACTGGAAAAACTCACTACCCGTTCTTTTTTCGATTGGCGGTAGTAAGCCTGGATTTCATTTAGAGCAATCCGGTACAACCAGGCAGAGAAGGGGAGTCCGCGGTAACTATACTTGTGTAAATTATACAAGGCTTTGCTAAATACCAAAGCCGTCAGGTCACCGGCCAGATCTTCTTCTGAGATCCTGCGAAAGATGAACAGAAAGATGGGTTTGAAATGCTTGTTGTAAAGTGGTGCAAACAGGGCAGGGTCTTTCTGGGCCTTTTGCACAAGGGCCCATTCTGCTTCTATTTCCGATATGGTTTGATGTTTTGTTTCCACTTCTTACAAACCTATAATGCTGCACATTCTGAAAAGATACAGGTCTTAGCGAGATTTTTTCAAAAAAAAAGTGAAATTTTAGCTTAAATATGGCTTTGGCCCTATGTAATGGAAAATCCTTGTTATTTTTATAGAGATGCTAGATCAGGAAGTAGTACACAACGTGCTGGAAGATAAAATAGGTTTTACTCAGGTAAAGGAATGGGTGAAATCGTATTGCTTATGCAAAGCAGGAGAACGCAAAACAGAACAACTGAAGTTTTTGACCAACAAAGAAAGTATTCTGACTCTCCTTTCTCAAACCAACGAACTCAAACGCATATTAGAAGACGAAGAAGCTTTTCCGCGACACGATTATTTGGACGTGGAAATTTTTCTCAATAAACTCAGACTCTCCGGCGCTTTTCTGGAAAGCAAAGAGTTTCATGACTTGCGCGCTTTTTTAAGAACGGTCTCACGCATCAAGCAATTCATCGAAGTCAGAGAACGCGAAGAAATGCCTTCACTGAAGCGATTGATCGAAGAGGTCGTCGTTGATTTCAGGTTGATCCGTGACATCGATAAAATCATTACCGTCGAAGGAAATGTAAGAGACGATGCTTCTTTCGACTTGTATGAAATCAGAAAAGAATTGCAGGAAGAATCCATTCGTTTAAGAAAAGAAACGGACCGCTTGCTGAAAGCGTTTATTCGAGAAGGATATACAGATGCAGAATTGTTGCCAACGATTCGTAATGGAAGAACGGTCATTCCTGTTTACGCAGAACACAAACGTCAGGTGCGAGGTTTCATTCACGATGAATCAGCCACCGGACAAACCGCCTTTATAGAACCGGCACAGATCCTGGAGTACAACAATAACATCAAGGATCTTCAACACAAGGAATCAAGAGAAGTCGTTAGGATATTAACGGCTTTGTCTGATGAGATGCGTAAACATTTACCCGAATTATTACAAGCCTACGAGTTCTTGGGTGATATCGATTTGATCCGCGCGAAAGCCAAATGGGCTATTGCCTGTCAGGCTATACAGCCGGCCATTCTGGATTATCCCGTAATGGAATGGAAGCAAGCTCGTCATCCTTTGTTAGAGCGGTCATTGAAAGAACAAAACAAACCATTGGTACCGATTGATTTCTTTTTATCCGCGCAGGATAGAATCTTAATCTTATCAGGACCCAATGCCGGCGGGAAATCCATTTGTTTAAAAACTGCCGGCTTGCTGCAGTATTGCCTGCAAACAGGTTTGTTGGTACCGGTTAACAATGGCAGTAAGTTCGGTTTGTTCGACCGCATCTTATTGGACATCGGTGATCAGCAATCGTTGGAAAATGATTTGAGTACTTATAGTTCTCACTTGAAAAACCTAAAACATTTCATCGATGTGGCGGATGACAAAAGTCTGGTACTGATCGATGAATTTGGAGGAGGTACAGAACCCCGCTCAGGAAGTGCGATTGCGGAGTCCGTGCTGAAAGTGTTGAATAAGAAAAAAGTATTGGGTGTCATCACCACGCACTTTGACAATTTGAAGAAATTGGGTTCTGAAGAAAAAGGCTTCATCAACGGAGCGATGCTCTTCAACCTGGATACTTTGAGTCCCTTGTTTCAATTGGAGTGGGGAAAACCGGGAAGTTCATTTGCCTTAGAGATTGCACAAAATATCGGATTGCCTTCTTATGTATTGGACGAAGCCAGAACCTTGCTGGGCGAGGGCTGGCAGCAGTACGATAAATTATTAAGAGACCTGGAAAAACAACAGGCGGAAGTTCGTTCGCGCAGAGCGATGTTGACGCAGTTGAACAAACAGTCGGATGCCTTGAAAAAAGATTTGCAAACTCGTTTATCCGAACTCGATCTCAAACGCCGGGTGGTATTGAATGAAGCGAAAGAAAAAGCAAAAGGAATATTATCGAATGCTTCAGGTGTGTTGAATGAGTTACAATTGATCAAGAACAGTAATCAACCGGTAGATAAAGAAAACTTAAAAGTGACCAAGTCTGCGATTTCGGGACAGTTATCAGAATTAGTGCCGGAAGAAATTGTTACCCATCAGGAACCGTTGATTCCGGAAAAAGGTCCTGTTGAAGTCGGCTCTTATGTGAAGTTCAAAGACCAGGAAGCTTACGGAAAAGTCGTGGCAATAAAAGGGAAGGATACGGAAATTCTGATTGGTGATTTGAAGTCCGTTGTGAAAAGCGAACGTTTGGTTAAGATCAGCAAAAAAGATTACGAGAGACAAGTTGGAAAAGAAACGAAAACCTATCATACAGGAGCTTCTTCGGTGATGCTGGAACGTACCCAAACTTTCAATCCTAAATTGGACTTAAGAGGGATGAGAGGAGAAGAAGCGATGTCTATATTTTCGCATTGGATAGACGATGCGTTGCTGCTTGGTTTTAAAGAAGTAGTGGTGGTGCATGGTAAGGGCAATGGAATTCTGCGAACTCTTATCAGAGAGTACCTGAGTGATATTAAGCAAGTGAAGGCGGTAGAAGATGATCATGCCGATAGAGGAGGAGCAGGGGCTACAGTAATTAAGTTCTAGTGCTTGCGTGAGGGATAGGAACGGAAAGCCCGGAGCGAGGCAAACAATTATACTAACGATCAACGCTTGATCCGAGTGAGGACTTGGAGTGGATAGCCCGACCCGGAGGGGCACGCCCAAAACAGAATGTACTAAACAGTATTAATCTCTTTACTTAATTATTACCAAACCTTACATACCTCTTTAATTATCCTCTTGCCCTTATTTTGAATCTTCGGTTTAAACACCTATCTTAATATTCTATGGCAAATCAACTGGATCAGGAAACCTCATTTTGGGATGAAGCATTTCCATTCTTGGAAAAGCTGACCAAAAAAGAATGTAAGTTCTTACTTATTGGTAACATTGCTTGCAAATACCATGGACTGCGAACGGAACTCAGTGAAGTGGATCTGCTCGTATCCGACAATGCGGACGACATGATGCTGTTATTTGAAACCCTCCACGAGTTGGGTTGGACAAGCAAAGACAGAGCAGTAAAGAAATCCGACGATTTTTACCTGAGTATTCCCGTTCAGGACGGTTGCATAGACATCATCAGCAAAACACCGGGATTACATTTCCCAGACGTATACGAAAGAGCCGTGAATGTTAAATTCGGAAAGCTCACCCTTAAAGTTCTTCACCGCGAAGACCTCATCCGCAACAAATCATTACTGGACGATCCAAGACATTTAGACGAAGCGATAGAGCTGTCGATGATCTCATCGTTTGAGAAGTAGTCGTTAGACGTTAGATGTTAGTGGTTAGAAAAAGAACGCCTTTGCATATTATGCAAGGGCGTTCTTTTTGTATAGGTGCTCAAGACTGAGTGAGAATTTAATACACGCGCAGCTTGTCCTGGCAGGGACAACATCTTGGTAGCAAAGATATTTATTATAAAATGCAAAGTCCCCTTCAGGGGATTTAGGGGTAAGACAGATCGCGTTAACGGAAAAGTTTGGTATAACCTTTTTACTAAAGACTAACCACTAACGTCTAACGACTATAATCAGTAATATGAATCCGCTTCGTACAGCTTTCAATCTCCTCTTCCTCGTTAGAAGCAATGATGATGGTGCGTTGACCTTGTACCAACTGTAAATTTTTATGAAACCATTTTTTCCCTTCTTCATCCAAATGTGAAGTCGGCTCGTCGAGCAGGAGCAAAGGCACTTCCGTGAAGAAAGCCAGACCCACTTTCAACCGTTGTTTCATGCCGGATGAAAAAGAACGGATCTCTTTGTGTTTGGCTTTTGGCAACAATAATAAATCAGGCAGCTGATCGAGTTGTAGAGAAGGAGAGAGCGGTTTTAGCTTGAAATAAAAAGTAAGCATCTCCTGTAAAGTATATTCTTCGATGAGCTCGATGTAAGGAGCGGCGAAAGAAAGGTATTGGTAATGTTGTTCTGTAGGAATTGTCTTGTTGTTGATGTGTAACTCCGTCGTGCCTTCACTTGGCAATTGCAATCCTGCAATGATTTTCAAAAGGGTAGACTTGCCAGATCCGTTGCGGCCAGTGATAGCAGTGGCAGAGCGAGGAGTAAACTCTGCATTCAGTTGCTTGAAAAGTAATTCCCTGTTAAAGGTTTTACTCAGATGAGATAGCACAAGGCCGGCTTGCATAAAAGCACGGTTGTCGTTAGACACCGCTTCCTTTCATGATGCCTCGGTCGGAGCTGCGGATGAAGTTTAGAATTTCATCACGTTCTTTGGATGGAGGGAAGTCTATTTCTAAAATCTCCACCGCTTTGGAGGTATTGTGTCCTTTGATGTAGAGTACTCTGTAGATGTCTTGTATCGAATTGATCTGATCGTTGGTAAAACCTCTTCTTCTCAATCCGATAGAATTGATGCCACAATAACGAAGCGGATCACGTGCTGCTTTGGAGAATGGAGGTACGTCTTTACCGATCAATGAACCACCGGCAATGATCACATGAGATCCGATTCTTACAAATTGATGCACGACACTTGCACCACCTACGATAGCATAATCTTCTACCTGTACGTGTCCGGCTAATTGCACGGCATTGACAAGGATGACATTGTCACCGATCACGCAATCGTGTGCGATGTGCACGTAGGCCATGATCAAACAGTTCTTGCCAACGATTGTGGTGTGCTTATCTGTTGTACCGCGGCTTACCGTTACATATTCTCTGATGACCGTGTTGTCTCCAATGACAGCAGTAGTTTCTTCTCCTTTGAATTTAAGGTCTTGAGGAACGCCTGAAATTACGGCACCTGGAAAAATCTTACAATTTTTACCAATGCGTGCACCTTCCATGATCGTTACGTGTGAACCGATCCATGTGCCTTCGCCGATTTCTACATTTTTATGTATCATCGCGAAAGGTTCAATAACAACATTCTCGGCAATTTTTGCCTGCGGGTGGATATATGCTAAAGGTTGATTCATTGTCAAATTATTATCTAGCAAAATTTATCTTTTTTAACAATACTGGCTGTAAGATTCGCTTCGCATACCAGGTGGCCTGCTACAAAAGCTTGTCCGTACATTTTTATGATTCCTCTTTTGATCGGTTCTTTAATTTCGCATTTGAATATCAGTGTATCTCCCGGTACAACCATCTTGCGGAACTTCGCGTTGTCGATGCTCAGGAAATAAGTCCAATAGTTTTCAGGATCGGGCACTGTGTTCATGGCTAATACACCACCGCTTTGTGCCATCGCTTCAATTTGCAGAACGCCCGGCATCACGGGGTTTCCAGGGAAGTGGCCTTGGAAAAACGGTTCGTTAATAGTGACATTCTTCACGCCGACTACTGTATTCTCATCCAGGTGAATGATTTTATCTACCAGTTTGAAAGGGTAAGCGTGTGGCAATGCTTTGTAAATTCTTGTCGCGTCCATGACAGGAGGCAAACTCGGATCGTACTTTGGCATTTGATTTTTAGAAGCATCCAACATGACACGCTTCAACTTCTTAGCAAAGGCTACGTTCGATGCATGTCCGGGTCTTGCTGCCAAGATCTGTGCTTTGATGGGTCTTCCTACTAGAGCTAAATCACCGACAACATCCAACAGTTTGTGACGTGCAGGTTCGTTAGGGTAACGTAGTTCTAAGTTATTAAGGATGCCTTCTTTTTTTACTTCGATTTTCTTTTTGTTGAACAAACCGGCTAAGTAATCCAGTTCATCATCTTTTACCACACGGTCTACAATCACGATGGCATTGTTCAAGTCTCCGCCTTTGATCAGGTTCGCTTTGAATAACATTTCTAATTCATGCAAGAAACAGAACGTTCTACAAGAAGCGATTTCTTTCGTAAACTGACTGATGTTATTGAGTGTAGCATATTGACTTCCTAGTACCGGTGAATTGTAATCCACCATGACCGTCACTCTGTAATCGTCCAGCGGCAATGCTGCCAGCTCGATGTTCTTTTCTGAATCGGTATAGAAGATACCGTGTGGTACTTCGAAGAAATTACGCAATGCATTTTGTTCTTCGAGTCCTACATTGTCTAAGACATCAATGAATGGTTTAGAACTTCCATCCATGATGGGGATTTCAGGGCCGTCCAATTCAATCAGTACGTTGTCGATTTGCAGGCCGAGTAAGGCGGCCAGGCTATGTTCTACGGTATTGACTCTTGCTCCGTGTTTTTCAAGCGTGGTTCCTCTGGATGTATCAACTACCAAGTCAACGTCTGCTTCGATGATGGGCTGTCCTTCTATGTCTATGCGTTGAAACTTGATACCGTGATTGATAGGTGCAGGTTTGAAGGTCATGTTTACCATTGTACCGGTATGTAATCCAACTCCTGAAATGGTAACTGCTTGCTTGATGGTATGTTGTTTTGTATA
>JAQBNS010000094.1 GCA_028288405.1 Chitinophagaceae bacterium
CCTTCCTAAAGATAGTGTAAAATAAATGGAACGAGCTAGGAGCTAGGAGGTACGATTTTTAGATCGCGTACCTCCTAGCTCCTAGCTCGTTCCTTTTTATTATCTTTACAGCATGATCACTCACCGCTCCCTATTCCTGCGTCATCTGGCTCAAACATCCGATGCTCCGCTTGCCTTAGAAATTGAAAAGGCATCCGGTATATACCTCTATACAGCAGAAGGAAAATCGATTCTGGATCTGATCTCAGGTATTGCAGTAAGCAACATAGGACATTGCCATCCTGCAGTAGTGAAAGCCGTGCAACAACAAAGTGAGACTTATATGCACCTGATGGTATATGGCGAGCTCATTCAATCTCCGCAGGTTTTATTGGCAGAAGCCCTCTGTAAAACGCTTCCATCTGTTATGGACCGGGTGTATTTTGTCAACTCAGGAAGTGAAGCAGTAGAAGGTGCTCTGAAATTGGCAAAACGTTATACCGGCAGACGAAATTTGATCTCTTGTTACAATGCTTACCACGGTTCCAGTCATGGTTCTCTTTCCATGATGGGAAATGAATTTTTCAAACAAGCCTTTCGACCTCTATTACCCGGCGTGTCACATATCCGTTTTGGAGCAGTAGACGATCTTCACCTGATCAATGAACAAACAGCAGCGGTCATTATAGAGCCTATACAAGGTGAAGCGGGAGTAGTCATGGCAGATGTTTCCTATTTCCACGCCTTATCTAAACGTTGCAAGGAAACAGGATGCCTGCTCATCTTTGATGAGATACAATCTGGCTTTGGAAGAAGCGGTAGTTTTTGGTATTTCGAACAACTCGGTATTACACCGGATATCCTGGTTTGTGCCAAAGGAATGGGAGGAGGAATGCCAATAGGTGCATTCATCTCCAGCAACGACATTATGCAAACTTTGACCCACGATCCCTTTCTGGGACATATCACTACCTTCGGAGGACATCCTGTAAGTTGCGCGGCTTCATTGGCTACTTTGAAAACTATTTTATCAGATGAACTTTCATTGAAAGCAAGGGTAAAAGGAGAAGCTTTTCGTAAGCGATTAACTCACCCTGCTATTGTTGAAATAAGAGGAATAGGTTTAATGATGGCGATTGAATTGGGAGATGCTAACCTGGTTCAAAAAACCATCGCTAAAGCATTGGAAAAAGGATTGCTAACCGACTGGTTTCTATTTAAAGATACAGCCCTAAGACTTGCGCCTCCTCTGACTATTACAGAAGAAGAAATAGAGAAAGCGTGTACAATCTTGTTGGAAAGCTTAAGTGAATAAGCGAGGAGCCAGGAGGCACGAGATAGGAAAACAAAAAACACATTTCTCGCTCGTACCTCCTCGCTCCTCGCTTTAAAGAGTTACGGCCTCAGCAATTTTGGCAGCCAGTTCTTGCATGCGCTCTTTTGAAAGCTGCAATTTAGCATTGGAAAAATTAACATCTCTCATCGCATTCAAAGGAATGAGGTGCACATGTGCATGAGGAACTTCTAATCCAATTACGGATACAGCGATGCGTTTGCAGCGGACTACCTTTTCAATTCCTTTCGCTACTTTTTTAGCAAACACATGTAAGCCAGCCAAGGTTTCATCATCCAGGTCATAGATATAATCCACTTCCTGTTTAGGAACGACCAAGGTATGGCCTTCCACTAAAGGTTGGATGTCCAGAAATGCAAAATAGCGGCTGTCTTCCGCTATTTTGTAACAAGGGATTTCCCCGTTGATGATTTTAGTAAAAATGCTAGCCATTGCCGATCAATGATTAACGACTAATGTCTACAATTTCAAATTCCATTTTACCGGCCGGAGCTTCCACTGTAGCGAGCTCTCCTATTTTCTTTCCTAAGATACCACTTCCGATAGGAGATTTCACTGAAATCTTTCCGGCTTTCAAATCCGCTTCTTCTTCAGAAACCAACGTATAAACAACCGTTGCTCCGTTCTTCTTATTTTTGATTTTCACCGTACATAAGATAGATACTTTGGAGGTGTCGACATTTGCTTCTTCCAATAAACGTGCATTGGCTACAATATCTCCCAATTTAGAAATTTTCATTTCCAAAAGGCCTTGCGCATCCTTTGCTGCATCATACTCAGCATTTTCACTCAAATCTCCTTTATCACGGGCTTCAGCAATTTGCTTGGCCATATCCGCTCTTCCCTTAGTTTTCAAAAACGCCAATTCGTCTTTTAACCTTTGTAATCCTTCGGCGGTATAGTATGAAATGTTACTCATAATTGATATTCGTTTAAATAAAAAAAACGGCTTTTCTGAAAACCGTTTTCCTTGTATAACAAAGTTAATAAAAAACTAATGAATTTCAAGCACCCTAAGATTTATTGGCCCATTGCAGAATTTTGCGCCCCATGACTTCCGAAATCTTCCGATAGGACTCAAAAGTCCAACCGGCTACATGCGGAGTCATGATGACTTGGGGATAACTCAATAGTTTATCAAATAATTCCTTTTCTTCCTCAGAGAAGGTTTCCGGGCGTTCATTTTCCCATACATCCAAAGCTGCTCCTCTTAGCTTCCCCCTGTCTAATAACGGTGGTAAATCTGCTCCTACTACTACCTTGCCTCTGCTGGTGTTGATCAACCATATGTTTTTATCAAATTCTTCCAGAAAAGCTTTATTCACCCAATGTCCATTGCCATTAATCAATGGCACATGCAAGGTAAGTACATCTGCTCGTTTTTTCAGTTCCTCCAAACTCACCATCTCCACTCCTTCGTGCACAGATACTAATGGCTGCTTGTCGTAGACTACTATTTTACAACCAAAGGCCACTAATCTTTTGCAAACAGCTTTCCCCATGTAACCGTAGCCGATTATACCTACGGTGAGGTTACTCAATTCGTACCCCCTGTTTCCCTCTCTGATCCAATGATGATGGAGCAATTCCTTTTTTGATTTGCGGAAATTATTCAAAAGAGAAAGAATCATTCCGACAGTATGCTCGCCTACTGCATCACAATTACCTTCCGGTGCATTGATGAGTGTAATACCTCGCTTAGCCAGTACAGACTCGTCGATATTATCTACCCCAGCACCTGCACGGGCAATGACTTTTAATTGTGAGTTGCCTAACAAAGCATCATCTACAAACACTTTGCTACGAACAATCAGCCCCTGATAGTCAGGCAATATTCTTTTCACTTCAGCCGCTTCAATCTCCGGCTTGTAATCCCACTCTATTCCTGCTTTTTTCAAGTCATCAAAAATGCAGGGATGCAAATCATCTACAATCAAAAACTTCATATACCAACAACATATCAATACAACAAATAGGCAAGACTAAAGTAAATGGCCAGACCAATCAGGTCATTGGCCGTCGTAATAAAAGGTCCTGAAGCAATGGCCGGATTAATACCAAAGCGATCCAGGATCAAAGGAGTGATCGTTCCCAGAAAAGAAGCAACAACCACTACCCCCATCAAAGCGGCAGATACCACAATCACCATTCTGATTTCCTCGCCAAAAATATAATTCATTCCAAAAACTAAGACAGCCAACACTAATCCATTGATCAATGACACCACAAAACTTTTAAAGAAACGCGCGAAACTAAAACTGTCATCCCCGCCTCCGGCTAAGGACTGCACAACTAAAGACGACGACTGAATACCGACATTACCACCCGTTGCTGTGATCAGGGGAATAAAGAAAGCCATAGCAGGCACTAGTGTAATCAGGTGTTCAAACAACCCCAGAAAACGTGCCCCTGCCACTCCTCCGGCCATGCCAATGATCAACCAGGGCAAACGGCTTTTGGAAAGTAACCATACGTTATCGTCTTCTTCTACGTCGTCAGAAATACCGGCCATCGCCTGACGTTCCTGATCGGCTTGTTCTGTGATTACGTCTACAATATCATCAATTGTAATACGCCCTAATAGCTGTCCTTGTATATTAACAACAGGTACGGCTTCCAAATCGTATTTACTCATCAACTCTGCCACTTCTACATCCGAAAGGTACGATTCTACCGCCACCACTTCTTCATCGTAAATGTCAGAGATGAGTGTATGATCATCTGCTAATATTATTTTCTTTAAAGAAACTCTTCCTATAAGCCTTCCAATATCATCCACGACATACACGGAATACATTTTCTCCACCGCTCTGGTCTGCTTTCTGATCTCTTCTATGGTTTGACGGATCGTCCAATTGATATTGGCTTTCACTAATTCTTTCGCCATCAAACCTCCCGCACAATCCTCGTCGTAGTGCAGCAGATCACGTATGTATAGTGCTTTTTCAGTATTGGTTAATAAAGCAATGACTTCTTCTCCTGTTTTTACAGGTTGTTCGTTGATAATATCTACGGCATCATCCGATTCCAGGAATTCAATGAACGCAGCGATATCCTGAGAAGAGAATTCTTTCAGTAAACGTTTTCTGTAATCGGGATCCAATTCACGAACGACCTGCGCGGATGTTTTTTTATCTTGCAGGCGTAATACATAAGCGGCTTGAGCGTACTCCAATTCCAATAAAAGCACAGAGATGTCCTGTTCGGGAAAATCCTGTAATACCTCCAGGATTTCCACGGACTTTTCCGAGTTGATCAATGCGATCAATTCTTCTAACAACTTCTCTGACATTTCAAAAGCCATACGTCTTTATTGGCGGGGGAAAACTAAATTGGTCAGAATGATAAAATCCTGAACGGATAATTGTTCAGCTCTTTTATCCATATAATGATGCGCGTGCAATTCGGGTGACAAATTAAAGCTTTTCAAAGCATTCCGCAACATTTTGCGTCGGGTACCGAATCCGGCTTTTACTACTTTGAAAAAACTTGGCACATCACAGCCTATATCCTTTTGTTCTAAACGGGTATAACGAATCACACCTGATTTTACTTTCGGTGGAGGAGTGAATACGCCTTCATTTACAGTGAACAAATACTCTACTTTGTAAAATGCCTGCATCAACACACTCAAAATACCATAGGTCTTATTGCCGTGTGGTGCAGCAATTCGTTCCGCTACTTCTTTCTGTATCATGCAAACCATCTGAGGAATACGGTCACGCATTTCCATGAGTTTAAAGAAAATAGGAGAAGAAATATTATAAGGCAAATTACCGATGAGCACAAACGGTTCTTTGCCATCATAAAACTGTTCATTGTTCATGCGAAGAAAATCTCTGTTCCAGATTTTTTCTCTGCCATTCAATTGTGGGAAATGTTGAGTCAGGTAATCCACCGATTCCCTATCGATCTCCACCACAGATAAGTCTATGTCTTTTTGCAATAGATACTGTGTCAGGACACCCATACCCGGACCTATTTCCAAGACTTTCTTTCCTTCCGGAATCAGGATTAAACTATCCACAATCCGGTGAGCAATTTGCTGATCGTGCAAAAAATGTTGTCCCAACGCTTTTTTTGGCGTTACTTTGTCAAATTTATTGATTTTCACTTGGTTACTTTTCTATGTGGGAAGGTATTAATGGTCATTAAGATAAGCGAGGTAAGTTAAGTCTTATCTGGCGCAAATTCATCTTTTGCAGGTAAAAACTCCCTTCCCGCTCTGAAGGGAGTTTCTTTTTTAGGTACGAGCGAGGAGGCACGAGGAACGAAAATAAGTGCCTTAATTTTATTCATGGCTTTACATTCTTACAATTCGTACCTCCTTGCTCCTAGCTCGTCCCTCTTTTTTTACTACCTTTGGTGACATTTTTAAATCATCGAACAAATGAGTGCATTGATTCCTGAAAAACCAATTGTAGCAGTAAGCATTGGAGATTTTAACGGCATAGGTCCTGAATTGATATTGAAAACCTTTTCAGATCCTAGAATTTTAAAAATTTGCACGCCTGTTATTTATGGGAACTTCAAGATTTTCGCACGCTATAAAAAATTGATTACTCATGAAGAAGTGAGTTTTCATTCGATCAAATCCATTGAGGAAGTTCATGCTAAAAAGGTAAATATCAGAACCTGCTGGGACAACGATTATGAGATCAATCCTGGCACCCCCACAGCCGATTCGGGTAAATGCGCTTTCATCTCTTTAGAGCAAGCGACAAAGGACACCATTGCAGGTAAAACGCACCTTCTTTTAACGGCTCCTTTGGACAAGAAAAACATTCAGAACGATAGTTTCCGTTTTCCGGGGCACACAGAATATCTAGCGGCACAATGCGGCAAAGAGCCTTTAATGCTCATGACCGGAAACTCTATGCGCATCTGCATGGTAACGGCGCATGTTCCCCTTCGCAAAGTGGCGGAAATGCTTACCCCGGAATTGATCAAAACGAAAATTAAACTCTTACAGCAAAGCTTACAAAGCGATTTTGGCATCAAAAAACCTAAAATAGCCGTTTTAGGATTAAATCCTCATGCCGGTGAAAAAGGCCTGTTAGGTGAAGAAGAGGAAAAAATCATCGTTCCCCTTATCGCTGAATTCAAAGAAAAAGGTTCTTTGGTCCAAGGTCCTTTTGCAGCAGATGGCTTTTTCGCAGCCGGAACATACCGAAATTTTGACGGTGTAGTAGCCATGTATCATGATCAGGGATTAATCGGCTTTAAAACAATTGATTTTCAATCAGGGGTCAATTATACAGCCGGATTACCTATTGTACGCACCTCACCGGATCATGGGACAGCTTATGACCTGGCTGGCAAAAGTTTAGCCGATGAATCTTCTTTCAGAGAAGCTTTATACAGAGGTTTGGACATTCTTAAAAATCGTCAGGAAATAAAGGCTTAGGCTTCAAAAAGACAGATCTTGAAGGAAAACAGCTAAATCTGTTTTATTTATTAGTTTTTAGTTATAAATTTGCGTCCACTTGTCTGGAAAGTAATGGCTAGTTTAAAGTTATTTGACATTGATATTCACAACCTTTCTCAAGAAGAATATGAGTATCAATTCGATATAGACAATAGTTTCTTTTCTTTATTTGAAGACAGCATCGTCGACAAAGGAAGTTTAGCAGCCAAAGTCAACATGAGTTTACATCCCGGTGTAATCGAAATGGACTTTGACATACAAGGTACTGTTGTGATTACCTGCGACAGATCGCTGGAAGAATACGATCAGGCGATCAACAGCAACGAAAGGTTGTTGTTTAAATTTGGTGATGAGAATACAGAGATCAGTGAAGAGATCATCAGTATCACGCGCGACACGCATAGAATCAATGTAGCGCAATACATTTATGAGTTCATCACGATTGCTATTCCTTTTGTAAAACGCCACCCGCGTTTTCAGCAGGAAGAAGACGATGAAGAAGAAGTAAAACTAATATACCAAAGTTCGACTGCTCCGGCGGAAGAAGAAGAGGAGAATAAAGAAAGTGAAGATCCTCGTTGGGCTTTACTTAAAAATTTAAAGAATAATCTAAACTGAATATAAAATGGCACATCCTAAGCGTAAAATTTCGAAAACCAGAAGAGACAAAAGAAGAACTCACTACGTAGCCGTAGCATCTCAATTTTCTGAGTGCTCAAACTGCGGTGCTGCAGTACTATCTCACAGAGTTTGTGGTGAGTGCGGACACTACAGAGGTAAACTGGCTATCGAAACTGCTGTAGCCGTTTAATGATGAAGGTCGCCCTAGACGTAATGGGGGGCGATTTCGCTCCTCGTGCTACTATCGAAGGTGCTATTTTAGCACAAAAAGCGGTAGATAGTGGTACCCACATCGTACTGATAGGAATAGAAGAGGAAATCAAATCGCAGCTATCCACGCTGGGAGCGGATGCCTCTACCTTTCATATTGTGCATGCCCCGGAAGTTGTGGGCATGGGAGAACACCCCACTAAAGCCATCTCTCAAAAACCAAAATCCAGTATCAATACAGGGTTTCACTTGTTGAAAACAAAAGAAGTGGATGCCTTCTGTAGTGCCGGTAATACCGGTGCGATGTTGGTTGGTTCTTTATTTAGCGTAAAAGCAATTGAAGGTGTACTTCGACCTGGTATCGCGGGATGGATTCCCAAAGAATCGGGTCGTTTTGGTATTATACTCGATGTAGGTGCTAACGCAGAATGCAAAGCCGAAGTATTGGCACAATTTGCAACGATCGGATCTTTGTATTCACAACATTATTTTGGCATTGAAAATCCTAAGATAGGATTGATGAATCTTGGTGAAGAAGAAGAAAAAGGGACTACCCTTCTTCAAGCTGCACACGGATTAATCAAAGCAACTCCGAATATCAATTTTGTAGGCAACATAGAAGGACGTGATGTATTCAACGAGAAAGCAGATGTAATCATTTGTGACGGATACACCGGTAATGTCATTCTTAAAATGGCTGAAACTTTTTATAACCTTACCAACGACCGCGGATTTAAGCATTCCTTTTACGACATGTTTAATTATGAAGAAGTGGGCGGAAGTCCAATTCTTGGGGTGAACGGTAACGTGATCATTGGTCACGGTTCTTCTTCTCCTAAAGCTATTAAAAACATGATCTTGCAAGGCCAAGGCTTAGTAAAATCAGAGATCACAGAAAAGATTAAAAAAGCGTACAGCTAATCCATTAATTAGATGAGTAAGATTACAGCAGCTATTACAGGTGTGGGAGGATATGTGCCCGAATATATACTTACGAATAAAGAATTAGAATCGAAAGTTGAAACCAATGACGAGTGGATTACTTCTCGCACTGGAATTAAAGAAAGAAGAATTTTAAAAGGTGAAGGACTAGGCACTTCTCACATGGCTGAAAAAGCGGTGAAAGAATTGCTAAAAAAGACCAACACCAATCCGCTCGACATCGACCTGTTGATTTGCTGTACCACTACTCCTGATTTTATTTTTCCTGCAACAGGCAATTTATTGTGCGACATGTGCGGATTGAAAAATGCATTCAGCTATGATTTAAATGCTGCTTGTTCCGGGTTCCTTTTTGGATTGGTAACCGGAAGTCAATTTATAGAAACGGGTAAATACAAAAAAGTATTGGTAGTAGGCGCTGATAAAATGTCAGCCATTGTTAATTACGAAGACCGTGCTACCTGCATCCTGTTTGGTGATGGAGCCGGTGCGGTATTATTAGAGCCAAGCACAGACGGTTACGGTGTCATTGACAGCGTCTTGAAAACAGATGGTGCAGGCGCTGACTTCTTATGTCAGAAAGCGGGCGGAAGTCGCAGACCTCCTTCCATTGAAAGCGTAACCAACAAAGAACATTATGCTTTCCAGGAAGGAGCTACTGTATTCAAATCTGCCGTTACAAATATGTCAGGTGTAGCTGCAGAGATCATGGAGCGTAATAATTTAACTTCTGATCAAGTAACCTGGTTAGTGCCTCACCAAGCCAACAAACGCATCATCGATGCTACAGCGGCGAGAATGGGTGTTGCAGAAGACAAAGTCATGATCAATATCCACAAGTATGGAAATACAACCAATGCTACCATACCGTTGGTGATATGGGATTATGAAAAGAAACTGAAGAAAGGAGACAACTTAGTATTGGCTGCTTTCGGAGGAGGATTCACATGGGGTTCTATTTATTTGAAGTGGGCCTACGATCCTAAATAGGTGTATATTTAATTGAATGCTTTACAATATATTCGTTTAAACCAATAGCTTACCAGCTGCTCGTAAAAGAGAAATTTATGAAACCAAAAGAGATACAAGAACTAATTGATTTCGTTGCTAACTCAGGTTTAGCAGAAGTAAACATCGAAACGGAACAATTCAAACTGAACATCAAGAAATATCCTGATGTAATGGCGAGCCAAGCTCCCGTTTACAGTCTCCCACAGGTGGCACAGCAAGCTATCGCTCCTGCAACTACAGCTCCGGCAGTTACTACTGCGGCTAAAACAGAAGCACCGGCAGCTGAAATAAAAAGCAACTTAATTACGATCAAATCTCCGATGATCGGTACATTCTATCGTTCCGCAGGTCCAGACAAACCATTGTTTGTAAATGTTGGAGATGAAGTATCTGTTGGTAAAACAGTATGTATCATCGAAGCGATGAAATTATTCAACGAAATCGAATCTGAAATTTCTGGTACTATTGTCAAAATTTTAGTTGACAACGCCACACCAGTAGAATACGATCAACCATTGTTCTTGGTAGAGCCTAAATAAGGGCGGTAACATTTCTCCATTCAGATCCTATGTTTAAAAAAATACTCATTGCCAACAGAGGTGAGATTGCCCTTAGGGTAATCCGCGCCTGCAAAGAGATGAATATAAAAACGGTTGCAGTATATTCTGTAGCTGATAAAGACAGTCTCCACGTACGCTTTGCAGATGAAGCGGTTTGTATTGGTCCTGCTCCAAGCGCTCAATCTTACTTAAGCATTCAAAATATCATTTCTGCTGCGGAGATTACCAATGCAGATGCGATACATCCTGGTTACGGATTTCTTTCAGAAAATGCTAATTTTTCTAAAGTATGTCAGGATTACGGCATCAAATTCATCGGTGCTTCTGCTGATATGATCAACTCTATGGGTGACAAAGCTTCGGCGAAAGACACCATGAAGAAAGCAGGTGTTCCTACCATTCCTGGTTCAGACGGATTGTTGTCTTCCATCGAAGAAGGAATAAAAATTGCCAATAAAGTAAAATACCCTGTCATCCTGAAAGCCACTGCTGGCGGTGGTGGTAGAGGAATGAGAATCGTGAAGGGAGATGCCGAATTTGAAAAGGCATGGAACGATGCGAAACAGGAATCTGGTGCTGCCTTTGGTAACGATGGTCTTTACCTGGAGAAATTCATTGAAGAACCACGTCACATTGAAATACAATTGATGGGTGACAAAACAGGTAAAGCCATTCACTTTTCCGAAAGAGATTGTTCTATCCAACGTCGCCATCAAAAATTAATTGAAGAAACACCTTCACCGATCTTAACCGAAAGACTTCGTAATAAAATGGGAGAAGCTGCTGTAAAGGGAGCTAAATCCATTAAGTATGAAGGTGCCGGTACCATTGAGTTTCTTGTGGATAAGCACGGTGATTTTTACTTCATGGAAATGAATACGCGTATTCAGGTAGAACATACCATTACAGAAGAAGTAACCGATACGGATTTGATTAAATTACAGATCCGCATGGCAGCAGGTGAGAAATTGGACGGCAAAAACCATTTCCCACTCAGACACTCTATCCAATGCCGTATCAATGCGGAAGATCCGGCTAATAACTTCAGACCTTCTCCGGGAAAAATCACGAATTTTCATATCCCTAGCGGCTATGGTGTACGTGTAGATTCTCATTGTTACACGGGATATACCATTCCTCCCAACTACGATTCTATGATTGCCAAATTGATTGCTACAGCACCTACTCGTGATGAAGCATGCGATCGTATGAAACGTGCCTTGCAGGAATTCGTCATCGAAGGTGTAAAAACAACTATTCCATTGCATATTGCTTTAATGGACGATCCTATTTTCCGTTCGGGTAACTTCAATACAAGCTTCCTGGAAACCTTTGATTTCTCGAAGATTAAATAATATTCATTCATCCAATTACATTACTGACAGATCTTGTATATATTGATATATAGGATCTGTTTTTGTTTTTATGACCTTTTTCAAAATGCGTTTACCTTCTTTCATTTATCTTCTGCCTTTGTTGTGCTGCATGCTACACGAAGTAAAGGCTCAGGATAGCATTACCTACAAACGTTTTCTGGAAGTAGGCGTAAGCGCTAATGCCTACCGTGGCGATTTGCAGGCCGGTTATGAGAAGTTCACTTCCGGTTTTCATCTGGGTATACAATGGATGAAGAAAAAAAGATTAAACGGTGCCATTAATCTTCAAATTGGATCCATCAGCGGACAAAATCCCAACTACGAATATTCTGGAACGGCAGGTAGCACTGAAAAAACACCCACACCCAACCACTATTTCAAAACGGCTATTTTTACGGTGCACTATGAGTTGCAGCTTAACCTTATTAAACGAAAAAACTTTCGCGTATTCATTGCTCAAGGGATAGGGCTCATTCGTTTCAATCCCAAGGATGAATTTCGCAATTCACTCAGTAAAGACCTTACGAGTCGTGCAGATGGAGAAACCTATTCCAACCTGGCCTTTATGTTTCCTACCCAATGTGGCTTTCAATATTTTTTACCCAATGGTGTAGGCGCCGGTTTTAAAATGGGATGGTACAACCCTGCTACCGACTACCTCGATAACATCTCTAAGTGGGGTAATAAATCAGGTAACGACAAAATTTTTGCTTGTCGATTTACCGTGATGGTTCCTGTTCGTCTGAAAGCTGAAAAATAAATGGTCTAATGTGTCCAATTTTAAGAAGTCGGTCGTCATTGGAGTATACACTTAAACTATTTATCCTATGAAAGAATTCTTATTGGTATTCAGAAGAGATTTTGACAGCAACGAAGTTCAACCTTCTCCGGAACAGTTTCAAGCCATGATGAAAAACTGGCAAGACTGGATGGGAAGTCTGGCAGCACAAAACAAATTGGTCTCAGCGGGCAACAGACTTGCTTCTGAAGGCAAAGTAGTAAGGCCAGGCAACGTCTTAACAGACGGACCTTATGTAGAACTGAAAGAAGCTATTGGTGGTTACACCATCATCAGAGCAGACTCCTTAGAAGAGGCCGCTGAACTTGCCAAAGGCTGCCCTGTTCTTGCCATCAAAGGCAATGTGGAAGTACGCACGATCATTCCTATGTAAACAGGAGAATAGCCAGAAGGAAGGTGAAAATGTTTAATCAACCTTCTGGCTTTCTTTATTCCGCATCTACTTGTTCGTAAATACTTTCTGATGAAAGAATCCGAAATCATTCCACATTTATTTCGCACAGAGTACCGTAACATCATTGCGGTACTTTGTAAGCGATTCGGCATTGAACACATTGAGATTGCAGAAGACATTGTAAGTGAAACTTTCTTAATAGCCTCTGAAACATGGGGACAAAAAGGATTACCTCCCCATCCAATTGCCTGGCTCTATACCGTAGCTAAAAACAAAACCAAAGATTTTTTAAAACACAACCACCTCTTTACTCAAAAGATTGTACCTGAAATCAAGTACGCTACTTTGGAAGGAGAAAATGCGGAGTTGGATCTATCCACTAAAAATATTGAAGACAGTCAATTGCAAATGATATTTGCAATCTGTCATCCTTCCATTCCTATAGAAGCTCAAATAGGATTGGCATTAAATATATTGTGTGGTTTCGGAGCAGAAGAAATAGCGGATGCTTTTCTGACGAATAAAGAAACCATTTACAAACGATTATCCAGAGCCAAAGACACCTTACGCATCAAACAGATCCGTATTGAATTACCTTCTGCTGCGGCTATTGATGAACGCTTGCAAACGGTATTAACAACACTTTATTTATTATTCAACGAAGGTTATTATTCTACTTCTCAAAACAAAACATTACGAAAAGATCTTTGTTTGGAAGCCATGCGGTTGACCTATTTGCTTACCAACTGTGAACAAACCAATACGCCTTCCGTTAATGCCCTATTGTCGTTAATCTGTTTTCACTCTTCCCGCTTTGAAGCACGTACAGATGACAAAGGAGAAATAATTCTATACGAAGACCAGGACATTTCACTTTGGAGTAAAGAATTAATTGAAAAAGGAGAACATTATTTGAATCTCTCATCGAAAGGCCAGCAATTGTCACGTTATCATCTGGAAGCGGCAATTGGGTTTTGGCATACAAAGAAAGAAGACCTGGTTGAAAAATGGGAGAATATTTTACAACTTTATAATCGGCTGCTACAACTTGAATATTCACCTATAGCAGCGCTGAACAGAACTTACGCTCTTTCTAAAGCCAATGGCATACAAGAAGCGATAGTAGAAGCTGAAAAATTACAGTTGACTCATCTTCACTTATATCATTCTTTGCTTGCCAACCTTTACGAAGAACAAAATACTGAAAAGGCCTTGATGCACTTGCGACAAGCCCTAAGTTTGGCAAAGACAAGTGCTGACAAGAATATGTTGGGGAAAAAATTACAGAAATTAGAACAACGAGGTAATAGTTAGCCAATAAAAATAAATTTATTTGTTAAGCGATCCTCCTTTTAACCAGAAAGACCATGCACTCGTATATTTCTATTCTAAGAGGAATCAATGTCAGCGGACAGAAGAAAATTCTCATGGCTGATCTTAAAGTGCTATTTGAAAAACAAGGATTCAAAAATATCACTACGTATATACAAAGTGGAAACGTGATTTTTGAAGACGGTAAAAAAACACATCAGCAGCTTGAACAAGCCATCAGCAAAGCCATAGAGAAGCAATATGGATTTGAAGTGCCTGTTATTGTGAGAACGGCAGATGAAATGAAAAAAGTATTGACAACTAATCCATTCCTCAAAACCAAAGGAATCAATGTAGAAAAACTTCACGTTACCTTTCTTTCCGATATACCGGGAGCTGCTGAATTGAAAGTTGTGCAAACGTTTGATTATCCTCCTGATCAGTTTAAGGTGATCGGTCAGGAAGTATTTTTATATTGTCCGGAAAGCTATGGAGAAACCAAACTCTCTAATAAATTCTTTGAGAATAAACTCCAGGTGACAGCCACAACAAGAAATTGGAAAACGGTAAATACATTGGTGGAGCTTGCTTTAAAAAATAAAGTATGAGCAAAGCCGCTACTACCCGACTCTCTATACTTCGCAAAGCATTTGAACTGATTTATGCAAACGGTTACCAAGCAACCAGTGTGGATGATATCATTGCTCAAACGAAAGTAACCAAAGGGGCCTTTTATTACCATTTCAAAAACAAAGATGAAATGGGTCTGGCCATGATTAATGAAATTTTATATCCCGGCATGCATGAAGCGCTCATTACTCCCCTTCTGCATTCCGGAGATTCAACCTCAGAGATTTTTAAGATGATGAAAGCATTACTTCAGGAAAATACTTTTTTCACTATAAAATACGGTTGCCCTGCAGTGAACCTGATCGAAGAAATGGGTGGTACGCATGCCGGTTTCCGCAAAGCGCTGAGCAGACTGTTTAAGGAATGGCAAAAAGCTATACAACAAAGTATAGAGCAAGGCAAAAAGTCAGGGCAGCTACGCAAAGAAGTCAATGCTCAACAAGCTGCGCTATTCATTGCCACAGGCTATGGAGGAATTCGCAACCTGGGTAAATTATTTGGAGCAACCTGTTATTCCGTTTATTTAAAAGAGTTAAAAAACTATTTAAACGGGCTTAAAAATGCCTGATTCAAAGGTTACTCTTTATAAAAAGCACTAACACTATTTTTTTCTTGCAAAACATACCAATTAGTATGTTTTGTTTATACATTTGAATACCTTTAATAATAAGTATTGCCCATGTATACAACGTTACTTTTCGCTCATTCTATTATAAGATGGTTTGTATTGATCAGCCTTGTATATACTATATACCGTTCATACATCGGTCACAGCGCTAAACGATCATTTAGTAAAACAGATGATGCCGTTCGTCACTGGACCGCAACCATAGCGCACGTTCAACTTGTAGTAGGTTTTACATTATATATCCAAAGTCCTATTGTAAAATACTTTTGGGCAAGTCCTAAAGAAACTACTGCATCTCTTAATGGTTCATTCTTTGGCTGGATGCACATCTTATGCATGCTGATTGCCATTGTTGTGATTACAATAGGTTCAGCAAAAGCTAAACGAAAATCAACTGACGTAGACAAATTCAAAACCCTGCTGATATGGTTCAGTTTTGCTTTATTCATAATTCTCATGGCCATTCCATGGCCTTTTTTACCATTTGCCAACCGACCTTATATTAGACCCTTTTAATGATGAACAAATTCTTTTCTACTGCTCTTGGCCGCCTTCGTTTGCTGGCTTTTCTTGAAGGTATTTCTCTCTTAGTACTTGTAGGAATTGCGGTTCCTGCCAAATACTACCTGCATGATCCATCGCTGGTTAAAGCGATAGGCCCTGTGCATGGTATGTTGTTTCTACTCTTTGTAATCAACACCATCAGCTTGGGTGTAGCGCAGCATTGGTCTTTTAAAACAACGACCTGGAAGGTATTACTGGCTTGTATCATACCTTTTGGGACATTTTACATCGATTGGAAAATCTTAAGCCGGTTAGAGATTACAGAATAATGTTTGCAATTATAGTTTAGGTTGTTTTTGAGTGGTAGAAAAATTTTATGATTAAGTAAAATAAGAATGGTTGATAATAAATTGGTATAAAAGTTAAGAATAGGGCGTTCCCTCCGGGCCGGGCTTTCGCCACTCGCTTCCCGACTTATACCAAGATGTTAAAATCAATCCTTCGTGTCGGGAGAGCTCAGACAATGGCTCAATCCCTAACGCAGTCTCTTCGTAGCTTTTAATCAAATTTCAACTATAGCCAAACGATCAGGTTTCACCGTTAACTAACTAAATCTTACCGTTGGCTCAATTTCGCACGTATTAGATTGAGTATTAACTAGTTTTAAGTATCTCACTTTTAACTTTTAAACTATGCTAACACGGTTATTCAAACTTATTCCTGTTTTCATATTGCTGATGACGAGCTCAGCAGTGATGGCACAGAAGCCTACCCTTACATTTAATGTGGTAGTGTATATCGAACAAAAAACCGCAGATTATTTTGGTGGTCAACAAGCCATTCAGGACTCTGTTACCAAACAACTAACAGCTGTAAACACCTTGTACAACAGTCAACCCGGATTGAACAATTTGTACAACTATACTCCGGTATCGTTTATTTATTTTACAGACAATACAAGTACAGACGCTGTCTCACATGCGACATTCGATGCACCGGCAGAATCAGGCAATAAGTATCGTATTGTATACAATGCTTTTCCGCAGGACGCTGCTGACAATTACTATATCGGATTTAATTCAGGTTCTCAGTCGGTAAGTTTTTTCTATAAGGAATCCGCTTCCGGTAACGGCAATCTTTTCGAACGCGTTATGACGACTACACTTGCCCATGAATTGGGCCATTCAAGAGGAGCTCCGGATATCTATGCCGGTAACGTTAAAGCTTCTCAAAATGGAGTCAACTCCAATTTGGGTTGGCAAGATCCATTGCCGTCTTTGATGAATAGTTTATTTTCTTCTACTACCATTGATAAGTACTCTGTTTACCTGATGAATAAAGTAGCTGCTACTTATGGCAATACATTCTTCACAGACGCGCAACTGAATGCCATTCGCATTGCGACCTATCCCAATACCATTAGTGTAAAAGTATTGAACAGCAGCGGGACTGCTGCTGCCGGTGCAACTGTCAAATTTTATGCTGTACCTAATTATGGCTTTGACATGGATACTTTCAGTATTAAACAAAATCAACCTGTTCTTACGAAAGTAACCAACAGCAGTGGTACTATTGATTTTGTAGGTGCTCTACAAAATCCGTTTGATATTAGCACCGGAGAGACCAAACGTGCCACTCTGTTTGCAACAGTAACCATCGGTTCCGTCACCAAATATGCATGGATTCCTTATTATGAAGCTTCCAATGCTTTTATTGACGGAAGCAGCAGTTTTACCAAAACTATTTCATTTACGAGCACAAACATTCCTCCTACTGTAACGATAGGTCCATCAGGCCCACTCATCGGCTACAATCCCATGACTACAGCATTTGCCATATGGGCATATGACATAGATGGAAGTATTAGTACCATTAAAATCTATGACAACGGTGTCTTTAAAGACAATGTAACGATTGCGGACATGGATCCTATAAGTAAAGTCTATTTCTATCACACACAATCTCTGGGCTTAGGTAAGCACAATTTTACAGCCGTTGTGACCGATAATTTAACGGCAAGTGTTACCTCAGTAGCTATGGCTGTGGATGTCAAAGCAGCACATGTGGTAAAAGCAACAATTACTTCTCCGGCAAACAATACTAATTTTACCGCACCTGGCAACATCACTATAAAGGCACAAGCCTATGAAGGTGACGGCAGCATCAGTAAAGTGGAATTTTACAAAGGCTCGACGTTATTAGGCACAGATACATCTGTACCCTATTCGTTCAATTGGACAGGAGTAGCCGCAGGGACTTACAGTTTAACAGTGAAAGCCTACGATTCACAAACAACTCCTGCTACAGCGACTTCAACAGCCATTACCGTGGTTGTAAAGACAGCTCCTGTCGTGAGTATTACTTCACCCGTAACCAATACGGTGTACAATACTATTCCGGCGAGCATTACGATTAATGCCACAGCCTCTGAAACAGGTGGCAGCATCAGTAAAGTGGAATTTTATAACGGAGCTACCCTGTTGAATTCTGATAATGTCAGTCCCTACAGTTATACATGGACCGGCGTAGCAGCAGGTACTTACAGCATCACTGCGAAAGCATACGATGCGCAAGCAACGCCTGTCACTACAACATCTGCTGTGGTCAGTGTATATGTGAATACACCTCCGGCAGTGAGTATTACTTCACCCGTAAGCAATGCGACCTTTACGGCACCAGCTACAATTAACATCACTTCTACGGCAACCGATGCAGACGGCATTCAAAAAGTAGAATTTTATAACGGCGCCGCTCTGCTTGGAACCGTAACGGTAAGTCCATACAACTATTCGTGGACGAATGTAGCGGCAGGTACTTACAGCATCACTGCAAAAGCATACGACAACAAAGGCGGTACCAAAACAAGTACGGCAGTGACGAATCTGTTGGTGAATCCAGGTAGTGGATGCACGGCACCGCAATATGTAGCAGGAACAACATATACCGATGGTAGTCTGGTTAAAAATGTAGGCAATAAATACCAATGTAAACCATGGCCTTATTCCGGATGGTGCAGTGGTGCTGCTGTAGCTTATGCCCCTGGAACAGGTACCAACTGGTCAGATGCCTGGACATTGATCGGTTCTTGCGCAAGAGTAGGCAAAGAAGATGCCTCCAATTCAGCCGTTACCATTTTCCCTAACCCTGCTCAAGACCTCGTTACCATTCAACTGAAAGAGGTAGCAGGAGAAGTGGTAGTCACCATTAAAAACCTTTCTTCAGAAACATTGTTAACACAAACTTTTACCTTGGAAAAAGGAGGCAATAGCATACTCGTAAACACTGATCAACTCCACAATGGTATGTATATCTTACAAACCAGTCAGAACGGAGAAGTGCTTACCACAAGTCGTATAAGCATCTTAAAATAAAACGATTTGAATAGAGAAAAGGAGTAGCTGTCTAAAGGCTACTCCTTTTTTTTGTCTAAAAAATGGCTATAGTCTAAGATTTGATTGTTAGACGAGTTGTAAAATTTGCGTTAGGGATTGAGTCCCTCACGCAATCCGTATATTTTTACTAACAAACAAATCTTAGACAATAGTCAAAAAAACATTCACACCATTAAACCTATAGCTGTCAATATGTTCTAATGTGCCGATTGAAATAAAATCAACCTCAACGGCTATAAAATGAACAAATTGTTTTTCTTGTTTTTATTGTCCCCACTGGCATTATTTGCCCAGACCAATTCCATGACGGGTAAGTACATCAAAGGCACTGTTAAAAACCGACTGACACAGGAACCGGTAAAGCAAGCGCTCATCAGAGTCTCATTAGGTGATAAATTATTAGAATCTGCTCTTACGAATGAGGCCGGAGAGTTCAAAATAGGATTGTGCAGTTGTTATTATGACAGCCTTATCACATTAAGCATTGACCAGGAAAAATACCTTTTGACACAGTACACTTTTATGGCTTCTGAAAAAGAAGCCTTTGAAATTGGGCTCGCCTATGATTACCGCGTTGGCATGTCCAAAGCCGCCTTTAAAGAATTGTCTAACCGTGCTTTTTACACCCGTCAGTCCGGCACGATTCAATGGCATCGATTTTACATCAATTGTGTCGGAGAAATCAAACAAGGCAAAGAAATCAAAGCCAACAGCGAGCAAAACTGGGAGCTGACAGAAATCGGCAATTTTGGTCAGTAAAGAATAAGGATTTAAGTGAATCTGAAATTCGGTACTAATTGATTTAGATATAAAGTTGTCATTAATGAAATATATTTATTGAAGTGTATAGAATGATTTGGGCGTGTCCCTGCGGGTCGGGCTATCCACTCCAAGTCCTCGCTCGTTCGTAGTTTAGTTCATTACCTAACTAATTCGCTCGCTGTGGGCTTTCCGCTCCTATCCCTCACGCAAAATTTCCATACCGAAGTTTAGATTAAATAAAGAATTCATTATTTTAAGGGATGAAGAAAAGTACCATTCATCCCATGCCTGAATTTTTTGATCGCTATATCCATTTGGTCAAAGAAAATGATTTAGCTGATGCTTTTTTGTCTTCGCGAAAGGAAATAGACAGCATTGATCTTTCTCTATTAAAAAAAATCGGTGATCAAATCTATGCACCCGGTAAATGGACGGTTAAAGATATTTTTCAGCACATCATCGACAATGAACGCATTCAATCCTATCGTGCCATGCGTATTGCCCGTATGGATCCTACAGTATTACCGGGATACGATGAAAACCTGTGGGCCAATCATGCCTATGCCTCCAGAAGAACATTAGAGGAACTGGTAGAAGAATTGAGCGTTCTGAGGACAGCTACTGAAATTCTTTATCACAGTTTGGAACCCCTGGCAATACTTCACAATGGGACTTGCTTCAATC
>JAQBNS010000148.1 GCA_028288405.1 Chitinophagaceae bacterium
TTTTTTATTTAAAAGCTTTATAGAATACGTTTAATGCCATTGTCCGTCAGTGCCATTTGAAAGAAGATAAACACTACACATAACATGCTTATTTCAATGATTTTAAAGTGAATTTTAATAAGTGTGAAAAGCATAGAAGATTTTTAGTTGACTTTCTCACCTTTGAACCCTGCTTTTTCCAATGCTTGTTTTACATCGTCTTCATTTAATTGCGAAGTTTCAATAGTCAGCATCTTATTCGGATCGGTTGTGTTGACATCCCATTTCGCAATTCCTGCCAAGTTGTTTAATGTTGGTGTTACCCTTGCTACACAACCACTGCAATTGATATTGGTTTTGAATGTTAAGGTTTTCATAGGTTTGCTTTTTAGAGTTTGGCTAATTTTAATCGTAAGCTGTTACTGACCACTGACACTGAGCTAAGGGCCATGGCTGCTCCGGCTATCATAGGGCTTAACATAAAACCCCAGAATGGATATAGAATCCCGGCAGCAATGGGAATACCAATCAGGTTGTAGATGAATGCCCAGAACAGATTTTGTTTAATCGTTCTGACGGTAAAACCCGATAGTCTGATGGCTTTCGGTATTTTTTGAAGATCGGAAGAAATGATCGTCATTTTAGCTACATCGATAGCGATATCAGAACCTCTTCCCATGGCTATGCTGACATCAGCTTGTGCCAATGCTTGTGAATCATTGATGCCGTCACCTACCATGGCTACTACTTTCCCCTGACTTTGCAACGTTTTGATAAAAGTTGATTTGTCGCCAGGCAAGACTTCTGCTTTGTACTGTTGAATACCTACCTGATCAGCCACTGCTTTTGCTGTATGTGCATTGTCTCCTGTCAACATATAAACTTCAATCCCTAATGCCTGCAATTCCTTTACAGCCTGTTGGGATGTTTCTTTAATCTTATCTGCAATGGCATAGATTGCTACTACTTCTTTATTCTTAGAGAAATAAATCACTGTTCTGGCTTCTTGCTGCCACTGTGTGATCTTCTGTTGAAGAGAGGAAGGAAGTTCAATATTCTTGTCAGATAATAATGCAGCATTTCCCGCAGCATACTGATGGTTGTTATAGACAGCGACTATACCTTTTCCTGTCATACTTTCAATTTTTTCAATTTCAACAGGCTGCACATTTTCTGCTTTCAATTTTCTAACTACTGCTTCTGCCAAGGGGTGTTCGGAATGATTTTCTATGGACAATAAAACGGACTTGTTTTCTGGATCAGCAGAAAGGAAATAGTCATCAACCACTTCCGGTTTGCCTTCTGTAATGGTTCCTGTTTTATCCAGGATGATGGCGTTTATTTTATGAGCCAATTCCAGACTCTCTGCATCTTTAATCAATATGCCTTGTTCTGCTCCCTTACCTACACCTACCATAATAGCAGTAGGAGTAGCCAGTCCCAATGCACAGGGACAAGCAATAACCAACACAGTGACCATAGCCAATAAAGCTTGCGTCAAGGCGTTGTCACCACCAAAGATCATCCACACGACAAAACTTAGTATAGAGATTGCAATCACGATAGGAACAAATATCCCAGCGACCTTATCGACGAGTTTCTGCACCGGAGCTTTACTGCCTTGTGCTTCCTGTACCATTTTAATGATTTGAGCAAGTATGGTTTCGCTGCCTACTTTCTCGGCTTTGAATTTGAAACTTCCTTTTTGATTGATGGTTCCTGCAAATACTTTTATCCCGGTATTTTTTTCCACAGGAACAGGTTCTCCGCTGATCATGCTTTCATCTACAAAGGAGTTTCCGGAAATTACTTCACCATCAACCGGTATTTTATTACCTGGTTTTACTAATAAAATAGTTCCAACTTTCACGCTGGCAATTGGCATTTCCATTTCATGTCCACCGTCATGTACTACTATGACAGTCTTTGGTTGAAGGCCAATGAGTTTCTTAATGGCAGAAGAAGTATTGGATTTCGCTTTTTCTTCTAATACTTTCCCAAGCAGTATAAATGCAATGACTACTGCTGCTGCTTCGAAGTATACATGAGGATGTTGCCCACGCTGGTACCAGAATTCAGGATAAATAGTATTGAACGCACTGAATAGAAAAGCAATACCGGTACTCAAGGCTACCAGTGTATCCATGTTGGTAGAACGGTGTTTGGCTTGTTTGTAAGCGTTGATGAAGAAATCTTTGCCGAAGTAAAATACAACTGGACTTGACAACAGCATCATGATCCAATTGGCGTAAGGCATTTGCATGAAGAACATTCCTATCACAACGGTTGGAATAGAAAGCAGTACCGACCAGGTTGTTTTAATTTTTAGGGCGCTGTATTTTTGTTCGTAGATTTCTTCTTTAAGGGCGTGGGCATCTTCTGTCTGATCAATCAGGATATCGTACCCTATAGACTGTATAGCTGCTTTCATGGCATGGAGATCTGCTATGCCGGGAATGTATTCTATGAATGCTTCTGCATTGGCGTAATTGACAGCAGCATGGATTACTCCTTTTTGAGACTGAGCCATGCTTTCAACACTTACTGCACAGGAAGCACAGCTCATGTTAAGAATAGGAAAGGAATGCTTAGCTGTGACTACATCGTAGCCGATAGCGCGAATGTCTTTTACAACCGTACCAAGGTTTGGAGAATTAGTCTTAAATTCAATGACCGCTTTTTCGTTGTTGAAGTCTACCTTGTGGGATACGATGTCAGAATTTTTGCCAAGTATTTTGTCAACGATCAATGCACAATGTTCGCTGTTTACGCCTGATAAGGGTATTTCAAAAATCTCTTTCGTTTCCATGTCGTTACTGATTATAAGAGTAAAGATACAGAGACCAGAGGCAGGATTGTTACAGAATCTTTGTTTAGAGTTATAAGTTTATGTTAGACGTCGCTGATTGATTTTCTATCCGATCCCTCAGACATGGCTTTGAATGCTGTTGGTGTCAAACCTGTTTCCTTTTTGAATTGACCGGAGAGCGCTTGCAAGCTGCTGTATCCTAAATAATGGGCTATCTCCTTAATGCTTAGTTCGCCATAGGTGATTAACTCTTTGATCCGTTCTACTTTTTGCAAAATGACAAACCGTTCAATGGATTTACCTTCTACAGAAGAGAAAAGTGTGCTGAGATGGGTGTACTCCATTTGAACCTGATCACTGAGGTATTGGGATAAGTTAATATTCATTTCTGAAAATTTACCATCACGGATGCTTTCGATGATCAGTATCTTTACTTTTTCGATGACTCTTGATTTCTTATCATCCAGTAGTTCAAATCCATTTTTCTCTAATGACGTTTTAATCTTTAGTAGATCGCTGTTTGTTGGAACAGTCTTCAGTTCTACTTTGCCCAACTCAATACGGTTGATATCAAACCCTAAGGTATGCAGTTCATCCGAAACTACTTTAATGCAGCGGGGACAAACCATGTTTTTAATGTGCAGTGTTGATTCCATAGTTACATAGTAGACATATCGTGACCTTCCATAGGATTGGCTCCTCTTTTGAAAATGTATTCGCTGTTCAAAAGATAAGCTCCGTTGATGACTACTTCTTCACCGGGCTCAAGTCCTGAACGGATTTCTATTCTGTCATTACTTTGAATACCTGTAACGACCATTCTACTCTCATAAGTTCCATCCTCCTTCTTTATCCAAACAGTAGCTCCTTTAGAATCTTGCAATACGGCATTGATCGGAACGGAAATCGTAGTTCGTGTTGTCCCTTTTAGCAAGATGTTTGCTTGCATCCCTGGTTTTAGGCTCATGTCTTTATTGGGTATTTCAGCACGAATGATATTGACTTTTGATTGAAGTTCCAATTGTGGTGTGGCAAAAGTGATGCGGCTATTCCATGTCTTTCCCTGCCATTCGTTGATTCTGATCGTTATGGGATTGTTCCTATCAAAGTCATGTATTTCATCGGAATAAATTTCAGCTTCTACCCAGAGAGTCGAAAGGTCTGCTATTTCTAAGAGAACATCTCCATCCATGACATAGTCACCTTCCTGTACATTTACAACTGTGACTACTCCATTCATTCGGCTGTAAATGGCAACAGTGTTTTTCACGTCACGGCTCTTAGCTAATGCATGGATCTGCTTTTCGCTCATTCCCCAAAGCAACAGTTTGTTTTTTGCTCCATCGGTTAGTTGAGCGTAGTCCGGTTCATTGGACTTTTCTATACCCAGCAGGTATTCTTTCTGAGCAGCCATCAATTCTTCGCTGTATAGTTCATAGAGTAGCGTACCTGCCTTTATAGATTCTCCGGCATTTTTAATAAAAAGCTTTTCGATTCTTCCGCTTACACGACTACTGATTTTGAAACGTTTGTTTTCATTGATCACTAAGCGTCCATTGACTGTTTTTTCTTTTCCCAGTTCACCTTCTGAAATCTTCAGGATTTGTATGTTGGCAAGCTGTTCCTGTTCTTTACTCAGTTTAAATCCCTGCGTGTGGTTTTTATCGATGATGACTTTGGTCAGTTCCATTTTGCAGATCGGACATTTACCGGGCTTCTTCTCCATGACTTGCGGGTCCATGGAACAGGTGTAAAACTCATTATCGGCAATGGCCTCGTCTTTGTCTTTTGCACAGGCTAGGAGAAAGAAAGTGGTTAAAATAAATAGTATTTTTTTCATGACCTTATGGGGTTAAGACAAAACTATCACTGTCGATCATATACCAGGCATCAGTCGCAATGGTATCTGTAGCTGACAAACCTTTCTGTATAGCTACTTCACTATCGAGTCGGTTGCCTATCTCTATTTTTTGAGTTTTAAAATGTTGACCTTCTTTCTTAAACACGACATAAGTAGCATTGCCCAGATCGAGCATAGCCGAAGATGGTATCCATAGTCCGTCGACTTCCCCGGTGTTTATTTTGCCACTCACAAGAGATCCTATCTTGAACACATGATGATCACTTTTATTCAGGTAAACACGAACACTTACAAATTTAGAATCATTATCCAGCAGTGGTTCTATAAAATTAATCTTTGCCTGAATCGGATTTTCAGGAGCAATTTCAGAGGTGATTTCAACGGCTTGCCCGACTTTAATTTTATTCAGGTCTTCCGGATAGATTTTGAGTATAACCCATACTTGTGAAAGACTGATGATATTGAAAACAGGTTCACCTTTTTTGAGGTATGAACCTTCACGTATACTAAACTCTGTATTTGTAGCATCCATCTGTTCTTCTCCTTTTGCGGTCATGACAGGCATGGTCAATTGTTCAGAAGTACTCATCTGATGGATATGACCGCTTGCCGGAGCATACACAGAGATCAGGTATTCTGCCTTTCTTGTTTGCTGTAATTGTTGCAGTTGATTTTCATTCATTCCAAGAAGCAATAACTTTTGTTTGGCAACAGATAATAGGGATTCTTCTTCCTTGTTGTTGAGCAGAAAAACATAATTTTGCTGAGCGGTTACCAACTCAGGGCTATAGATGTCCATGATCTTCTGTCCTTTTGTTACTTCCTGAAAATTATACCGGACATACAGCTTGTCTATTCGTCCCGAGTACCGGGCAGCGATGGCCGAAGTGTTTTTGGGATTGTAAGTGATGTATCCTTTCGATTCTACTTCGGAAGAGAGTTTCTTTTTTACAGGACTTGTTAGTTGAGCCTGACGCAATACCGTTTCGTTTGCCGGTTCTACCATGGTGCCGGGGCTCAATGTCTCTATATTCTGAGTAACTCCTTTTTCAACGAGGTCCATTCCACAGATAGGACAAGGGCCAGGCTCACTTCGTATAATCTCCGGATGCATGGGACAAGTATATACTTTGTCTTGTTGCTTTGGGCTATGATCATGGCCGGCATGAGCCTCTTGTTCTTTCTTGTTAGTGCAACCTGCTACAAGTAATGCTGCAACAATCAGAAATAGGTATAGTCCCTTATTTTTGTTCGATCGTTTTTTCATATTCTACCTGAAGAAGTAATAGTTCCTGTTTTTTATTTAATAGTTCCATGTTAGCCATTTGCATGGCTTGCAAAGCATCCAACACGACAAATAAGTCTTCCGTATTTTGTTCGTAAGCGAGCAGAGACGTTTTATAATTCTTTTCTAATGCAGGTAACATTGTTTTTTGATAAAGAAGAATTTGTTGATTTTGTGTGGAGATTCTCCACTTGAGTGATTCAATCATTCCTGTTGCTTCATTGATGATAGCCTCTCGTTGTTTCTGGTATCCTTTGATCTGGTAACTCAATCCTTGTGAAGAGGATTTATATAGTTTCGATGACCAAGGAGCAATAGGAATACTGATCATTCCCATGAGTGTAAACAGATTGGGATTACTGCCAAATGAAAACATGTGGGCATACTGAATTCCGAAATCAGGTTTCAACCGGCTGTTCTCATAATGCTGTTTGTATTTGTACACCTGAATGTTTTTATCAATGGCCGTGATGTCACTTCGGTTAGCAATAAGTGTTGTCGTATCCATGCTTACTTTGTCATAGTTTTTTATAATGATATTCGTATCGATATCAAATGCAATTGATTTATCCCTGTTCATTAATTGATTCAGGTAAATTCGTTTCCAATGGACTTCGCTTTCAAATAGCAACCGCATGTTTTGTATTTCTGCCAATCCCGCTTTCGCTTTATAAATGGAGTTGATCTTTTCTTGTCCGTAAGGGTAGCGTACTTCAGCAGTCTTGATGATATAGTTGATCAATTGTTCTTGTTGTGCCAGCACATTCAACTTCTTTTTCAGAATCGCCCATTCGTAATAGGTTGTTCTGGCTTTTGCCAGCAATTCGTTTTTTGCCACGTCTTTATTGGCAGACTCTACCGCTGACATGCTTTGCATGTATTCCTGATTGGCTTTCTGCTTGGCAGGATTAGGAATCATCTGTTGTCCCTGAATCATGAACGAACCCATACCATTATAAGAATTGCCGTTTGCATTATCTGATTTCCATTGGGATGGATTGTAAGGCGTCATAAAGAAGCCCGCTCCCAGTTGTGGTGCTTCCCAGGCTTTGGCTCCTTTGGCGTAGGAGTTGTAAGCACTGGCCTGAGCATCGTAGAGTTGTAGTTCTGGGTTGTTTTTTTCTATCGTCTCTTCAATAGTATCCAAGGGCATGACCTGTGCTTTCAACAAGGCTGCTGGCGATAGCAATAGGAAGAATAGTAAGATTTTCATGATCGTCATTTGTTTAATGTTCTACTTCCAGTACATCTATTTTACCGAACTTTCTTAATTCGTATTCTTTTGTCATTTCGAAGATGACAGGTGTTACCAAGAGAATATGTGTGGATGAGGTAAGCACTCCTCCGATCATGGGCAGCACGATGGGTAACATCACATCACTTCCTACGCCCGTTGCCCACAGCACCGGTACTAAGCCAAAGAGTGCGACAGAAACTGTCATGAGTTTTGGTCGTAATCGTTTGGCAGCTCCGTTGATGACGTATTCACGAATGTCTTCCTTGGTGATGGTTTCATTCAGTGCTTTCTTTTTTACTACCAATTGATGCATGGCATCATTCAGGTAGATCACCATGATGATCCCTGTTTCTACTGCTATACCGAAAAGAGCAATGAAGCCTACGACTACTGCTACTGAAAGATTTACCTGGTAGAAATAGATCATGTAAGCACCGCCAATTAAAGCGAAGGGCACAGTCATTAAACTAAGAGCGGCTTCACGCAGAGAATGAAAGGCAAAATACAAAGCAGCAAAAATGATCAGCAGCACAATAGGTATGATAATCAGCAACGTCCTTTCAGCCCGTATCAGATTTTCATATTGTCCACTCCATTCAATGAAATAGCCTTTAGGTAATTTGCTCACTTTACTATTGAGTTTATTCATAGCTTCGTTCACTGTACTGCCAAGATCCCGGTCTCTGACATTGAATAAAACAGTTCCTCGAAGCATGGCATTTTCGGAGTTGATCATAGGAGGGCCTTCTGTCAATGAAATGTTGGCTACCGCTGACAAAGGAATGGTGCCATAGTTCATGGTTTGAATAGGCGTTCTTTTTATTTTGTCTAGGCTGTTGCGGTAGTCCTGTGCAAAGCGGGCATTGATAGTGAAACGTTGCCTTCCTTCGATGGTCGTGGTAAGGTTCATGCCACCCAAGGCAGATTCTACGATCATGTTCACATCGTCTACACTTAATCCATAGCGACCTATTTCTTCTTTTTTAATGGCGATGTCTAAATATTTACCGCCTGTAATCGGTTCTACATATAAGTCCTTCACTCCGTCAATACCTTCTAATTCTTTCTTCAGTAGTTGAGAAAAAGCATTGATGGAATCCAGGTTTTGTCCATACACTTTTAATCCTACATCCGTTCTGATGCCGGTGGAGAGCATGTTGATTCGGTTGATGATCGGTTGTGTCCAGCCGTTCACTACACCGGGGATTTGTAATTTGGCATTCAGTTCATTGATGATGTCTTCTTTTTTGATGCCGTCTCTCCATTCATTTTTTGGTTTGAGCAGGACAATGGTTTCTATCATGCTGATCGGAGAGTTATCCGTAGCGGTATTGGCACGGCCTGCTTTTCCCAATACAGAAGCGACTTCGGGAACAGACTTAATGATTTTGTCTTGTACCTGAAGGATTCGTTTTACTTCCGCATTAGAAATATCAGGTAAGGTAACTGGCATGAACAGGATAGTGCCTTCATCCAATGGAGGCATAAACTCTTTGCCAAGACTCATGAGTAGAGGGATGCTGATCAGCAGCGCCATGATGTTAATTCCCAATGTTGTTTTTCTCCAGGTCAGGCACCAGGTGATTAAAGGAGTATATCCTCTTTCAAGTACTCTGTTGATCGGGTTGCTGGATTCCGGTTTCAACTTTCCTTTCATAAAGAAAGAGATCAGAACAGGAGCAAGCGTTACAGCCAATATCGCATCAACTAATAAGATAAAAGTTTTTGTCCAGGCTAAAGGATGGAACAATTTTCCTTCTTGTCCGGTCAGCATGAACACCGGTAAGAAAGAAGCAATGATGATGATTGTAGAAAAAAATATTCCTCGGCCCACTTGTTTGCAGGATCGTTCAATGATCGCTAAGCGCGTTGTTTGATCGGGTATTGTATCTTCCAGTGCAAGGTTGCGGTGACAGTTTTCTGCCATGACTATTCCATTATCTACGATGACTCCGATCGCTAATACGATACCGGTAAGCGACATGATATTGGAAGAAATGCCAAAAGCATTTAGCAGAATAAAACTGGCTGCAATGGTAAGTGGAATCTGAAGGATGATGCTGAATGAACTCTTCCAGCTGAACAGGAAAATAATCACGACAAGAGAGACTGTAATGATCTCTTCCCAGAGTGTATGTTTAATAGAAGCGATAGCTTCCTCGATCAGAGAGCTTCTATCGTAATCTACTTTGATGCTTACACCTTCGGGTAATCCTTTTTCTATGTCTTTTAATTTTGTTTTTACATCGGTGATGACCTGGTCTGCATTTTCTCCATACCGCATGACGACAATCCCACCGACCACTTCGCCTTCACCGTCTTTATCGAAAATACCCAATCGGGTATCCCCACCCATTTGTACTGTGGCTACATCTTTGATGCGGATAGGTATGGTGTTGTTTGCCGCTATCGGAATATTCTCAACGTCTTCTCTATTTTTGATATAGCCTAATCCCCGAACGATATAACCCATATCGCTCATTTCAAATTTACGTCCACCTACATCGTTGTTGTTGGACTTGACGGCTTTCAATACATCCATCAAGGTCAGGTTATAATAAGTAAGCTTATTAGGATCAATAGTGATCTGATACTGTTTTTGGAAACCGCCGAAAGAAGCGACTTCGCTGACGCCTTTTACAGTTTGTAAACCAAACTTAATGTACCAATCCTGCAAAGCTCTTTGTTCACCTAAGTCAATGTTGGGAGCGTCGAGGTGGTACCAGAAAACATGACCTACACCGGTACCATCCGGCCCAAGGGTAGGTGTGATGCCTTGTGGAAGTAATCGTTGTGCATAATTGAGTCTTTCCAAGACACGGGTTCTTGCCCAATAAATGTCTACATCGTCTTCAAAAATGATGTAAACAAAACTCATCCCGAACATGGAAGTACCTCGCACATTTTTAATTTTAGGAATTCCCTGAAGGTTAGAAACCAGCGGGTAAGTAATCTGATCTTCCATGACCTGAGGGCTACGTCCCATCCATTCTGTGAAAACGATCACCTGATTTTCCGAAAGATCAGGAATGGCATCAATAGGATTTTTTTGAATGGCGAAAAGACCCCATACAAAAAATCCTGCTGCAAGAAGCAGAACAATGAATCGGTTTTTGATGGATAAAGAGATCAGTTTATTTACCATAGTAATATAATAGCTTTAGAAAGCGTACACCTGATGTTACACAGGTGTACGCTGATAATATGTATTCTTGATTACATGTTCACAGAACTGTCACCCTTCATTGTACTGTCAGGCTGAGCTTCCTTTTTAATCGTTTCTTTTTTCACTAAGTCCATTCCGCATTTGGGACAGCTGCCAGGTTTGTCGGAAATTACCTCCGGATGCATAGGACAAGTGTATACTTCAGAAGAAGACGCATTATGTTCTGTGCGATCATGCTCTTTGTTTTCACAAGAAGCAACTGCTATTGATAGTACCATAACAGCGACAAGTGACAAGATTGCTTTTTTCATAGTTCAGTAGTTTAAATTTATTTGCTTTTTCCCGTATCAACCCTTTTGTATTGGCAGCAGCCATGAAGTTTGTTATAAGCATCATCAGGAGCTTTTATTGTATCTGTGTCATATCCTGCATTGGCTACGAGTTTATGGATGTTATCTACACTTATCGTGTGCGGGTCATACACTACGGTCAGCATTTTGGTCTTCACATCCCAATTTGCTTTCTTGATGTTCTGATTTTTTAACAGTGCTGTTTCTATATTCTTTTTACACATTTCGCAGTTTCCGTATACTTTGAATGTAACGGTTTCATCGTGTAATACATTGGCAGAGGTATTGGATGCAAACAAGAATACCATTAATGTAAATAAGACAGAGAATACCTTTTTTTGAGTTTTCATAATTTTACTATTAAAATGAATACAGAGTGAATAGGATTAATGATTACAGTTCAATACATTTTACTTATTCAATCCTTGGAGGATAGATAAAATAAAAAGAGTGTCTGTTAAGATTACCAATAGAACAATCTCAAAATCCCTTAGAGATTTATTTAAGGATTGAATAATGGAATAATAGAGGATATGGACAGGTAGTGATGCATGGATACATCAAGGTCCATAGGAGAAGAAAAAATTAAACAATAAGGGAATGCAATCGGATGTAAATAGCCGTTTTGGGAGGCCCTGTTTCAAAGGTGTAAAACTGACTGCTGTGCTTATTTAAAATGGCACGGTCAGTAGCAGGGAGTGTAAAGTAAGAAGGTAATACTGCTAAGCAGAAAGAGGAAACAGAGACAAAATCAAAATGAACGGAAGCATTCAGCTGATCGTCATCCACTGAAAGTTGCGTCTGTTTATCTTGGCAGCAACTCATGTCCGCTTCGTTTTTACCGCACAGAGAACAGCGTTCTGATTTTTCGTTATTCAGTGTAAAAGAAACAGAAGATACTTTGCCTGCACAGTAATGAGTATTCATGACCAACCCCATATTGAAGGTGGTATAGATGCCCAAAAGTAGAAGACAGATGACTTGTTTCATATCTGTAAAGTAACGTATCCTTTTCAATAGAGTGGTTATACTTTATGGATTAAGAGTTACAAAATTATGGTATGCTGTTTTCGTAAGTCTAAAGGTGCATTCATGCACTGTTATACCAATATATGAAATAATTTGTATAATAATGCTCTAATGCTTAAAAGTTTAGGTCGTAGCACAGAGCAAACTTTAGCGAAGCACAAGCACACATATATTCTCCACATGATGTGTATGCGGAAACATATCCACCGGTTGTACCGTTTCAATGTTATACTTTTCTGCCAGCAATTGCAAGTCGCGGGCCTGAGTAGCTGGATTGCAACTGACGTATACAATGCGCGGTGCTGCTAAACGTAAGAGTACATTGACAACATCTGTATGCATGCCTACACGCGGAGGATCGGTGATGATGACATCCGGTCTTCCATTGGCTTGAATAAATTCATCCGTAAAAATATCCTTCATGTCACCGGCGTAGAATACAGTATTATGAATGTTGTTGATGGAAGAATTGAGTTTTGCATCTTCGATCGCCATCGGCACGGATTCAATGCCGACTACTTTTTTTGCCTGGTGGGCAATGAAGTTGGCAATCGTTCCTGTACCTGTATATAAATCGTAGACTGTTTCTTCACCCGTTAACTTCGCCAGGTTGCGCGTCAACTTATACAATTCATAAGCCTGCGAAGGATTGGTTTGATAAAAAGATTTGGGACTGATGCGGAAGGTTAATGCTTCCATGTGTTCTTCGATGTAGCCTTTGCCTGTATAGAGTACAAGATCTAAATCGTAGATGCTGTCGTTCTTTTTTAGGTTGACGGTATAATAGAGCGTAGTGATTTCTGCAAAAGTAGAAACCAAAAACTGACAAGTCTTTTCAATCCATTGCGGTTCATCTTTCCCGAATTGAACGATCAACATGAATTCTCCTTTTTGAGTATTTCTAATTGTTATACCTCGCAAAAAACCTTCATTCGTCATCAGGTCATAGAAAGGATACTCGTTGGTCAGCATAAATTCCCTCATGCCGTTGCGGATCGCGTTGGATGGCTCCGCCTGGTGGTGACACTGTTGTATGTCCAATACTTTATCAAATCTGCCCGGTATATGAAAACCAATGGCATTGGGTTTTAGAGATTCCGGTGTGTCGATTTCGTTGCTTGTAAACCAACGTTTATTAGATACAGAGAAGTCCAATTTGTTGCGGTAACCTTTTTGTATAGCGGAACCTAAAATAGGAGTGACCTCCGGAAGATTTAATTTACCAATTCTTACCAGGGCATCTACGACTTGCTTTTGTTTATGGTGCAATTGTATAGGGTAACTCAAGTGCTGCAATTTACATCCGCCACATACTCCAAAATGTTGGCAAAACGGTTCGACTCTGTCTTTTGATAAGGTATGAAAGGCGATGGCTTTCGCTTCTAAATAGTTTTTATGTTTACGATAAACTTCTAAATCGACTACATCACCTGGCGCAGTGAATTCTGAAAAAATTACTTTATTGTCGTGACGACTGACACTTTTCCCTTCTGATCCCAGGTCTTCAATGAGAATATTGTTAAGGACAGTTTTGGTGAATTTTTTACGGGCCATGGTTCTTTTTTACGACCCGCAAGTTATTATATTTTAATGTATATATAATAAGTTTACTCTAAAGCTGGCGCAAGATTTCATCTTGTGCCTTTTATCTCTTAGCGCATTTGCGCGGGTTTTGTACTTCCTGTACAACCGTTCGTTTTATACCATTCCCGAGCAAATGCTCTTTGTCATTTTAGGCACAAGATAAAATCTTGCGCCAGCTTAGCTTTTTTATCTGAGTATCATTACATAAACTTCAAAAACAGCTTAATTTCAATGTTATGACAGTTTTTGCCTTCAGTTTATTTTCAAAAAAAAACTAAGGAAACTTTTGACATATTGAAAGTTTCCTTAGTTTTGCTTCATGGAGCAAGAAATAGAAACAGGAGAGCGCATCTTAATAGAGGCAGAACAGCTGTTTTTCCGCTATGGGGTGAAGTCTATTACAATGGATGAGATCGCGACCCATCTGGGAATTTCTAAGAAAACCATTTACCAGTTTTATAAGGATAAAAAAGAGTTGGTATACAAAGTGGTTGAAACAAGGATCATGAAACAGCAGACAGAGATGGCTGAAATTGCTGAAACAGCTGCTGATCCGGTGCAGGAAATTCTGTTAACAAGCGATTGGTTGAAGAATGTTTTTCAAAACATGAATCCCTTTTTGTTGATGGAAGTTCAAAAGTATTATCCAAGAGCGTTCAGTGTTTTTCAGGCACACCGTGACAAATGCATTTTTGTTAATATTTACAATAACATAAAAAAAGGCATTGAATCCGGTTTGTATAGAAACACGATTGATGTAGATACCATTGCGAGATTGCGAATGGTATGTATAGACGCTGCTGTTAATCCTGAAAATTTTCCACTGGCCAAGAAGAACTTGAATGAATTACAACTTCAGCTGATCGAGCATTACCTCTATGGCATTTGCACACTGAAGGGGCACAAATTAATTAATAAGTACAAACAGATTAAAGAAGAGGAATAGTTATGAAGAAACGATTCATTTTACTGGCGACGTTGCTGATAACGGGCTTTTTGCCAGTAACTAAGACTTCAGCGCAAACTGATACAACAACTACTAAACAATACACTTTACAACAGTGTTTGGATTATGCATTGAAGAATTATAACGACATTAAAAATGCAGAGTTGGATATTCAATCGGCTGCTGCCAGAGTAGGAGAAGTAAAAGGCGCGGGTTTACCTAAGTTAGCCGGCAAAGCGTCGATCACTGATAACCCGGATTTGCCAAGGTCTTATTTTGATGGCGGTAACCCTTTTGCAGCAGCTTTAATTCCAGGTGCGCAAGCGGGAACAGTATACGGTGTGCCCAACTCCTTTCAGGTAAGATCCTCGGGTGATGTTTCTGTGACTTTGTCACAATTGCTATTCGATGGTTCATACATTATGGGACTAAAAGCTTCTGCTGTTTATAAAGAATTGGCCAGTAAAAGTCTGACGCAAACAAAGATCAATGTGGTAGAAAACGTAACCAAAGCATTTTACCTGGTATTGATCAACAATGAACGTTTGGCTTTGTTGAATGCCAATGTGAGTCGCATCGATAGCTTGCTTAAGAATACCAGAGGTTTGCAAAAAGAAGGTTTTGCAGAACAGTTGGATGCCGATCGTATCGAGGTGACCAGAAATAACTTGTTGGCCGAACTGACTAAGTTTAACCAATTGAATGAGGTCACTGCTTTATTGTTGAAGTATCAAATGGGAATGCCTTTAACGGATTCACTTTCATTGACAGGTGATGTGAAAGACATACAGGTAGAAGCCATCGATAAAAATGCAGTAGTTAATCCTAAAAGCAGAATCGAATACAGTTTATTGGAAACGCAGTTGGAGTTTCAACGTTTGACTTTACAAAGTGATAAAGCAAAGTTCTTTCCTTCACTTTCCGGTTTTGCTACCGGCGGTTATAACCGTTCAGACAACACCGTTCCTAAATTATTTAATGACACCTGGTATAAGTATTCCATGTGGGGTTTGAACCTGAGTGTTCCGATTATAGACGGAGGAAGTAAAATTTATAAAGTGAAGCAATCACGGTATGCTTATCAAAAGGCTGAGAACAATTTAAACTTCTTTGCTCAGACGGTGGATCTTCAGGCTAAACAATCGATGGCCACTTTGAATAACGAAATTGAAAATTTAAAAATCCAAAGAAGAAACTTAGAACTGGCGACTAAAGTGGTACGTGTGGCAAAAATTAAATATACCTCTGGTACCGCTTCCAATATTGAAGTCATTGAAGCGGAGAATGCGTTTAAAGAATCACAAACGAATTTCTACAATGCCGTTTACAATACTTTACTAGCTAAAATCAGTTATCAAAAATCAACAGGAACATTATATACCGAATAATTTTTAATACTATGAAAAAGATTAACCTATTCATTCTAGCAGCAGCCTTTGTATTGTATGCATGTGCGGCTCCCGATAAAAAAGCAGAAATAGCAGAGTTGAAAAAACAACGCGATGACCTTTCTGCCCAGATCATAAAATTGGAAAAGGAATTACCGAAAGATGACAAAATCGCTCAGAAAAGTGCGATCGTTATTACTGCTGACGTAGCTCTGCAGACATTTACGCACTATTTGGAAATTCAGGGAAAAGTTGATTCTGACCAAAATGTCAGAATCAGTCCGAAGTCTGGTGGTGTAGTGCAAGATGTATTTGTAGAGAGAGGTCAAACCGTAAGCAAAGGAACCTTGTTGGCACAAATTGATGCTTCCACTACATTGGCTGGTATCAATGAATTGAAAAAATCATTGGAGTTATCGAAAGATATTTTTGAGAAACAACAAAGATTATGGGATGAGAAAATTGGTACGGAAGTTCAATACCTGCAAGCAAAAAACCAGAAAGAATCTTTAGAGAAAAAACTGGCAAGCTTAAACGAACAATATGAATTGAGCCGTATCAGAGCACCCTTCAACGGATTGGTAGATGAAATTTATGTAAGAATAGGAGAGGCTACTTCACCGGGTGCTCCTGCTTTTAGAATCATCAACAACGGCAGTTTGAAAGCAGTTGCTGAAGTACCTGAGTCGTATATCGGTTCTATTGAAAAAGGAAATGACGTAAAACTTTATTTCCCGGATGCGAAAAAAGAAATCAACACTAAAATCTCAACGGCTGCAGATGTGATTGATCCGGTCAATCGTACCTTCAAAATCGAAATGCCATTGACTGCAGAAGGCAAGACGTTGAAAGCAAATATGATTGCTTATGTCAACATTAAAGACTACCAAAAAGAGAATGCCATTGTAGTGCCTTTGAATATTATTCAACGCACGGACAAAGGTGATTTTATCTATGTCGTAGAAAATGGCAAGGCTGTTATGACTCCTGTGGAATTAGGCCTGACCTATAAATCGCAGGTTGAAATATTGAGCGGATTGAAAGCGGGTTCTAAAATCATAACGGTAGGTTACCAGGATGTAGTAGACGGTCAGCCGGTTACTGTGAAGACCAGCTTATAGCATGTTTTCTTATCGTACTGATGCACATGATTTTTAAAAGATAATCAAATGAAAGAATTTAAACTGACCAGCTGGTCTATTGATAATAAGACCAGCATATACGTACTCACGGTAATCATAACCCTTGCAGGTTTGATGGCATACATCAACTTGCCTAAGGAACAATTCCCTGAGATCGTATTCCCGCAAATGTTTGTGAGTACCGTATATCCGGGTACTTCTCCTACAGACATGGAAAACCTGGTAACCAAACAAATTGAGAAACAGGTAAAATCCATTTCTGGTGTTAAGAAAGTAACCAGTAATTCTGTACAGGATTATTCCAGTATCATCGTAGAGTTCAATACAGACGTGAATGTGGCGGAAGCGAAAGTGAAAGTAAAGGATGCGGTTGATAAAGCTAAAAAAGATTTGCCGACAGATTTGCCGGATGATCCGCAGGTAATAGAAATCGACGTGTCCCAAATTCCGATCATGTATGTTCACATTTCCGGAGATTATGAATTGAGCAAACTCAAGAAGTATGCGGATGACATGCAAGATCGCATTGAAGCCCTTCCTGAAATCACACGTGTGGATTTAGTTGGAGCTCCGGAAAGAGAGATTCAAATCAATGTAGACCGTTATAAGATGGAAGCGGCTGGGATTACATTGTCTGATGTAGAACGTGCCGTGAAATACGAAAACATGACCATTAGTGGCGGTTTGGTAAAGATGGATGAATTGAAACGTTCTGTGTCTATCAAAGGAGAATTCAAAAGCGTGACACCGATGAATGATATCGTGTTACGCTCTTCTACAGGTGCGCAAGTATACTTGAAAGATATCCTGGAAGAAGGTGGCGTCAAAGATACTTATGCTGAGAAAGAAAGTTTTGCGCGTCTGAATAAGAAAAATGTAATTACACTGAACGTCATTAAACGAAGTGGAGAAAACCTGATTGAGGCATCTGACAAAATCATTGAATTGGTTGACGACGCGAAAACCAATCATTATCCTGCCGGTTTGGATGTAACCATTACCGGTGATCAAAGTGATACAACACGTACTACAGTAGACGATTTGATCAATACCATCATCATTGGATTTATTCTGGTAGTCATCATTTTGATGTTCTTCATGGGCGCTACCAACGCGATATTCGTGGGGATGTCTGTACCGTTGTCTATGTTTATCGCCTTCCTGATACTGCCTTCTATCGGGTTTACCTTAAACATGATTGTACTGTTTGCCTTCCTGCTCGCACTTGGTATTGTGGTGGATGATGCCATTGTGGTGGTTGAAAACACACACCGTATTTATGACAATGGGAAAGTACCGATTGTACAGGCGGCTAAGTCTGCTGCAGGTGAAGTATTCCTTCCTGTATTTTCCGGAACGATGACTACATTGGCTCCTTTCGTGCCGCTTGCCTTTTGGAGTGGAGTCATCGGAAAGTTTATGTTCTTCTTACCCGTTACATTGATCATTACGCTGACTGCTTCTTTAGTAGTGGCCTACATCATCAACCCTGTATTTGCCGTGGATTTCATGAAGCCTCACGATGAACATGGGCATAAGAAAATGACGAAAGGCACTAAAATTACTTTGGTAATAATGGGCGCTATCGCCTTGCTGTTCTATATCAATTTCGCAGTGACCAGATCTTACGGCGCATTTGGTATGGGTAACTTTATCTTATTGCTGGTGGGACTCTTCTTATTGAATAAATACTTCCTGGAAAAAGTGATCAAAAGATTCCAGGATAAAACATGGCCAAGTTTTCAAAACATGTATGTGAAAGTGTTGGAATGGAGTCTTCACAGTTACAGACCTGTTTTCTTAATGCTGGGTACTGTTGGGTTGTTGTTTGGTTCATTCGTGATCACCGGTATTGTAAAACCTAAAGTAGTATTCTTCCCTTCGGCAGATCCGAACTTTGTATACACCTACATCACTTTGCCGATTGGTACAGATCAGGTATATACCGATTCCGTAACATCTATTGTAGAAGATCGTGTTACGAAAGCCGTTTCTATAAATGGCAAACCCAATCCTGCTGTTTCTTCTATCATTTCCAACGTTACGATTGGCGCCAGCGATGATCAAAATGATCAAAGCAGTTCACCCAATAAAGGTAAGGTAACAGTGGCTTTCGTAAAGTATGCGGATCGTCATGGAATTTCTTCTGCCATATACTTAGATAAAGTCAGAGATGCCGTAAAGGATATTCCGGGCGTTCAGATTTCGGTGGATCAGGAAAAGGGAGGACCTCCTACAGGTAAGCCTGTAAACATTGAGATTGCCGGTGATGATTACAATGAGTTGATTCTTATTTCTGAACGGTTGAAAAAATACATCGATGCCAAAGGTATCAAGGGTATTGAAGAATTGAAATCCGATGTATTGAAAAATAAACCGGAAGTTGTGATAGAGATCGATCGTCAGCGCGCCAATGCGGAAGGCATCTCTACCGGACAGGTAGGTGCTGATATTCGTAGCGCTTTGTTTGGTAAAGAAGTTTCTAAATTCAGAGATGAAAATGACGAGTACGATATCGAGTTGCGTTACCGTTACGATCAACGTCACAGCATCGATGACTTGTTGAATACTAAAATCACATTCCGTGACATGAACATGGGTGGCGTTGTTCGTCAGATTCCCTTGTCTTCTGTCGCTACCGTAAGATACGGTGATACCTTTGGTGGTATCAAACGTAAAAATCAAAAACGTGTGGTGACCTTGTATTCAAACGTGTTGAACGATTACAATGCCAATGACATCAATGCGGAGATCAAACAAGTGCTACCTGATTTCGCTATTCCTTCAGGAGTTACAATTGATATGACAGGTGAGCAAGAAGAACAAGCAGAAACAGGTGCGTTCCTGGTTACTGCACTCATGGTGTCTTTAGGATTAATTTTCTTGATCTTGGTGACTCAGTTCAACTCTGTGAGCAAGCCGGTTATTATTCTTTCTGAAATTATCTTTAGTATCATTGGTGTATTGCTTGGATTCTGTTTCACAGGAATGTCTATTTCTATCATCATGACAGGTATTGGTATTGTTGCCCTGGCCGGTATCGTAGTACGAAATGGTATCCTCTTGGTAGAGTTTATTGAATACAGAGAAAAAGATGGAGTAGGTATTTATGATGCTATTCTCGAGGCAGGCCGTACACGTATGACTCCGGTTTTGATGACCGCTTCAGCAACAATGTTAGGGTTGATTCCTCTTGCTGTTGGTTTCAATATCAACTTTGTGAAAATGTTTACACATCTTGAACCACACATTCACTTCGGTGGAGACAGTGGCGCATTCTGGGGTCCTTTGGCCTGGACGATGATTTTTGGTCTGTTCTTTGCAACGTTCTTGACACTAGTGATGGTGCCGGTAATGTATTTGCTGGTGCACAAACTAAAAGAAAGACTGGGCATGAAAGTGAACGAACACAAATCCATCATGCTTCCGGGTGTAAAAGAAAGCAATATGAAGACCGGATTGATTGATTCTGAATAACATAAATTAACAAGAGCGAAGAGCGGAGACGGAGCGAAAGCGCTGTTCTCGCTCTTCGCTTTTTTATATATTAGTAAAATATAATCGTAGGTATTCCGTCAATAAGAATATCCCAATCTGAGTTTGGAGTCAAGTCTTCATACCTGACTCCATAAACAAATAAACAGGATCAAAATCACTAGAATAATTACTATGCATACATTATCCGGAAGATTCATTGTCATTGGAATAATTCTCATTATTTTTTTACTGCTTGACTGGTATGTCTACCAAGGCGTAAAGACTTTGGCGATTCATTCTTCCGATACGATTAAGAGATGGGTCGGCATTATTTATTGGGGCGTTACAGTGGTTACGATTCTGCTGTTGCTTGCTTTATTATTTATAGGACCTGCACAATTGGGTCTTTCTCTGCGTTCTTTTATCATCGTTTTTGTTTTTAGCAATTTGTTTTTCAAGTTGTTCTTTACCGTCATTTTATTGTTGGAAGATATCGTACGCCTGGGACGATGGCTGGTGTCGCAGGTTGCTAATCCCGCTCCATCCGGTGAGGGAACGGCCATTCCAAGGTCTCAGTTCATTTCCACCATTGGTCTTGCTTTAGCCTCCATTCCTTTTGCTTCGATGGTGTATGGTGTATTGATTGGTGCGCACGATTACAGAGTGCGTAAAGTGAAAATCGCACTGAAAAATCTTCCGAAATCGTTTGAAGGATTTAAGATTTTGCAATTGTCCGACATCCATTCCGGAAGTTTCACCAATCCTCAATTGGTGAAAAAAGGAATAGACCTGGCCATTGCACAAAAAGCAGATGTAGTGTTTTTCACCGGTGACCTGGTGAACAATATTGCGGATGAAGTAGGCGAGTATAAAAATATGTTTTCCCGCATCAAGGCCCCTATGGGTGTATTCTCTGTCTTGGGTAATCACGACTATGGAGATTATGTGGACTGGCCAACTCCCGACGCTAAGCGTAATAATCTGGATACCCTGATTGGCATACATAAAGAAATGGGTTGGGATATTCTCATGAATGAACACCGTATTCTGAAAAAAGGCGATGATCAAATCGCAGTGGTGGGTATAGAAAATTGGGGAGCAAAAGGAAGATTTCCTAAATACGGCAAGATGAAAGAAGCCGTTAAAAATATGGAACAGGTATCTGTTAAATTATTACTGTCACACGATCCAAGTCATTGGGACGCTCAGGTCATTCCTGAATACAACGATATCGATGTGATGTTTGCCGGTCATACACACGGCATGCAGTTTGGTATAGAAATACCCGGCTTCAAATGGAGTCCGGTCAAATACATGTACGAACAATGGGGAGGCTTGTACCAGAAAGGCAAGCAATTTTTATACGTCAACAGAGGCTTTGGATACATTGGTTTTCCTGGCCGTGTGGGTATGCCTCCTGAAATTACAGTGGTTGAACTAGTGCGTGCTTAAACGTCCGATACAGATCTCATAAGCTATTTCACAAAGCTCGGCTTTAATGTCCAACTGATAATCCAACAGCTGGAGATCGCGTGTTTCTTCTTCTGAAGCGGGAGGAGTGGCGGCTTGTAATCCTTCTGCATAGTGCTTCAATAAATCCTGAAACCAATCCATCAGATCATCAGGAGAAGCAATGGATTGAAACGGTTCCTGGTTTAGAAAAACATAATCACAGTTCCCGTTTTCATAAATGGAAAACAAAGGGCCAGAGAGCAAATCATTCATAGGCTCCAGGCTTTCCCAGGTCTCGAATATCCTGCTGCTGCTTAGTTTAGGACGGTGAAACGCATCCCAGAATAATTCTTTAAATCGCTCTAATGACATGTTAGTGAGCTTTCTTTTTTAACAGGAAATGACTGAGGCTGAAGTTTTGTGCCATGGTTACGGGTATGGTCATGTAACTTAGAATGGTCTCATCCCAGGTAAAGAAATTTTTATAGACAGCCAGCAATACCATTCCTGTAAACATAGAGGACAGATAAATGCTAAAATACACGACGATGTTGCGTACGCTTTTGTGACTATTGAATACAAAAATAGAATTCAGTACAAAAGAAAGAAACAGCGGGATGATATAGGATAACACATAAGATACCTGTTCATGCCAATGGAGCAGATTATGAAATAGGAACATTAAGGCCGCCGTGCATAGCGTAGAGATGACACCGACAATAGAAAACCCAGCTAGCTTTTTCAGCATCTTTACAAATTCATTAAACCAGTTTGCAAAATACGCAAATAGTTTGAAAAACGGCATGACCTGGGACTGGACTTTTATGATCAAAAGCCTTAAAAATCAAAAAAATGATGCTAATTTGTATTATATTAGGCATTCTAATGCAGTAAACTTGGTTTAGCAAACTCAAATGAGTCAGGAAAGAAAAGCAAAAATATTAGTTACTGGAGGAGCCGGTTTTATAGGTTCAAATTTAGTTGACGCATTATTACTCGATACGAGAGTTGACTTAGTGAGGGTGTTAGATAATTTTTCGAACGGGAAAAGGAAAAATCTGAGTCGCTGGGCAAATGATCCAAGGTTAGAAATCGTTGAAGGTGATATCCGTAATTTTTCTGTCTGTCAGCAAGCATGTAAAAATATTGATCGCATCTCTCATCAGGCTGCCATGGGTTCTGTTCCCAGATCGATCAAAGATCCATTGACTACGCATGATGTCAATGTAAATGGTACGGTGCACGTATTCACTGCTGCAAAAGAAGAAGGAATAAAGAATATTGTATATGCTTCTTCTTCTTCAGTCTATGGTGACAGTGAAGTAATGCCGAAAAAAGAACAAAATACAGGGAATGTATTATCTCCTTATGCGTTGTCTAAATCGATCAATGAGCAATATGCTGCACTTTATGCCCGCAATTATGGCATGACATTTAGCGGATTGAGGTATTTTAATGTCTTCGGTCCTCAGCAGGATCCGGAAGGTCCTTATGCGGCTGTGATTCCTTTATTTTTGAAATCTATCCAACAAGGCATAACTCCTCAAATATTTGGCGACGGTGAACAAAGTAGAGATTTTACTTATGTTACCAATGCTGTTCAAGCCAATGTGTTGGGACTCTTCAAAGAAATAACCAAGGTGGAAGCCAATGTTTATAATATAGCTTGCGGTTATCGGACTACCATCAATGAATTATGGAAAGCATTGACTCAATTGTCAGGTACAGGCTTATTGCCAGTGCACGTACCTTTAAGAGAAGGCGATATTCCGCATAGTTTAGCAGATATATCAAAAGCTAAAACGGATCTGAATTTTGTGCCTGATACTGTTTTTCAAGAAGGATTGAAAAAGACATACGAATGGTTTGCAAACGAGTACAAATAAAAATGGGAGTGTTTAAAAAACTTTTTATTGTCATACTGACCTGCACCGCTTTGACAAGCTGTGTCACTCAAAAGAAGTTGAAATTAATGACCGATCTTTCAGCCGATACCACTTCTGTTTCGGTAATCGATTCTTCGTATTCCTATCGATTAAAGCCCGGTGATGTTTTGTATCTTAAAGTGGTAAGTTCCACGGACAGTAAAATGGAGTTGTTCAACCAGTCTCTTTCCAATACGCAATCAGGAGTGAATAGCGGTGGTGGGCAGAGCAATCTTCTGACAGGAAATCTGATCGATCAATATGGCGACATTGAATTGCCGATGGTAGGATTGATCAGGATTTCAGGATTAACACTAAAGCAGACTGAAAAACTGATCAAGGATAAGATGTCCGAATACCTGACTTATGTGACGGTTACTGTAAAACTCATGAGCTTTAGGGTATCCGTACTCGGTGAAGTCATGAATCCCGGCATTAAACAAATAGATCGTAATCATTTGACTCTACTCGATGCGTTGTCCTATTCCGGTGATTTGACAGATATGGCAAACCGAAAAAAAGTACGGCTGATCAGAAAGGAAAACAACCGCAATAAAGTTTATACGATCGATATGTCGTCCGTTAATATGTTGGCTTCGGAATTTTATTATTTGCGTCCTGATGATGTGATCTATGTAGAACCGTTAAAGTACAAAGTGGTAAAAGTAAACAGTCCAACGATTACCTTGGCAGTTTCTGCTTTCTCTATTACACTGGCCATATTCGCAATTCTTAGCAGATAATTCAAATGACCAATACAGAAACTAAAAGCTCTTCCGGTTCTCACATCAGTAATTCAAACAGGTTTGATTTCTGGTTGTTTCTGCATTACTGCTACAAGTATTGGTACTTGTTCATCATATCGTTGATCTGTACGTATGCCATTGGTAAAGCGTATATAAGATATTCTCAACCGGTGTATGCGGTCAATGCTATGGTATTGATCAAAGATGCGGGGTCTTATTCGGCAAAGAGTTCCGGTCAATTTATGGAAGGGTTGGGCATGTTTAAAATGTCCTATAACCTTTACAATGAAATTGAAATCATCAAATCGTATAGCCTTGTTTATAAAGCAGTCAAGAAACTCGATTTTGAAGTAAGTTATTATGTAAGCGGAACGATTAAGACAGGTGAGATTTATCACTCTTCTCCCGTTAAGGTAGTATTGGATACCAATAATACAA
>JAQBNS010000158.1 GCA_028288405.1 Chitinophagaceae bacterium
CCCGATAAAAAATTTATTTTCATGGGAGATAATACGCAAAACGATTTGAAAATTTATCTAAGCATAGCTAAAGAGTTTCCAAAAAACATTCGTTACATCATCATTCGTCAGGTGTTTGACAAACCTGAAGACGAAGAAATAATAAGCAACGCTCAGACTCTTCTAAACTCGAACAACATTGATTTATTCTATGCTAATCATTTCCCCAAGCCTTTCGAATTGTAGAAATAATACAATAATCATCGATCGGAATAATTAACAAGAGTTATTCTGTCAACAGAATTATTTCAACAATTAGTATAAATAAAAAAAGAGATCTAAAGATCTCTTTCTACTAATGTTCGGTGGATAAAACTTCTTAGTAGTTCAAGAAATTTGCACAATCCGCCTTAATGTCTTTTCTGGAAACTTTTTCTTTCATTCCAGCAACGATCTTCTTCACTAAAACACCCGCTACAGCCATTCTTACCCCTAATTTAATAGCTAGTTCTATACAAAAATCAATTTTTTCTTCTTCATGTTCTGAATCAGTCAATAACATTTCGATTGCTTCATACAATCTGTCAAAACGAAGAGCATCGTTTTCAGGTGTTTTAAATTTAATAGGATCTTCTGATTTGATAATTTCTTTTACTCGTTCTTTAGAGATACCATTACGTTCTCCTATTTCAAAAATCAATTTCTTTTCAGCATGAGAAAAATCACCGTCTAATTGTGCAATGGCAACAAGGTTTGCTATTTGACTTTTTATTCCCTTTGTTTTTTTGCTTTCAAATAATTCCATACTTTTTTAGTTATTTTGTTTAAGACAAATTTAAATGATATTTTTCCAACAATCTAAATATTTTACAAGAAAAATATACGTTTATGCATAAATTTATAAATATAATCCAATTTAACAAATAGATATAGCATTAAAATAACATCAAAATGAACAAAAATAAAGCCGCTTTTTCAGAGCTTATTACCAAAGGCTACAATCCACAGGGAGAATTTATTACGCTTGGGGCTCCTCTTTTTGAAAATGATGTACTTCCTGAAACTCCCATTAAGCTCGCTTTAAAAACGTTTAACAGGCATGGATTGATTGCTGGAGCTACTGGCACCGGAAAGACAAAGACCCTTCAGGTGCTCGCAGAATCGCTTTCTGAGCAAGGTATTCCTGCCCTACTCATGGATATCAAAGGAGATTTAAGCGGCTTAGGAGCCCCCGGCCAAACTTCTCCGACATTGGAAGAAAGAGCTAAACAGATCGGTATTCCATTTAAAACCAGTGCTTTTCCGATAGAATTACTAAGTCTATCCAATGAAAAAGGCGCGAAATTGAGAGCCACGGTTTCAGAATTTGGACCTGTGCTATTTTCTAAAATATTAGGAATCAACGATACCCAAAGTAGCATTGTATCTGTTTTGTTCAAATACTGCGATGATCATGCTTTGCCTTTGCTTGACTTAAAAGACTTCAAAAAAGTACTGCAATTTATTTCTGAAGAAGGGCGTGCAGACATTGAAAAAGAATATGGCAAAATATCTACTGCATCTACAGGAACAATCCTTAGAAAAGTGATAGAATTAGAGCAACAAGGCGGAGATGCATTTTTTGGTGAATACTCTTTTGAAACAGAAGATCTGATAAGAAAAGACGCTAATGGAAAAGGCATTCTCTCGATTATCCGTTTAACGGATATTCAAGATAAGCCCATGCTGTTTTCAACCTTCATGCTCTGCTTACTTGCGGAAATCTACAATACATTCCCTGAACAAGGAGATCAAGATAAACCGAAGTTGGTAATTTTCATCGATGAAGCACATTTACTTTTTGAAGAAGCGAGTAAAGCTTTATTGGATCAATTAGAAAGTATTATCAAACTGATTCGATCAAAAGGTGTGGGAGTGTTCTTTTGTACGCAAACACCTACCGATATACCCGCAGATATATTAGGACAACTAGGGCTAAAAATACAACATGCTTTAAGAGCTTTCACAGCAAAGGATAGGAAGAGTATCAAATTAACGGCAGAGAACTATCCTCTGTCAGTTTTTTATGAAACAGAAGAACTGATTACAGCACTTGGTATAGGAGAAGCGTTAGTCACTTCTTTGGATGAAAAAGGAGCTCCAACTCCTCTAGCCGCAGTGCGTATGAAAGCACCATCCTCTCGGATGAATATATTGACACCTTCAGAGATTGATCAAATTACATCTCAGTCCAAACTAATTCCTAAGTATAATCAAGTAATAGACCGTGAAAGTGCTTATGAAATTCTTTGCGATCGATTAGAACATAAAGTCGCAAAGAAGGAATCCGATCAGGAAGAAGAAGCCAAACCTGCACGTAAGACAGCTGCATCCAAGCCTGAGAAATCAACATTAGAACAAGCCATGGACAGTCCTATCGCTAAACAAGTCGGCCGCACTGTAGCACGTGAACTGACGAGAGGACTGTTAGGAGTACTAGGCATTTCAACCAGCAAAAAGAGAGGTAAAAGCTGGTTTTAATGATACACAAACCCGATCATATTTACGATGCTGTTGTTGTTGGAGGCGGAGCTGCTGGTTTCTTCGGAGCCATTAACATAGTCGAAAGACACCGATCAGCATCGGTGCTTATTCTTGAAAAAACAAGTCAGGTACTTTCGAAAGTAAAAGTTTCGGGTGGCGGACGATGTAATGTAACACACGAAGAATTACCGTTGAAGACATTTGCGAAACATTATCCCCGCGGAGAGAAAGAGCTCAGGCAATTGTTACAAGAGTTTTCTTCTGTTGATGTTCAACGCTGGTTTGAAGAAAAAGGAGTGCGTTTAAAAACAGAAGCTGACGGAAGAATGTTTCCAGAGTCAAATAGTTCACAAACCATCATTGATTGTTTCTTTAAAGAAATTCAGAAAAAAAACATCGTCGTAAAAACATCGTGCGCTGTCAATAACGCACGAAAAGACAATGATCTTTTTTACCTCTCCACTTCTGAAGGAGAAATTAAAACCAAATACATATTAGCTTGTACCGGAGGAAGTCAAAACAGTAATCATTACAATTGGTTAAAAGAATTGTCCCAATCTATTACTCCACTATACCCTTCCCTTTTCACTTTCAATGCTGCGGATCATGTGCTTAAAGATTTGGCGGGAGTAGCGCTTCCTCATTGCAGAATAAGAATACGCAATTCTAAATTACAGGAAGAAGGTCCTTTGCTAATTACACATTGGGGCTTAAGTGGACCGGCCGTATTAAAATTATCTGCCTGGGGAGCCGTAGAATTAGCAGAACGCCAATACAATTTTGATGCTTTGATTGCATGGGATCATTCATTTACAGAAGCATTACTCAAAGATAAAATCAATCTTTTGATAAAAGAACATGGCAAAAAGAAAATTTACAATACAGCCATTGATCCTATTCCTAAAAGGCTTTGGGAATTACTGTTGTTTCAATCAGAAATAGATGAAGAACAAACGTGGAACAACGTCAGTCAAAAGAAAATCAACAAACTCATCGAACACCTTATGAGTTATGTCTTCGTAGTGAAAGGAAAAACAACTTTTAAAGAAGAATTTGTCACCGCCGGAGGTATTTCTTTGAAAGACATACACCTGGCAACGATGGAGTCTAACAGAATACCAGGGCTACACTTTGCAGGCGAGCTATTAAACATCGACGGCATAACAGGAGGATTTAATTTTCAGGCAGCATGGACTACAGCTTTTATTGCAGCAAAAAACATTGTAACTTCTCTTAACAAAAAGTAATACATTATTGTCTTTTACATGATTAAACTATCCGCTATCTCTACGCGATCTCCTCAAAAACTTTCAAAAGATATTGTCAAAAAAGACACGATTAAATTATTGGAAGAAATTAATCAGCTTCAAAAAATATTGTTCGCGCAAAAGAAATACAGCTTGCTGGTTATTCTTCAAGGACTGGATGCGTCTGGAAAAGATGGATTGGTTTCTAAAGTATTTGGAGGATTGAATCCATTGGGCATTGACGTCACCGCATTTAAAGCCCCTTCGGAAGAAGAACGTGCACACGACTTTTTATGGAGAGTACATCAACATGTACCGGCGAAAGGAAACATCATGATTTTCAATCGCTCGCATTATGAAGATGTATTGGTTCCCCGTGTAGAAAAATGGATCAATCAGGCGCAAGTCAAGAATAGGTACGACTACATTAACTTATTTGAACAACTCCTCTTTGAAGAGAACAATACCATTATCCTAAAGTTTTACCTGCATATTTCAAAAGAAGAACAACTGGAAAGATTGGAAGAAAGACAAACCAATCCTGAAAAATTCTGGAAGCACAATGATGGAGATTCTGAGACCAGAAAAAAATGGGATGACTACTTGAAAGCCTACGAAGGCATTTTTAGCCACTGCAATATCATTCCCTGGACCATTGTCCCTTCGGACCAGAACTGGTATAAAGAATATGTGGTAGCCAAAACCATGTTAACCGCTCTAAGAAAGCTTCAGCTGGAATATCCCAAACTGGCTAAATAAACCCATAAAAGGCGATTATAGTGTAATACCCACCAGCCGGACTTACCTGCTAGTGGGTGTTTTTATTTTTATTTCAGGATAACAGGCAACGAAACGCAGATTGTCTAGTCTTCTATGTAAATCAAACTTTTTGCGACTATGAAACTACATATCAAACTCTTCCTCATCGGATTTTTTCTTTCTTTTTCGAGTTATGCTCAACCTTCTCTTTACATGACCACCTCAACAACATCCGGATGTTTAGACGGTACTCTTACAATTGATCTTACAAGCGGTACAGCACCTTATCACTACGAAGTTTATCATAGAACCTATCATTACTCTAGTGGAGCAGTCTCCAGTACTCATTTAGAATTAACCGGCTTACCTCATGGAGATTATTATGTTTCTGCTTATGACGATGCCGGAACTTATTATGGTACAGGTTCGCAAGTAAACATTGCTTCACCATTCGATCTCTCTTACACCAAAACTCCTGCTACTTGCAATAATAACGGAACAATAGTAGTTGAGGCCTCAGGAGGGACAGCACCTTATAGTTATGTATGGAGCACAGGAGCTACCTCTCAACAATTGAATAATCTAAGTTCAGGTATTTATTTTTTAACAGTGACAGATGCCAATGGATGTATAGCTATCAGTGATTCCTTATATATAGAACGAAATTCTTTTCAACTCTGGACTGAAGTAACTCCATATGACTGCCATCAGTCTGGAAGTGCTACCGTATCAGTATATGGGGGATCAGCAAGTACATATTCTTATTATTGGCAAACTAATCCAGTACAAACTACTGCAACTGCTACAGGCCTACTTCCCGGAAATTATGATGTCATCGTTACAGATGCTCAAGGCTGTAACAATACAACAACTGCAAATGTATGGGAGCAAAATTCTTTTAGCTTAGGATTGACAACGAAGGACGCAGATTGTGAACAGTCAAATGGAGATATTGAGGTTTCCCCTTACGGAGGTACTTCACCTTATAGTTTCATTTGGAATAATGGTGCTACTGCATCCCATCTTGAAAATTTACCTGGAGACACTTATTTTACGTTAATAGCTACAGATGCCGATGGTTGTAAAAGCACAGGGGCCGCATATATCAATAAAAAAAGTCCTGTACAAGTTAGTTTTTTTAACACACCCTCCTTGTGTAAGGCCAAAGGAGGTTCAGCAACGGCTATTCCTAGTAGCGGTACTGCCCCTTATTCTTATACTTGGTATAATTCTACTGAAACAACAGCCACTATTAATGATGTATCAGCCGGATATTATTTTGTACAAGTAAAAGATGCTAACGGATGCACGTACTTCGCCAATACCAATGTGTCCGAACAAAGTAATTGTAAGTCTATCATTAGCGGTACTGTTTATTATGATATGAATAGCAATTGCATACAGGATAATGGAGAAGTAGGAGTACCTTATGCAGCAATAAAATACGGGGATTATCTGTGGGGATATGCTAACAGCAATGGGTATTATGAAATAAATGTATATCCTGGAACATATACACTGTCTCCCAATCTTAATAAGAATTGGATCACAGCTTGTACAGATATTACTGTTAATGTACCAAGTGGTGGAAATTCTTATCCCAACAATGATTTATTCATCACACCAGGTACGATAGTCTCAGATGCTTCTATTTACCTGTACTCATCTGCTCAAAGACCCGGATTTACAAGACCTGTATACTTATCATTTTACAATTATGGCACTCAAATTGAAAATGCTACGATTACCTATACCTTTTCAGAAGGTTGGGAATTTGCACATGCCAATCCTATGCCCGATGCTTACGATGCCATAACCAAAACAGCAACATGGCATACGAACTCATTCGGACCTGGATATTATGAATCTATAACTATAGATATGAGAGTTCCTTCGTCGACAAGTCTAGGGACAATACTTACAGCTGAAGCCAGTATCAGTCTTGCAAACACAGATGAAAATGAGAATGACAATACCACTTCTTTAACAACCGTCACGACCAACTCCTATGATCCTAATGACATACAGGTGAGCCCACAGGGAACAGGAAGTGAAGGCTTTATCACAGAGCAACTGGATGCATTAACTTATCGAATCAGATTTCAGAATACAGGTACTGATGTAGCATACAATGTATCAGTTAAAAGTAAGATAGATGCCCATCTGGAAGACTATACCATTTCACTCTTAGATGTCAGTCACGATGTTACAGCTTCTATTAAGGACGATTCTATTTTCTTTGAGTTTACTAATATCAATCTTGCAGATAGTACCTCAAACGAAGAAGAAAGCCATGGTTATATCATTTATAGAGTAAACAAAAAATCAGACCTCGCTCGTCTCACTCAAATTTTCAACAAAGCTGATATCTATTTCGATTATAATGTTCCGGTAGAAACAAACGAAGTAAAAAACACGATTGCAAGTGTTACTCCGAATGTATCGGAATTAGAAAGCCCAGACAACCTGGTGTTCTACCCTAACCCTTGTCGTGATCGCGCTCAGCTGTCCATAACCATTAAAGAAGCTTCTGCCTTGTCTGTACAATTGTACTCAGCAAGTGGGCAACAGGTAAGCGTTATCGACAACATGGCTGTTGTACAAGGCTTGCAAGTGATCGATCTGAACCTTGCTCCATTTAATCTTCCGGCAGGTCTGTATGTAGTTAAAGTGGTAGTAAAAGATCAAGTCTATACAAAATCGATTCTCATCAATAAGTAATTATAAAACTCTGCAAACGAAGAAGCCCATCATGATCATGATGGGCTTCTTCGTTATAAACCATGTGTCACTAAAGTATATCTTCTTTGGGTATCCATTTCCTGTTAAACTTTCTATCTTCTGCCAGCACTTCTCCAAAGTCATAAGTTAAGATATTACCATTATGTCTTTTATTAAAGTAGTTATCGATAATCAAACAAAATGAAATGATCAATTCAATAGGTGCATCGCTATCGGCAGTCAGTTTATAATTATCACCGGAGAACCAAACTACGGCTTCTTTATCCCACCATGCGATCTGAATGTCATTCTTATAAATAGAATACTTCCTTTCCAAATGAGAATAGATAGTATACCGGTCATTATTAAAATGACAATAGTAATGACAACTCCATATTGACTCTGTCCTGAATTGAGCAACCATACCATCCTTAAATAAGATGTCATACTTAGGTTTAAAAACAGACCATCTCTTTTTTATCATGACTACAGGCTTATTAGATGTCACTTTATACAGCTCAATGATTGACGTAAAAAACACGAAATCACATTCCGCTCTATGGGTTTTCTTTTGATCTATGAATATCTTATAGCTATTAAACCATGAGATCTTCGCTTGATTAATATCTATTCGCATGTGTCATTCATTTAGACTTATCATTTAATCATAAAAAAAAGGTCCCACTATATGATTATAGTGGGACCTTTTTAGGTAGGATAAAATATCCTTATTTCTTGTACAACTTAAATGTCTTGTTGTCTACGTTCAGGTAATAAACTCCTTCACCAGTAGAAGTCATGTCTATTTCTTTGTTCTTGCCTTTACGTACAATGTTTCCGTATTGATCCAGCACTTCGTATTCTGCTTCTCTAGACAAGAAGATCTTATCTGTAACTCTTTTCGGGTAGAAAGTAACTTCAGCAAGATCTGAGCTGTATTCGAATACCGGAGAATAAAATACTTGACCATCAGATTCAAGATATTTTGCTCTGTATTTGTTCACTCCAGAATGGTGGTGACTTTCGACATCATAGTTGTTAAGAATCACACTGCCTTTGCCTGCAAGTTCTTTAACAATCACCCAAGTATTGTTTACAAAATGCTCTACAAAGAACTTACCCTTCGGTTTTTCGCCTTTAGTAGCCCAAATCACTACACTTTTATCAACGGTAAAAGAACTGAATTGGAAAGAACTGCTTGCTCTGATTACTTGAGGATTCAAAACCTTCGGTTTACAATCGTCTTTATGAGTGATCTTAATAGTAACAGGATCATTCACCTTTAAGTGAGACAAATCTATCTCATATGCACTTGATTCTATATTAACCGAGAGCTTAACATCGTTTACATAGACATCATTGCTGCAAAAATCCTTCATGTTTCCAGTGAATGGATTTTGAACATATAAGTTCTTGCCTTGATATACCCCAGATAGGGTTAAAATCCCCGCTACTGAGGGTGTATTAGACACAACAATAGCTGATAGAGCAAGTGTAAGATAAATAAGTCTTTTCATTCTGTAACCGTTAGTAAAAATGGTATATAGCAAATTTGATAAATTATGAAAAATATTACAAGCGTATTTGAAAGAATTATGCGTCATGAGGTAAAAGATTTCACTTTTTGAAACTTTTGAGATAGGTGCAATACAATCTCCAATATAACAAATATTATTGCTATTTTTGGATTAACAGGCACTATATTAACTAAATATACCCTGTAACAAACTGGAAATATTAAAGATACCGAATGAAAAATAAAGTATTCTTACTTACTTTCTTACTAGCAGGATACCTACAAAGTCTTGGCACTTGCCTAGGAACCACCTTATTAGTACCGATGGATGCTTCCCAAAAGAACCATTTAAAGGCCTATGGAATGGCTTATTGGGTGCTGACTCAAGGTGTAGAAGTAGATTGGCTGTTGAATTATAGAGCCGGTAGTTTTGCATTCCGTGCAGAAAGCTCTTTCCAAAAAGAACTTTTAATTAGAGGAGTTAGCTTTGAAATGATCTCAGACGGAGCATACCAAAACATCCTGACGGAGATTGCTTCTCCTGAAGCCAATATGGAAATTGTAAAATTAGAAAAGGCTCCCAAAATAGCTGTCTATTCTCCTAAGACCAAGTTACCCTGGGATGACGCCGTAACCATGGTATTAACTTATGCTGAAATTCCATATACAGTCATTTTTGATGATGAAGTATTGACCGGTGAATTACCCAAATACGATTGGCTACATCTTTTTCATGAAGACTTTACGGGACAGTATGGTAAATTCTGGTCTTCATACCGTAACCAACCCTGGTACCTCAAACAAACCGAAGAGTATGAAACTTCTGCAAAGAAGCATGGATTCAATAAAGTATCAGAACTCAAATTAGCGGTAGTAAAAAAGATTCGAGACTTCTGCGCCGGTGGTGGTTTTCTATTTGCCATGTGTGC
>JAQBNS010000138.1 GCA_028288405.1 Chitinophagaceae bacterium
GTAGGTTTAACAGGTCCAACCGATTATCAGGCTGGGGCAGATTATAATTCATCAAGTGGTGGCAGTCAATGCTATTTAAAGGTTAGTCCATGTCAAAATAGAGTTGCTTTCATTGGAGGAAATACATTAACAGTTCATAATTTTGACCGTGCAACCGGTGCCATTTCAGGCGAATTGCTGCGAGTACCAAGTACAGGTAGCGGACCAGGATTAGAATTTTCTCCTAGCGGTAATAGAATATTTTATAGTGGACTAGGAAGTGGAGTCAGCTGGTCAGATATTGGTGCTCCCAATAATACGGGTACGGTCGCTTCTACTTCTTCCTGGACTATGCAATTAGGTCCTGATGGTAAATTGTACACATCCGGACCTGGTTTTGATGCGACTACTATTGGGGTAATCGCCAATCCTGATGCTGCTACACCTACAGGAAGTAGCATTGCATTAGCTGGTGCGGCAGTACAACATAATGGTTTCGTAAATCAATCCTGGCTATCGCCGGAGAGCGTTTTCGTAAACACACCCACAGGATCAGGCTGCAGCAGAACCGTAGCCTTTGATTTTGAAAATTATTTTAACACAGATATTCCCGTAAATGCTGGAACTATTGTTTGGGACTTTGGTGATGGAACAGCTACCCAAACAGGCTTGACGCCAACACATACTTTTCCGGGAAACTCTGGTACAGTAGGTTATACGATTACTGTTACGTTCAATGATGCTTATTGCGGACATACATGGACAGCGAATCGCGTTGAAAATGTCACTTGTCCTTTACCTATACATTTGTTGAATTTTTCAGGGGCATCCAGAAACAATGGTGTGCTTTTGTCTTGGCAAACAGCTACTGAAACAAATAATGAATATTTTGATATTCAACGTTCTTTAGATGGATTGAACTTCGAATCTGTTCATAAAACACCAGGTGCCAATAACAGCAACAGTTTGCTGTCTTATCAATACTTAGATCCATACGATGGTACAGGAATAATATACTATAGGCTGGTTCAGTATGATTTTGATGGAAAAACATCTACTAGCAGGGTAATTGCGATACAATTGACAAATTCAGGCAAGGCCCCCGTTTCTATAGCACCTAATCCTTTTTCGGAAAGTGTAGTATTGACCAAATTAATGGACGAGGAAGCGACTATTATTATTTATGATATGTTGGGCCGTACGCTTGAATCAAAAAAATCATCTTTTGGTGAATCAGTGGTATATATTGGGAACAATTTGTCTAAAGGCTCTTACCTTATAAGCTACATTTCCTCTCAAAGCACTTATACTCAAAAGGTGGAAAAGCAATAAATTATATATTAGTAGAATATTAATGTAAAGGAGTCTTATGTGTAAGACTCCTTTTTTTTTATTTCTTAGAACTATACAATAGAAAATAGATTGGTAAGAACAGTGATGTCAGTTTTGTTACTATAATCATATTTTTATTGCGTATTAAATGCACTTAAAAAGCTTCTTTATAAGATTAAATATATAATAACTATCACTATATCTGGTTACTTTGGCTTTATATCTGTGTATATAAGCGTATAAATTCAATGTAATAAAAACAGCTATGGGGAAACAATTACTTGCAAAAGCATTCTTTTTATGCCTTTTACTGAGCACAACCAATTTATATGCTCAATTAACACCTTTTTCATTGCCGCCTAAGTGGTATTTTGGTCATAGAGCCGGGTTAGATTTTACTAGTGGATCTCCTGTTGGTATGGCAGGAAATACTTGGGACGGGGGAAGTCCAAATTACGATAACCAGGAAGGTGCTACGACAGATTGTTTTCCAAACTCCAATGTTGCGTATTATTCAAATTCTTGTGCACTGAAGGATGCAACTCATACGTATAGAGGCCCGAATCCACTTCTTGGAGGTGGGAATAGCTCAACCCAAGGTGTTATTTCATTTCCTAACCCTTCTTCTCCCACCAATAAATATTTTATGGCAAATGCCAGAGTAGATCCTTCAGGGGGAAGTAATTGTGCTCAATCAAGTCATGGTATTTACGTTTATCCTGTTGATGCATCGGTAGTTCCTCTTGCTGTAGGGGCACCAACTTTACTCTCCGCAGGAGCGGCCTCTTCGACCGGTCCGGGTAATGAATCGATTGCTGTTGGTTCGGACATGGCCGGAGGTTATTGGATCGTTTCAATTGACTATAATTCAGGTACTGGAAATTGTCGGTTTGTAGCATGGAATGTAGATAGTACAGGAACCATTAATACAACACCTGTATATAGTCCTGTTGTTATCTCAAGTGCCTGGTCTTTTCAACCGCAAGCTTCCGTTAATATCAGTAAATGTCAAACACGTATTGCCTATTTACAAAAAGGAGCTCCAGCAGGATCTGAATATGTTGTATGTAATTGGGATCCGGTCAATGGTGTTTCGACTGGTATAATCAGAGCAGGTAGTACGGGAAATGCATTTAACTATGGATGCGAACTTTCACCGGACGGGAATGTATTGTATGTGACGGGTCTAGATGCTGCGGATGCATTAAGACAAATTGTAATTGCATCAGGAGCGAATAATGTGGTAGCAGCAACCAATTTAGGGCCTAGTGCATTGACTGGATGGGGAAACTTAAAACTGGGTCCTGACAATAAAATTTATGTCTCTCATTCATACAGTGCGGCAGAAGGCGGACCTAAATACATCGGGGTAATTGGTACACCAAATGGCACAACGGCAGGTGCTGTGGGCTATGTCGCAACTGGCTATACATTAGGTGCCGGAGCTTTGCCTTCTACTCAAAACGGTTTAATTAGTTTGTCTTGGCACAACCCATTCCTAACCATTAATAATTCTTCTGCTACAAACTGTATGGACTTTTCTCATACTTTCAATCAATACTATGGAACTGCAATTCCAGTTTTAGCTAACTCGGAAGAATGGGATTTTGGTCATGGTGGTGGCTGGCAAACAGGCTTAGGTGCTACACCTACTCATACATTTCCTTCTAACAAGGGCTACACAGTAAAGTTGAGACTTAAAGATTCTTATTGTCAGAATTTTTATGCTACGCAACGAACAGTAGTTGTCAATTGTGTACTTCCTGTAGAGTTGGTAAGTTTCAAAGCGAGAAAGGATAATGGTGGAGTATTATTAAACTGGCAAACTGCTATTGAAATCAATAATGATTATTTTGAAATTATGCGTTCTACCGATGGCATAACCTTTCAACGCATTGGCATCGTAGATGGATCAGGCAATAGCAAAACTTTGCTTAACTATTCTTTCTTTGACGATAGAGCAACAGGATCTCAGATATATTATAAACTTATTCAGCACGATTTTGATGGAGCATCAGATGCAAGTAATATTGTGACGGTGCAATTGGATAAAGCATTCAATGCTCCAATCGCCATTGCTCCCAATCCATTCAATGAGTCGTTTGTTCTAACGAAATTCAATGATGAAAAAGCATCAGTCATTGTTTATGATTTACTAGGAAGAATAGTAGAGCAAAAATCTTCTTCAGAAACGGAACTCGTCATACAATTGGGCGCGGGACTATCAAATGGTACCTATATCGTTGAGTACATCACAGCGGAAAGTTCTTATACCGCCAGAGTAGAAAAACAATAATTCTTATAAGCCTTAAAAATAAAAAGTCCCACTGCTTAGTAGCGGGACTTTTCTATTAGGGTGGATGATGGGGCTCGAACCCACGACCCTCGGTACCACAAACCGATGCTCTAACCGACTGAGCTACAACCACCGTGTTAGGAATGCGTTGATTCCGATGACAAAAGTAGTATACCCGCTCTTATTATACAAGTATAACAGCCTTTTTATCTGTCAAACACTAAGCGTTGACCATATTGCTGTTCATTGAATTTACCCTCTGAATACACTAAATGACCAGATACCAAGGTATGCTTGATCTTGTGCGTAAAGGTATAACCTTCAAATGGTGACCATCCGCAATGGTAAAGGATATTGTCTTTAGATACCGTTTCGGTTTGGTTAGGATCAACAAGAACTAAATCGGCATGGTATCCTTCCCTGATATATCCTCGTCTATTGATTTGGTAAAGAATAGCAGGATTGTGACACATTTTTTCAACAATCTGCTCCAGACTAATCTTTCCTTTACGGAAAAAATCAAGCATTGCCAAAAGACTGTGCTGAACTAAAGGTCCACCTGACGGGGCATCTAAATAACGTTTGTTTTTTTCTTCTAATGTATGAGGTGCATGGTCCGTTGCAATGACATCAATGCGGTTGTCCAGCACGGCCTGAAAGATAGCCTCTCTATCCATTGCACTTTTTACGGCAGGATTCCATTTGATAAAATTACCTTTCGTTTTATAATCTTCATCGCTAAACCACAAGTGATGAATGCATGCCTCCGCGGTTATTCTTTTTTCTTTTAACGGCAAGGTGTTTTCAAAAAGAGACAACTCTTTTGCCGTTGAAATATGAAGAATGTGTAAGCGAGCATTATGCTTCTTCGCTAAGGCTACTGCCATAGAAGAAGATTCATAACACGCTTCTACATCACGTATAAAGGGATGAAACGTAGCATCTATATTTTCCCCGTACTCTGCGATGATGCGTTGCTGATTGGCCTTCACCATAGGGTCGGATTCGCAATGTGTAGCGATCAACATAGGTGAATTAGAAAAAATGGCAGACAATGTTGCCGATTCATCCACCAGCATATTTCCGGTGGAAGAACCCATGAAAACTTTAATTCCGCAAATGATTTTAGGATCAGCTTTGATGATTTCATCAATGTTATCATTCGTTGCTCCTAAGTAAAATGAATAGTTTGCTAAAGAACAATTAGACGCAATGGTATATTTATCTTCTAACAAAGACAGGGTGACAGTATTAGGTACTGTGTTAGGCATTTCCATATAGGTCGTTACACCACCGGCTACTGCTGCTTTGGCTTCCGAATAAATAGTACCTTTATGAATAAGACCGGGTTCCCTGAAATGCACTTGATCATCTATAGCTCCTGGCATTAAGTACAAACCTTCTGCATGAATTACCTGATCAGCTTGTTGATCGATTGTTCCTATTTTATCAATCAGACCGTCTTTTACCAATACATCGGCAACAAATCGTTTCCCTTCGTTTATTATTTCTGCTTGCTTAATGAGTATGGTTGACATATTGTGTATTTTTGTCATTCAATTTAGGCATCAATTTCCATTGGGATTCGAACAATTCAAAATAAACAAGCAGCTTTTACAAGCGATTTCTGATCTGGGTTATGAACATCCCACAGAAGTGCAGGAAAAGGTTATTCCACAGGTCTTTGCAGGTCATGACTTATTTGGCGTGGCACAAACTGGGACAGGAAAGACTGCTGCTTATTTGATTCCGATCATACGACAGCTCAATTATGCGCAAGGTAATGATCCTCGTGCTTTAATCATGGCCCCTACACGTGAATTGGTGATGCAAATAGAAGAGCAGGCTCAACTGTTGGCCAAATATACCGATTTACGAATCGTAGCCTTGTATGGCGGCATTGGTCCAAAGACACAGATAGAAACAGTAAAGAAAGGAATTGACCTGGTTATCGCCACGCCAGGACGTTTCATGGAAATTTACCTGAAGGAAATTGTGGTGGCCAAGTACATCAAATATTGGGTACTGGATGAAGCGGATAAGATGATGGACATGGGCTTTATGCCTCAGATCCGTAAGATGCTGGAGATTCTTCCACGCAAAAGACAAAACTTATTATTCTCTGCTACCTTACCGGAGAAAGTAGTAAAGCTATCGGAAGACTTTTTATTGTATCCAATGAAAATTGCGGTTACTCCTCAGGCAACTACGGCGACTACTATAGATCAGGTACTTTATGAAGTCCCTAATTTTCAAAGCAAGCTCAATCTCTTACTTCACTTGTTGAAGGACATCAGCATGGACCGTTTGATTGTATTTGCCCGTACAAGAACGGCGGCCAATCAGATCTTTGATATTTTATCCCCTCATGTTGGAGAATCGATCCGTGTCATTCACGCCAATAAAGGACAAAATACACGGATCAATTCTATTGACGATTTCAAGGAAGGATCTATTCGTGTGCTGGTAGCCACAGATGTGGCAGCCAGAGGCATCGATGTCACAATGGTCAGTCATGTGGTGAACTTTGATGTGCCTTTGATCTATGAAGATTATGTACACCGTATTGGTCGTACAGGAAGAGCCGGAAATTTAGGAGTAGCGATTACATTTATGAATCCGGCAGAAGAATACCATGTCCGGAAGATTGAAAAATTAATTGCACAGCGGATTCGCAGAGCCTTGATTCCATCCGACGTAGAATTTGTCAAGACTCCTCACGAAGAAAGACAAGCTATTGCTCGTGAAATTGACGATCAAAAGCGCAAAGAAAATCCTGATTTCAAAGGTGCATTTCATGATAAAAAAGAAAGAATCCCTGAAAAATCTAAGAAAAGGCATAAACGGTAATTTTTTTGCAAAAATGTTTAAACTTTTAAAGTTTAACGTAACCTTTGCATAATACTATGCGTTATAATACTCAGAAAAACATTAAAGATTCCATAGCTGGTTGAAAGACCCCGGAATGTTTCGGTTCCCCACCGGACTTCCGGGTTTTCTTTTTTCTGGGAAAATTGAAATTTATGAGACAGTTCATCATCGTTGTGTCTGTTTTTCTTTGCCTTGCTACTCAGCAGGCATTTTCTCAGGTTAAGCCTAAGATTTACTATGTCTATGATCCCTTGTGTGGTTGGTGCTTTGCTTATGCACCCATCATGGAAAAGTTAACCATTGAGTTTAAGAATCAGGTAGAATTTGTAGTTGTTCCGGGAGGTATGATTGTCGGTGATAATGTTCGACCTATTCGTGAGATCGCCCCTTATCTTTTACAAGCTATTCCTCAATTGGAAGAGGCATCTGGTGTGAAAATCGGCCAACCCTATATTGACATGTTAAAGGAAGGCTCTTATATAGCTTCTTCTTACAAACCGTCATTAGCTTTGGTCGTATTCAAATCTTTTCAAACGGGCAGAGAAGTGGAGTATGCACATAAGGTGCAGCAATCTTATTTCATAGACGCGAAAGACATCATGGGAGATTCTTTATACCTGGATTTAGCGTTGCAGTTTGGTGTCTCTCCTGAGGAATTTATGAAACGCATGTCCGACACCGCTTATCAAACCAAAACACAAGAGCATTTTGATTTTGCATCGTATCTCAATACGAAAGGATTTCCAAGTCTGGTGGGTAAGTCTGGCGACAGTTATGTTAAAATAACATATGGCTATCTTTCAGAAGAAGAGAGTCGGAAAAAGATCAATAAATTTCTTCGCAAGCAGCTTTAATTTTTTGATTGGGGTCTGGTTAAATTTGACAAACCAGATTATTTAGTTCAATTTGTTACCTGAATGCTTTATCTCTCATGAATAAAATACTGATTATACTGTGTGCATTCTTGCTGTTTGCCTGTAGCGAGAAAAACGAAAAAAGTCCTTCAACGTCAAGTACCAAGGAAACTGCGGCTCCTGCAACTGTTCAAATTCCTACACTTCATTATACCATTGCCAATCGCTACCCGCATGATGAATTGGCGTTTACAGAAGGCTTTTTGTTTTATAACGGGGTGTTGTATGAAAGTACAGGTTCTCCCGACAATCTCCCGCAAACACAATCTTTTATTGGATCAGTGGATTTGAAAACAGGTAAGATCAATAAGAAAGTAGAACTCGATAGAAATATTTATTTCGGAGAAGGAATCGTTTTTCTCAACAACAAAGTGTATCAGCTTACTTATAAAAATAAATTAGGCTTTTATTATGATGCGAAAAGCTTTAAGAAAATAGGACAGTTTACTTATGAAAACGAAGAAGGGTGGGGAATGACGACAGATGGCTCCTCTTTAATCATGAGTGATGGCACACATCAGTTGACTTACCTGGATGCCTTTACATTGAAACCATCAAAGAAAATTACGGTTACAGAAAACGATTTTTTTGTGCAACACCTTAATGAATTAGAATACATTAACGGTTTTATTTATGCCAACATATGGTTGACCAATTCCATTGTTAAGATCGATCCTCAAAGTGGTAAAGTAGTTGGCAAAATAGATCTTTCTAATTTGGTATATGAAGTAAAGTCAACGCACCCTGCTGCAGCTGAGTTGAACGGTATCGCTTTCAATCCTGAAAATGGAAATGTATACGTTACAGGCAAGATGTGGCCTACGATATATGAATTGAAGATGACGGAATAAAATCAGGAACGAGCGAGGAGCAAGGAGGGACGCTAGATCAAATTCGTACCTCCTTGCTCCTTGCTCGTTCCTAAAAACAGAAAGCCTTGATCAGTGATCAAGGCTTTCTGTTTTTATAATTTTAAATTAAGCTCTAACTAGCCTCCGATAGCAATTCTCTTGAATACAGAAGCTGTCAACCCTTTTTGAGTTCCGTCCAACAATTGTGCGATAGTTTTAGAACCATCTTTCACAAATTCCTGATTCAATAAAGTGCTTTCTTTGTAGAACTTGTTCAATTTACCTTGAGCAATTTTCTCCAACATCGCTTCAGGCTTGCCTTCCGCTCTTGCTTGTTCTTTACCGATTTCGATTTCTCTTTCGATTGTTTTAGGATCTACATCGTCTTTATCCAAAGCTACCGGCTTCATCGCTGCGATTTGCATGGCTACGTCTTTACCTACTTCAGTAATGTCTTTACCAGCTGTGTTTTTGAAACCTACCAATACACCCAATTTATTGTTAGAGTGAATGTAAGGTACTACTTGATCAGCAGTAATATTTTCGTAGTTCTGAATAACGATTTTCTCTCCGATTTTACCTGTAAGATCAGTGATATGTTCAATGATGCTACGTCCATCAGCCAATGGCAAAGCAGCCAATGCTTCAGCATCCGCAGGATTCTTAGCTACAGCAACTTCTAAGATTGCTTTACCTAAGTTTTTAAAATCATCTACTTTAGAAACCGGTTCAGTTTCACACGCTAATGCTACCAGCTTACCGTTTTTACCGTCTTTGCTTACTTCGATCAAGACAATGCCTTCAGCTGTTGCATTACCTGCACGGGCAGCAGAAACCTTTTGTCCTTTTTTGCGAAGAACATCTATTGCCGCTTCGAAATCTCCTTCAGTTTCTGTCAATGCTTTTTTACAATCCATCATACCGGCTCCGGTCATGGTTCTAAGCTTGTTCACGTCAGCAGCGCTAATTGATACAGTACTCATATTATTAATTAGTTAATTTTTAGGTTCAGATTTGGTATAAAAAAGTTGAACATTGATCGATAAAACCAATGTTCAACTTGAATAGAATGGTAGAAGATTGGTTACTCCGCTTCAGCTTTAGTATCTACTGCGCGCTTAGTATCTTCTTCTTCTTTCAGTTTTTGATCGTCTTTATCTCTTTTGCGTTCAGACAGACCTTCTTCAATCGCTGCAGCGATTACTGAAGTGATGATAGCGATTGATTTGTACGCGTCATCATTAGCAGGAATAGGGTAGTCTACTGTGCTTGGATCAGAGTTGGTATCAACGATAGCAAATACCGGAATATTTAATTTTTTCGCTTCTTTAATAGCGATGTGCTCTTTCTTAGCATCTACGATGAATAAGGCAGCAGGAAGACGAGTAAGGTCGGCAATACCTCCCAATACTTTTTCCAATTTAGCTTTGTCACGAGCAACGGTAAGTTTCTCACGTTTAGCTAGACTGTTGTAAGAGTCTTCTTTCATCATTTTCTCAATAGAAGACATTTTTTTCAATGACTTACGTACTGTAACGAAGTTGGTAAGCATTCCGCCTAACCAACGCTCAGTAGCGTATGGCATTTTCAATCTGTCTGCTTCTTTCGTAACGATTTCTTTCGCTTGCTTTTTCGTAGCTACGAATAACACCTTGCGACCTGAACGAACAATATTTTTGATCGCACCACAAGCATCATCAAGGCAGGCTTGGGTTTTATTCAGATCGATCAAATGGATACCATTCTTCTCCATGAAGATATATGGCGCCATTTTAGGATTCCACTTCTGTGTTAAGTGACCGAAGTGAACCCCTGCGTTTAATAGATCTTGGTACTCTACTTTTTTGTTAGACATATATAAATTTCCCGAACGTGGCTCGGATTAACGTTTACTGAATTGGAATCGTTTTCTAGCTTTGCTTCTACCGAATTTCTTACGCTCCACCATACGAGGATCACGCGTTAAGAACCCTTCTTTTTTCAAAGCAGGTCTGTGTTCCGGATTGATTTCACAAAGTGCTCTAGCAATAGCCATACGAATAGCTTCTGCCTGACCTGTGATACCGCCGCCCTGAACATTTACAGAAACGTTGTAGTTTGCAAGCTCATTAGTGATCACTAATGGTTGTCTTACAGAGATTTGAAGAGGCTCAGTAGGTAAGTACTCATTAAGCTCTCTGCCGTTTACAAGAATTTCACCTTTACCTGCAGTGATATAAATCCTGGCTACAGAGGTTTTTCTTCTTCCTATTTTATTTATGGTTTCCATCAATCAGGTATTATAACGATAAGGTAACAGCTTTTGGAGACTGTGCTTGGTGAGGATGCTCAGTACCTGCATAAACATGCACGTTTCTGAATAATTCTCTACCCAGTCTGTTTTTAGGCAACATTCCCTTGATCGCTTTCTCAAGAATACGAGCAGGGAATTTAGCCAACATTTCAGTAGGAGTTGTGAAACGCTGTCCTCCAGGATAACCTGTGTGACGAACGTAAACCTTATCGGTCCACTTTTTGCCGGTCAGATTGATCTTCTCAGCATTTATGATCACTACGTAATCTCCACAATCCATATTCGGAGTGAAGCTTGGTTTGTTTTTACCTCTTAGTATTTTAGCTGCTTCACTGGCAAAACGACCTAGCGTTTGACCTTCAGCGTCAAGCAAAATCCAGCCCTTTTGAGCCTCTTCTTTGTTGACAAATACCGTTTTATAACTTAAACTGTCCATTGTTAATTGCTGCTTTTTAAATGCATTCCTCTCCTAAAAAAGGGACACAAAGATAACTTGAATTTTTATAATTCCAAAATTGAGTTTGAAATATTTGAAAATCAGGATTCCTCCTCCAGTTTTTTTACTAAAACCCTGAAATCCTTTGGATACTCGGCTATAACTTCCTCCTGATCTCCTTTTAACGTGTTATAGGTCAAGCTATAAGAGTGAAGGGCGACTCTTTTGATCAAAGGTTGTTCTTCTGTATCTTTCTTCAAATTGAACTTCCGTTTGAGTTCGGATAAATAAATATCTTTTCCACCATATTGAATATCGGCCACAATAGGTGCTTTTGCACAACTTAAATGGATACGAATTTGGTGCATTCGGCCCGTAATCGGTAAACACTCTACTAAGGTGTGATTTTTATAAACTTGTTTGGTGAAAAAGATGGTTTCGGCCTGTTTCCCTTCTGCACGGTCAATGGATACGGTACCGTTAGTATGTGCTAAAATAGGCAGGTTGACTACTATCCCATCTAAGTCGTGTATGCCGGTAACAACCGCGTGGTAACGTTTGGCTACTTCCCTGTGTTCAAACTGCATGGCCATGTGTCTGTACGCTTCAGGATGCTTGGCAATAGCCAGGATGCCTGAGGTTTCTTTATCTAAGCGATGGCACAATTGAGCATCTTCCCAATATTCTTTGGCCAATACATTAATATTTAAGCCCGGCTTGGCTCTATCTTCCAAAGACGCTAAGAATGGAGGTTTATTGATAAAAATATAATCTTCGTCTTCTTTGATGATCCAATCCTTAAATTCTGATTTAATAGCCATGGGTATTCCTGTTCATTCTTTTATAAGGGGATGCAGCCGGTAAGAAGAAGGTAGTAAGTTGGAAATAACGGAAATCAACCCTTGTCATTGATGACTTTTCCTTTTCTCAGGGTAAATCCGAATTCGGTGCCGACATTGACTTGACTTTCCACCCTGATTTTGGTTTCATGGGCTTCTAATATGTGTTTGACAATGGCTAGTCCGAGTCCAGTTCCGCCTTGATCCTTAGATCTGCTTTTTTCTATTCGGTAGAAACGCTCAAAAATACGGGATAAATGTTTCTCTTCAATGCCGGGGCCATTATCTTTTATAGAAACTTCAACTTCTTCGCCTTCT
>JAQBNS010000154.1 GCA_028288405.1 Chitinophagaceae bacterium
TGATTCCTTCAGGAGTAAGGTGTGTAATATCCTGTTGTGTGGTCGGTTCTGATTCTAAGTCATAGGATGCGGTTGTTGCTCCAAGATGAATAGTACCGGTGTATTCCTTTTCAGCATTTTGAATGCCTTCTATTTTCTTTGTTGCTTTTCCCTGGCAAACGATCAACAAGCCTGTAGCTAAAGGATCCAGGGTACCGGCATGTCCGGTTTTCTTAATCCTGGTCAGATTACGGATTTTTCTGACTACATCGAAAGATGTCCAGGTTAAGGGCTTATCAATGAGTAGAATTGTACCTGAATCTTCTGGCCCTTCCATGTTAGTTTACTTGCAGGTTAACACCTAAGTAATACAAAACCAATACAAGAATCCCTAATGCAATTCTATAATAACCAAACACTGCAAAACCTTTTTGAGTCACGAAAGAAATAAATCCTTTGATGGCCACCAATGCAACAATGAATCCTACAACGTTTCCAATCAGAAGCAGACTGATATTGTCCTGGTTAATGAAGGCATGGTCTTTTAATAATTTGTAGGCAGAAGCGGCAAACATGGTGGGTACCGCAAGAAAGAACGAGAACTCCGCCGCATTTTTTTTATTTAATCCCTGCGACAAACCGCCGACAATAGTAGCGGCAGCTCTTGATACGCCTGGTACCAAGGCAAGGCATTGAAAACAACCGATGATGAATGACTTTAAATAGGAGAGAGAAGAGATTTGATCGGAGTCCGTTATTGCTTGCGCCTCTTCACTATCAAGAATTCCTTTAGGACCTTCAGGTATAGTTTGTTTCGGGGGAAATATTTTATCCAGGAAAAGAAAAAATACTCCGCCTAAGATAAGCATGCAAGCTACTACAACTACATTCTCCAGTAGGCTATCGATAAAATCTCCCAGTAGAAATCCGAGTATAGCTGCGGGAATAAAAGCCGCTAGTAACAGGAAGTAAAATTGTATCGATTTAAAGAATCGTTTGTAATACAAAACCACAACGGACAATATGGTGCCGAATTGAATATTCACTGTAAATATTTTTGTGAATTCATCCGAACTGATTCCCATCATGGAGGAAACGATGATCATGTGTCCGGTAGAAGATACAGGTAAAAATTCTGTCAAGCCTTCTACAACAGCAAGGATCAGAGCTTGTGTAATGGTCATTATTTTTTAGTCTTGTCTTTGTATAAAATAGACCAGAAGGCTAATCCGAATCCAGCCAATACGATCATCGGTCCTACGGTCAAACCTAATGTTCCAATTCCATATTGTCCTTTTTCTAAACTCATTAAAATAAAGCCTAATGCGATCAAAATTAAAGAAGCGATAAGAATCTGGTAATTCCTTTTTCCGAAAACTAACGGTTGATTACTCATGGTATAAAAATTAATTGGTTAAGTTTAATATAATTCGTCTAGTGATAGTTGCAAATATTTGTTGACTGCAATCAACGAACTGAATAATCCCAGCAGCCCTCCGAATAAAGTCAAAGCACCAATGACATGCGGAAGGTAAGGTGTATGGAGTCCCTGAAAGTCAGGAAACATACTGAGTATGTAATAGTATACTCCTGCCAGAATCAGAGAAGCTGTAGCTCCACTGATGAGACCTTGTGAAAGGGCACGCGCAAGAAAGGGTTTTTGAATGAAGAATTTCTTAGCGCCGACAAGTTGCATGCTTCGTATCAGGAAGCGTTGCGAGTACAAAGCCAGTTTGATGGTATTGTTAATCAATAAAATGGTAATGATTAAGAGGATAATGCTAAAAGAAACGAATACAATGGTAAGCAATCGAATGTTCTTAGTGATTTGATCGGCAAGATCTTCCAGGTAATAGACTTCTTTGACCTGATCCCACTTGGATATTTTTAATGCGATATCAGACAATGATTTTTTATTCAGGTAATCCGGTTTAATCTTTAGTATGAAAGAAGAGTGTAAAGGATTTTCATCCAATACTTTCATAAAGTCTTCGCCGTAACTTTTAACAAAGTCTCTTTGTGCATCATTTTCACTCACGTATTTGATCATTGTGTTTTGATCTTTACGAAGAATAAAAGGTTGAGCGTTCAGCTGTGTTTCAATATAAGCTCTTTGACTCTCGGAAATTTCTTTATTCAAAATAACGTGGACTTCTATGCTTTCCTGTAAAAATTGAGAAAGCTGACTAGCGTGAACGAGAATGAAGCTAAATACACCTAAAACAAAAAGTGCCAGGGTCATGCTCGTGAATACAATGACAAAAGGAAAGTTGCCTAGTATCTTCTTTCGGCGTATGTGTTTTGTGATATCTCCCATAAAGAATAATGGCCAAATTTAAGAATAAATTTGGCCATTATCTAAAGAATTATGCAGCAGCTTGTTTTAGGGATTGATGACTTTCAGTTTTTCCAAAGTCTCTTTGTTAGACACCTTTTTCAATGGTGTTTTTTTCATTTGTCCCCAAATCAACTCGAAATATTCATTATTGTAGCTCAGGAATAAGTTTTTCTGTCCTTTATTGTTGAGCTCTAATAGTTCGTAAGGCTTATTGTTGAAGTCTCCGAACAGGGTAAGCTTAGAACCGGTAAACTGGTAGCTTTTATCTTTCGGGTTGCTGGTGTCTACATTGACAGAAAGGTTAGACAATTTATTGTTTGTTTCTGTATACAATGTATTGGCCGGTGCGCTGCTGTTATCAGCATTGGGCGTAGACACATTACCTGTTTCCGTATCGTTGAAATTGGTACTGTTATCAAAGGCCTTCAGTTCATTCGCGGCAGAAGCGGAGGTACTTGATTTTTGTTTCTTCTCCACAGCCTTTTCTTCCACTATAGTAGATGACTGGTTTTCAGTAACCGTTGCTGCAGTAGCTTTTTCATTTGCCACCGCAATAGTTTCTTTCAATTCAGTTGAAGAAACTTCTTGTGTAGTCGATGAATCCGAAGAATCGGTTGTTTTTTCCTGACCGGTCAATAAGAAAATGATTAGACCTGCTGCAACAGTAGTAATTGCTGCTGCGCCCAGCCATTTCAAGCGCAGGGCATTTCCTGTACTTGCCATGGAAACCGGAATTTTTTGCAAACGAGACTTTAATTGCACCGCACTGGTATTACCTAAAGCGGCAATAACAGATTGTTGTAAAGCGACTTCGCTTTTTAGTTGGCTGTCTCCAGCAATCAACTGTTCAAACTTAACCTTGTCTGCAGGGCTAAGTTGATCTAAAAGGTACTGGTCAATTTTTTCTTGTAATTCCATATTGTAACAATTAACTAATCAAGAAAATCACTTGGCGTGTATTGCGTCTTAATTTTTTTATCTAACTCTTGTTTGCATTTGTATTTCTTCGTCTTGGCCGTATCTGCATTTGCAAAACCCATTTTTTCAGCGATTTCAGCCATTGAAAGCTTGTCGTAGTAATAATAGATTAAAATTTGCTTGCAGGCATCTCCCAATTCGCTGATGCATTTTTGAACGATGCTGATTCTCTCTTTTTCGTCCAATGGCATGCTTTCTCCATAATCCATGCCTTCACTACTGCTGTGTCTGCTTTTTCTTTCCAGTTCTTTTCTCCAAAGATTGAGGCAGACACTATAAAGGTATGTACTGATTTTAGAGGATAAAACAAACTCTGGGTTTTTCGCTTTTTGCCAAAGCACGACTAGTGCGTCTTGGTAAATGTCTTTTGCTTCGTCTTCTGTACCGCTGTTTTTTAAAATCAGCTTGACCATCATTCGATAGTTTTTTTTGTACAAAAAATCAATTGCGGACTCGTCTCCCCTTTTAATCTGCTCTATGATCTCCTGGTCATTCATGATGTTTATACAGCCTCTGGTTTATAGGTAACCCTTAAGGTCAAAAATTTAGCCTTTATTTTTTTAAAATAAAGGCTAAATAAAATAAATTAATCAGGAAAGACTACCTGTGAATAAAATAAATGCTAAAGAGCAATGGGATTACCCTCTGATTTTGTCAAGCAACACATTTAATTCTTCTAGTTCTTGTACAGATAAAGGGGTAGCTACTTGTTCGAAATTGGGTAAATATTGATCAATTTCTTGAAGAAGTGCCAAGCCTTTGTCACTAATGACAATGTCAACAGCTCTTCTGTCTTCAATATTCAATTGTCTATTGATCAGTTTTTTAAGACGTAATCTTTCCACCATTCTGGAAACATCACACATCTTGTCCAACATTTTCTCTTTCAACAAGCCAATCGTAGCGGCTTTAGGATCGAGTTCTCTTAATATTCTAAGAATATTAAACTGTTGGGAAGTAATACCAAATGGCTTGAAAAAATCTCTCTGATTGGATTCTAGCCAGTTATTGGTGTAAATCAGGTTAACGATCGTCTTCGTCTTTATAGACGGAAAATCTTTTTGGGCGATTTCATCTTCTAGTCTCATATTGCACTCGTTTAAAACTAATAATTGCAGGAAAAATAACTATGTAACAATGTTACAAAATGTACAATTAAAATACAATACTTTGAATTTAAAATTCAAATAAAAATATGACTAACCGCGTATAAGCTCTAAAAATTCACTTTTTGCAGCCTCTTCTTTAAATTTTCCCAGGTACTGAACCGTTATTGTTTTACTGCTTGTATCACGCACTCCTCGAGACGCAACACACAGATGGTCAGCCTCTATGACTACTGCCACATGAGGTGTATTTAAAGCCTCGCTAAGGGCTTGGGCGATTTGTATCGTCAAACGTTCCTGGACCTGAGGTCTTCGTCCAAAATATTGAACTAGACGGTTGATTTTAGATAATCCTACCACTGTCCCGTTAGAAATATAGGCTACATGCACTTTTCCAATAATGGGTACAAAATGGTGTTCACAGTATGAGTATAAAGAGATGTCTTTTTCTACCAGCATCTGATTGTACTGGTATTTGTTATCGAACTGACTCATTTTAGGTTTATTTTCAGGATTCAAACCGCTGAAAATTTCCTTAATAAACATTTTTGCTACGCGCTCCGGAGTATTCTTCAAACTGTCGTCTGTCATGTCCATACCCATGATGTGCATGATCTCAGCAAAATGTTTTTTGATCAGTTGTATTTTCTCGATGTCTGATAAATCAAAAGCATCGGCACGCAAAGGCGTTTCAATAGAACCTAAGTACGCGTGATCGTCTCCTTCACTTTCTTCATTATCTCTATTCACACGGATATTCAACATAGTTTCTGTCTGTTTCGTATAACAATACTTTTAAATCGTATTTGGCGTCAATGTCTGATCGAAGCAATTCCCAAATGATGCGGGCTATGTTTTCAGCCGTAGGATTCAGGGTAGCAAACTCTTCAGTGTCCAAATTTAGGTTTTTATGATCGAATTTAACCAATACTTTTTCTTTTATTAGCTTACTCAGCCATTTCATATCTACTACATAACCCGTCGCAGGGTCTGTTTCGCCAATGACTTTAACGATTAATTCATAATTGTGTCCATGAAAATTGGGATTGTTGCATTTACCGAAATAAGCTTCATTTTCCTCAAATGACCAATTAGGATTGTATAACCGATGTGCGGCATTAAAATGTTCTTTACGGTATACAGCTGTTTTCATGTGCTCTTTATAACAAGAATTAAGACGAATAGTTCTGAGTAAGTATAGAGATTGCTCCTGTTTTTTGATTAGAGGTCTGATCTCAAGGAAAGGTTACAAATTAATTTGATTATAAATAGTATTAGTAGTGTTTCGATCAGTAAGAAAAAGGATATTGATAGTCATTGGCCTTTAATCTGGGCGTTCCCTGCGGGCTTTCCGTTCAATCCCTAACGCAAGACCCGCGTTAGGGATTGAGCCATTGTCTGAGCTCTCCCGACATCAAGGTTGGAATTTTATGTGTTGTTATAAGTCGGGAAGCGAGTGGCGAAAGCCCGGCCCGCAGGGAACGCCCAGTTTATAATTGCGATAACTATTACCATTCTTAAACTTATCATGCAAGACATACCCTTTCAACCCAATCATTAAACTTTCCTTATTCAGAACCTATCCCTAAATAAGTACGCAGTTTTTCATCGTCAAACTTTTGCTGTGCTTCTTTATCCGGTTTGATCAAAGAAAATACGATCCCTGCCACGAAGGCTGCCGGAAAAGAAATCAATGCCGGATTCTTCAAAGGAAAGAGGGCTTCCTGATTGCCGAATATGTTGACCCAAACCGTTGGACTCAAAGCAATCAATACAATAGACAATGTAGTGCCTGTAATGATGCTGGCTACAGCGCCTCTCGTCGTAAAGGGTTTCCATAAAATGGATAAGATTAAGGCAGGGAAGTTTGCACTGGCAGCAATAGAGAATGCCAAACCCACCATAAAGGCTACATTTTGTCCTTTAAATAATAAGCCCAGTAATATAGAGATTAAGCCGGTTGCTAAAGTTGCGTTGCGTGCTACTTTCACTTCTCCGACTTCATTGCTTTGTCCTTTCTTGATCACGTTGGTATAAATATCATGAGAAAGGGTAGAGGCGCCTGATAAAGTAAGTCCAGCTACAACGGCCAGAATAGTAGCAAAGGCAACGGCTGCTATGAATCCGAGAAAGGCTTCTCCTCCTGTATGCGACGCCAGAAGCAAGGCTGCCATATTGCCTCCATTGGCGAGTATCGCTTCCCGTCCGACCAACACCATGGCTCCGAAACCAATGATGAACGTCAGAATGTAAAAGTAACCGATGAAACCCGTTGCTACGAAGACTGATTTGCGTGCTTCTTTCGCATCGGGTACCGTGTAGAAACGCATGAGAATGTGCGGCAAGCCTGCTGTCCCAAACATCAGGGCAATACCCAAAGAAATAGTATCCCAGGGATTGCTGATGCCTTGTCCCGGATTCAATACGCCCTCACCATATAAGGCAGAAGCTTGTTCGAATAAATTATTTAAAGAAAAATCAAATTGTTTCAAGGTCAGAAAGACCAATATCGTTGCTCCTCCCAATAAAAGAAAAGCTTTGATGATTTGTACCCAGGTAGTCGCCAGCATACCGCCAAACAAAACATAGGCAGACATCATGATGCCTACAATCACGATGGCCCATTCGTAAGGGAAACCGAATAAGATCGAAATCAATTCTCCTGCACCGACCATTTGTGCGATGAGGTAGAAGATAATGGTAGATAAAGAGCCAAAGGAGGCAGCAATACGAATCGGTTTTTGCGACAAGCGAAAAGCCACGACATCGGCAAAGGTGAACTTGCCGAGGTTTCTCAAGGGTTCTGCAATTAGGAACATTACCAAGGGCCAGCCTACCAGAAAGCCGATGGAATAGATGAGACCATCGAATCCTTTTAGCGCTACCATGCCCGCAATACCCAGAAAGGATGCGGCACTCATATAGTCGCCGGCTAGGGCCATGCCGTTTTGAAAGCCGGAAATAGAGCGACCTGCGGCATAAAACTCAGAAGTTGTTTTGGTTTTGCGTGCAGCCCAATAAGTGATACCTAATGTGAGGCACACAAATAAAAGAAACATGGTGATCGATACCCAACTGACGGCACCTTGCAGCGATGGAGGAGTCTGAAGAAAAATCATACGATTAGAGGAGTTTATTTTTTAACCGTTCTACTTCGGGATTGTACACATTGTTTGCCCAATAGACATAAATACCAGTCAATATCCAGGCTAGAACGATAAGACCCAAAGCAAGCAGTAAACCGATCGTAAACTTACCGGTCACATAAGGAGCCAGTGATTCTTTTTGGTACGCCAATACATAAAGGAATCCCATGTAGTTAAAAACCATCACAGCGGTAAGCACAATAGACACGGTCCAGCGTAGTGTGACGAGTTGCTTAAATTCTGCTGAATGGATCAATTGCTCAGCTTTTGTTTTGTGAATGTTCATAGCGGAAAAATATAGGATAGGTAAATGCTCGTATCAGAAAGCATTGTGCTTTTCTACAAGGATATAATTTTAAAATAAATTTCTACAAAAAAGAACTTTTTCAACCTTTAATTCCTTTTCAGAGTAGTTTATTCGTATTTTTACAAACTTTATTTGGGAGGGCGGTATGGAAGTACAAGAAATTAAGTCATACATAGAATCGTACAAAGAGCGCGGATTGAAGTTGTTTACGACTTCTTCATTTCAGACGCATAGTATTCCATTGTTGCACATCATCAGTACCATTGATAAAAGTATTCCGGTATTTTGTATCAATACAGGTTATCACTTTCCTGAAACATTGGTTTACAAAGATCAAATTGCGGAGTTGTTAGGTTTGAACATTATAGAAGTGTCTTCTCCTACACCGCGCAGTGCACAAAAAGATGCCTCAGGTAAATTACTCTTTACTTCTGATCCGGATTACTGTTGCTACTTGAATAAAGTATTACCGATGGAACCGGTATTGGCAGAGTATGATGTCTGGATCAACGGTGTCAGAGCAGATCAAAGCGCGGTAAGAAAAAGTTTTGGTGTAGAAGAAAAAGCACCGCATAATACGGTTCGTTTTCACCCGATGCTGGACTGGGACAATCGCATGATCACGAAATACATTAAGGAACATAATCTTCCGAAACATCCATTGGAAGATAAAGGATACATGAGTATCGGTTGTGAACCGTGTACACGGAAGTTCGATTTGGAATCTTATTCCAGAGAAGGACGTTGGTTTGGATTAAACAAAACCGAGTGTGGATTGAACACGGAGTTAGTAGAAAAAAAATAAGCAAAGAATCAATGAACATATTAGTTACCGGAGGAGCAGGATACATAGGATCACAATTGGTGCAGACACTGGCGTCTAATCCTTCCATCGATAAAATTGTAGTATACGATAACCTTACCCGCGACAATTATAATTTCTTTTTGAACGCCGATAAGAAAATCAGCGGCAATAAGATTTCGTTTGTACACGGTGATATATTAGATACCCGCAAGTTGCGTAAAGCATTGACAGGTATCGATACGGTGTATCATTTGGCGGCTAGAGTTTCTACTCCTTTTTCGAATACAGACAGTCATTTCTACGAGCAGGTCAATCACTGGGGAACGGCTGAATTGGTGTATGCGATTGAAGAATCTAAAACGGTAAAACATTTGATTTACCTAAGCAGTACATCTGTCTACGGGTCTTCTAAAGAAGAAGTATCTGAAGAGACTGTTCCTAACCCCAAAACATTTTACAGTGTTTCCAAGCTAAGAGGTGAAGAACATGTGCGCAGAATGTTTCCTAAATTGAATACACAGATTATTCGTTGCGGTAACGTATATGGCTATAGTCCTGCCACTCGATTTGATGCAGTAGTAAATCGTTTCGTATTTGATGCACACGTTAATAACCGTATTTCTATACACGGTTCTGGTAAACAACACCGCTCTTTTATTCATGTGAATAAAGTCGTGCATGTCTTGAATCAAATCATAAGTACAGAAGTTCCTTCGGGCGTTTATAATTTATCCGATAAGAATTTAGAAGTGTTGGATTTGCGCGATGCCCTGAAAGATATTTATCCTTCGATGGAATTCATCTACATCAATCAGCACCTGGAGTTAAGAGAATTGAAAGTGAAAGCGGAAAGTTTACTTTCTAAATACATTCCCTTACCACCCTCCGATTTGGCCACTGAACTGAAAGAATTTAAAGAACAATTTTCTTTTACTCCGACCTTCTAAACAAAACTTGTCCCGATCATCAAACGATCGGGATTTTTTATGTCCTCAGCAAACAGAACAACTACGATAAACTCCTGGAACGGAGAGTGGGTCTACGCCCTGGTCATCGATCGTTTTCACGATGGCAAAGAACGACTGTCGTCGGATGCCCGGGATAGAGTGGGGTTCGGCAATTCCTCTGATCTAAGAAAAACTTGCGGAGGTACCTTAAACGGTATTCGTCAAAAATTACCTTACATTAAAAATCTGGGTTGCACGAGCATCTTGCTCACTCCATTTTTAGAAAACAATTCAGAACATTATCACGGCTATGCTATCCAGGATTTCCTGAAAGTAGATGCGCGTTTCGGTACACTGGAAGAACTCAAAGCACTGGTTAATGAAGCACACGTTCTCGGCATGCGTGTCATCATGGATGTGGTGTTGAATCATACCGGAGATAACTGGAGTTACAAAGAAAAGCGCACACCGTATCGAAAGCGCAAGCCTTATACTTTTTCTCACTGGCACAAAGAAGACAAACCTCAGCCTTTAGCCCTGCGTAATGAAGCCTGGTATTCAAAGCGAGGACACATCGTACACTGGGATAAATACCCGGAATCATGGGATGGAGACATCTTTGAATTAAAGGATTTGATTTGGGACGATACCACGATTGGTTGGGAAGTATTGGAATGCATGGTCAGCATTTATACCTACTGGATCAAAGAAGCCAATGTCGATGGATTTCGATTAGATGCGTTGAAACATATCCGTCCGGTAATGGACAATGCTTTTTGTCAACGCATCAAAGCGGAAGCCTCTCGTTTAGGGAAAGAGAATTTTATAATCATAGGAGAAGTAGTAGGCGGTCTGGAATTGATTGAGCAATACCATCAGCTGGATGGATTCTTTAACTTTCCTTTTTACTTTGACTTTCTTCATGGAATCAGAAAGAAAAGTATATACGAGGTCTTTCAGAAACAGAGTCACAAACAACTTCTTCCTGTGAACTATCTGGACAATCACGATCAAATCGGATTGGAACCAAAGAAGAGAATCAGTGATTTGTTAACGGATGAACAGCTGCTAGGTAGTTTGTTTTTGATGGGCTTGCAAGATGGTATCAACTGTTTGTATTATGGCACGGAACAAGGCCTGAGAACAATAGGAGAGTATGACCACGATGTGAGGGAGTGTTTGTTTGACCCTTATGGTCAACATGAATTATTTCAGGAGGAAATGCCTTTGTATAACAGAATAAAAGATACGATACAGCTGGCAAGCCGCATCAAGAAAGAAATGCATGAAGTGACATTAAGCCATCCGGCAGAAGGAGTAGCCGTCTCAGCATTTAGTGTGGGTATAAATGAAGGTTATATTGTAGTGTATAACAACACTTCGAAAGATGTAACCAATGTGTTTTCCTACTTGCCGAAAGGAGATTGTATCTATACCAATTATGAAAATAGAAATACTTCGTCTCTCAGACCTTTTGAATTATTGGCCTATAGAAGGTGAAGAGATAGGCTCTGGTCTATTGATTCTGTAAATAGTTTCCAATAGTCCGGCGTGTGCCTTATCTCCAGCCAACTGCCAGAACATAATTCCACGAAGTTGCTTTTCTTTGATATAATTTACTTTGGCAGCTATAGATGCTTTGTTATCAAATGTTGCAAATTCTTTTTTAGCCGCATTGTAGGCATAAGGAGCTTTTGCAATAGAATCCCAGTAATAAGCAAAATCTTGTAAACTATCTTTAAAGTCTTTGAAGTTTACAGCAGTTTTGAATTTACAAGATTGATACAACCCATTATTGATAGAATCTACCTGATTGAAAATACGAGCATAGAAAGCTGCACCAATCACAATTTTATTTAAAGGAACTCCTATGGAATCAAGGTAACGCACTCCATGGTCCGTGGATTCTAATTGTTTGGGTGTGGAGTAAAGCGGGGTGTGATGTCCGGTGATGACACTGTATCCGTTTGTTAAATCATAGCTCATCAGGTTGACAC
>JAQBNS010000157.1 GCA_028288405.1 Chitinophagaceae bacterium
TCCGCAAAGGGTTTGAAGTGTACTTTACGGTATTGATAGAAATTTTCTGGTCAAAAGAACGCATCATGGAAGTCTACCTGAATGTCGCAGAAATGGGCGACGGCTACTATGGAGTAGAAGCTGCATCCAGGAAATATTTTCGTTGCTCTGCCTCCAAACTCAATAAGGAACAGGCTGCCTGGCTGGCTTGCATACTGCCTAATCCAAGAAAATATTCGCCTACAAGACCATCGGCTTACTTACAAAAGCGACATGCGTGGATCAGGAGGAATATGGAGAACTTGGGAAAAGTAGAATGGTAAGGGCGAACTAGTTGTTAGTTGTTAGTTGTTAGTTATAAAAAAGGTCTGTAATAAACTTACAGACCTTTTTATTGAACTGATTACTGACAACTGACCACTTTTATAATATTACTGTTTAACAAATCGGATCGTTTTCTTTTGATCACTATTTTGTTCTTCGAAAAGCGTCAGAAGATACATGCCCTGTTTTAACTCTTCACATGGAAGATTCAGTGATTGTTGACCGGTTATTGTTCCCTCACTGATTTTCTCTCCCAGTGTATTCGCAATTACATATTTTCCTGAAAAATCAGATGAATTGCCAAATGCAACATTCAATGTGTTATTGACAGGATTGTTGTAGGTCAAGTCTTTCAGGTAATAAGCATTCGCAGATGAAAGGATAATAGGATCTGTACCTACTGTAAGACTTGATACATACAAGGCCTGGTCTGCAACAAAGAATCCGTCTCCCTGCACATACTGAAACAATACGGCTCCATTGTCTGAGTCGTACCAGAAATACGAATCAAAATCCAAAAAGCCTCCTTCGTCAAACGACACTTTAACAAGCAACACATTATTGTATGTCGCATCAGGTAACTTCAGTGTTCCATAAGCGATACAATTCAAATCATACGTGCCGCCTCCAAAAGACGATTGATCGTTATCCCAGGTATCGTTGTTGGTCGTATTGAGAGTCAAAGGAAAAACATACTCCACCTGAGGATCAGAATAAGTCTTGGCAGAACTCGCATAAGATCCTACTCTTTCCATTTTACTGCTGGTCAAACTGAAATAACGGTAGTCCTCATCCGTTCCTTGTGTTTCGTGGTATGCATAATTGGAATTGGGAAACGAACTCGCATAAGGTGTAGAAGACGGATTCACCATGGTAATGTTCAAATCATCTGAGCCATCTAATGTGACTGTACTGTAATCCCAGGTAACATTTGCACCTGTAGAAGTGACATCGATCATGGAATAATCTGTTATAAATTTATAGTTCAAAACAGATCCATAAGGAAGCATCTCATCGCTTGTCAACACAGGCTGTGCGAAAACGCCAATGGAAAGAAATAATAAAAGGTTAGAGAGTAACAGTTTTTTCATACGTTAAAATTAAAAGTTGATGAATAGATGAATATAAAGACAGCAAAAAGATATTCTATTTCAAAAAAATGGGAAAGCGCTTTTAAGCGCTTTCCCATACATTACATGATATAAGAAAGTGTAACCGGAATCTTCTTATCTACACCAGCGAGTCTTTCAAATGCTTTCTTAGAAATCTTCAGCACTACACGGTCGTTCAATCCGTTAACAGGTAGTTTGCCGATGACACGTACAAAGATGCGTTGGTTATTGCCTTCGTTGATCACTTGAATGATTGTACCGACAGGCGCTGTTTTATGCAGGGCCAGGTACTTGTCTGTATCTCCACCGTCAATGATTTCAGCGAAACCGGTTTCTGTAACTTTCTTAAATTCTCCGTTAGGCTGCACGCGAATATTGGCCATGCTGTCCAAATATCTTTTCTCCTGCTCCTGCTCTTTAGTAAGCACGGTATCTGGAGGAGTAGTGACTTGTGCCGGATCTTTTTTCGTTTCTATCACCGGGTCTTTTTTCACTTCATCCACTACTATTACCGGAGGTTTTTGTTTTTCTACCACCGGTTGCGTATCACCTTTCACGACGATCGGTGTCAACTTCAACACTTGTCCTACTCTCAATCCTGAAGACGTTTCAGGATTCCATGATTTCAAATCGTCTACAGAAACATTGTATTTTCTTGAAATGCTATAAAGCGTTTCTCCTGAAGCTACGGTATGTGAAGTACTGGAAGGCGTTGTTATAGTGGTCGAAACAGGGGTATCTCCTCTCTTGAGAGTTTGTTCTACCGGCTTACCCGGTATCAGCAATTCATCTCCGATGCTCAAACCGTTGGCGGCATCGGGATTGAGTTTTTTCATTTCGTCTACACTCACATTGTATTTCTTTGCAATCGAGTACAACGTTTCTCCCGTGATGACGATGTGCGTAGAACTGCTGGGCTTGGTCGTATTGGTTGTTTTTTCTGGAGAAGGAACACGCAAGACCTGACCTACTTTCAAATCGTTCAGGTTAACGTCTGCATTGGCTTTCTTGATGTCGTCTACACTTGCTCCATATCGGCGGGACAAAGCGTACAATGTTTCTTTTGCTTCCAGGCGATGCAAGACAAAACGCTTACCGTCCTTTTTTTCTACTCCGATGGAATCCTGCACACCTGCCTGAGATACCTGAGTATTCAACAAAAGAAACAATGCCATTAAAACTACACCAATTGTTTTTTTCATATTAACTAAGATCATAAATGCGAAGTTGATTTTTATCCTTAACGTAAATGCATTGTTGTTGTACAATCATAAATACATCAAGAGCCATTCCTTTTAATTGTTCATCGATTCGTTCCAGCCACAATACCTTCGACTCTTTATCTGTGATCAAAAGATACTGATCCAATTCCTTTTCTCCTTCAATATAGTAAGAAAGCACTATACGCTCGTTTTTCCATTCCAGGTATTCCACCATCCCTACCAAAGAATGTGCCGCTTTCTCTTTGACGAAGGCAGACAACTCCGGGTATAACGGATTTTCTTCACCGATATGATAAGGATACAGAATTCCTTCTGTTGCCGGTTTAGTCAATTGAATAGACCTCAACCGCGGAGAAAGGCTTATAGCCAATGTAGACAGGTCAAGCAGGTAGAAGTTTTCTTCGTCACCTGCTTTTCTGATCAACAGATTTTTCCCTTCCACTTTGATGAAGGAATAATCTTTTTCCTTTACAATCCATTGTTGATTGCGCAAGTCGAATACATACAATCCTTCCGTAGCGGGCAATGAAGGATCAGGAAAACAACTGAAGCAGGCTTTGCCGTCTATCACCGACTGAAGCGAAGGCCAGCCGGGTATATGTTCCTGCAAAGACACTTCCCATAAGGCTTTAGGAACAGGCAACTGAAAAGCATACAAGGTACTTTCTGCTTTTCCCTGCGCCACACCTTGCACCAGTATCGCCTGTAGCTCCGGCACAGGAATCACTTTAATGACCTGCTCGGCGGTATGGAGTAAAAAAGATGAAAGCTTTGACTCTGACAATTTAATCGCTTATTTTAACTCAAAAATAAGACATTGAAAGGGTTGTACCAAAACAGCAAGCACATTCTGTGCGGATTAAGCTTCATTATCGCATGCGTTTTATCCACATTCCAAACCTATGGGGCCTCTTCCTCCGGATCCCCTGTTATTTGGGTGCTTTCCATTGATGCGGAAATAGACCCACGCATGAGTTTATATGTCGCTAAAGGACTGAAAGAAGCAGAAACACAAGGAGCCACACAGCTGATCATCCAGATGAATACCTTTGGAGGGGCATTGGAAGATGCGGAAAAAATAAGAAACCTCCTGATCAACACGAAGCTTCCCGTATGGGTTTTCATCAATAAAAATGCGGCTTCCGCCGGTGCCTTGATTTCTATTGCCTGTGATAAAATATACATGGCACAAGGATCCAATATCGGAGCGGCAACGGTTGTCACCGGTGACGGAGCACCTGCTCCTGATAAATACCAGGCCTACATGCGCAGTCTCATGCGCTCTACAGCCGAGGTGACCCATAGAGATCCTTTGATTGCTGAGGGTATGGTCGGCCGGCCTTTGGCACAAGACAGCAGCACGGTGGGACATGTGATTTCTTATACTACCGCAGAAGCCATAAGCCATCATTTTTGTGAAGCACAAGTCGGCAGCGTCGCAGAAATCTTAACATTGAATCACCTCAGCTCTGCCAATGTTCACTACTACGCGCCGAGCGGGACAGATGAAGTGGTTTCTTTTTTCATGAATCCCTTTTTACGCAGTTTATTGATTCTGCTGATCATCGGTGGTATCTATTTTGAATTGCAGGCTCCTGGCATTGGATTTCCTTTGATCGCGGCTGTAACTGGTCTTATCTTATATTTCGTTCCTTCCTATCTGAGCGGTTTATCAGAAAACTGGGAAATCGTACTCTTCTTTATCGGCGTGGTGTTGCTGGCTGTAGAACTCTTTGTCATACCAGGTTTTGGAATTGTAGGAGTCTGTGGTATTGTCTGCATGCTGGGCTCTCTGGTGTTGGTATCCGTGAATAATCAGGTGTTTGATTTCACCTTTGTCGCAGAAGCCGACCTGGAGTTGTTGCTGTTGATGACAGGCGCCAGTACCTGTATCGTATTCATTTTGTTTTTCACATTAGGCAAAAAAGTTTTGCAAAGTCCTTATTTCAAAAAAATCACATTGCAGGAACAACAATTCAGTACAGAAGGCTATACTGTAAATACGATTGAAAATCTGCTAGGCCAGCATGGAACGGCATTTACAGACCTCAGGCCGTCGGGAAAAGTAATGGTGAATGGTAAAATTTATGATGCTTATACAGCGGGAGAATTTATAGCGGAAAAAAGTAGAGTGGAAGTGAAGGAGCAGAGTATGGGATCTTTAAAAGTGAGAGAAATGAGAGATGTGAAATGAGAGATGTGAAATGAGAAATGGACTCATCTCTCATTTCACATCTCTCATCTCTTTATTATCCCCCTATCTTCTTCACCTTATAACCCAACGTCACCAACAGCTGCAAAATCTTATCTCTAAAATCGCCTTGAATCAGGATTTCATTATCCTTGGCACTGCCACCCACGCCGCATTTATTCTTTAAAAGTTTTCCTAAAGCTTCCAAATCAGCGACAGACCCCACAAAACCCGTGATTAACGTCACCTGCTTGCCTCCTCTTGATTTTTTGTCCAATTGCACCCGAAGATCCTGTTGATTAGGGGCTAATGTATCCTTTGTGGTCTCTCCTCCGTATGTATATTCAAAATCAGAAGACGTAGAATAAACCACTCCTGAGCGATTTTTAAAATTTTCCTTTGCCATCGTAACTTTACTTTTGAATATAAAATGTTTTTAATTAGCTTTAATTTATCGATTTAACTTAGATTTCTATACTATGAAAGTACTTTTCCTACTTTTGATGATTGCAACGCTTGGTTTGGCATCTTGTAGCCAACACACTTGTCCAACTTATGCTAACTCTGGTATCAAATACCACAGACATCAAACCGGACCACAAAGCCACCATTAATCTTCGTCTATTCGAAAGATTTTGACATAAAAAAAGTCCCGTTCGATCCAGATTCGATAATTTATCGAGATAGGAAAGAGCGGGACTTTTTTGGTGTGAGATCAACCGGTGCTTCTCAATGCACTGGCAATTGCGTTTACTGTCAGCAATAATTCTTTCAGCGTAGCCTGCCATTTTTCTGATTGCGCACCCATCTTTCTCCACTTTGACAAGAGATCGATTTGTTTCATGTGCAATTCATTCAAGCCTTCTGTACGCAATACATTCGAGTAATAATGGTAATGACGTCGCTCTTCAAAAGGTTCACTGAATATCAATGCCATCATTTTGCGTGTCTTCGTCAACTCTCTTGTAATGCTGCCTAGTATTTCTTTCTTTACTTCTTCGTCTTCTACCAAGTCGGCATACGCTTTGAATATTTTCTCATCCGTTGCGGCCAAACTGGTATCGATGTTTGTGAATACGTAACGCACCAAACTATCGCTAGTGGCCAGTTCTTTTAAGTGTTCAAATTGCTCCGGGAATTGCGACTTCAGCATTTCCAAAGCATGTCCTACTCCATACCAGCTGGTGATGTTGTAGCGCGACTGGCTCCAGCTGAATACCCATGGGATAGCTCGCAGATCGGCCAATGTTCTTTTACCGGTACGTCTTGCAGGACGTGACCCGATTTTACTTTGTTCGATCACATCGATCGGAGTGGCCTGACCAAAGAATTGTATAAACTGTGGATCGCTGATTAGATTCACATAATGTTTTTGACTTTCCGCTGCGATGAATTCAAAGTATTCATCAAATTTATCTTTCTTGCGCTTCGTGTATTTCTGCATGATGGAATAACCGGCAGTAGATGCACCCAATACTTCCAGGTTGTATACTGCGTTAGACTTATTCGCATACTTTTGTGAAATCGTTTCTCCCTGTTCGGTCAATCGCATGTCGCCATTCATGGAACCATGAGGAAGCGCGCGGATAAACCAATGCGCAGGTCCTGCGCCACGGCTGATCGAACCGCCTTTACCATGGAAGAAGCGAATGCGAACACCGGCTTTCTTACCGGCTTCTACCATTTTCAATTGAGAGGTGTACAGGTTAAACTGACTGGCCAAAATTCCGCCGTCCTTGTTACTGTCGCTATAACCAATCATGACTTGCTGCACTTTGTCTTTCTCATTGCGCGCTTTGCGTTGGTGTTCCAAACTACGTTTCGTAAACGGATGATCCATAAACTTCGTCAGGATGGCTGAACCGTGTTGCAAGTCTTCGATCGTTTCGAACAAAGGAACAACCGGCAACAAAGAAACCAATCCGTCTTCTGTATACCTTGCCAGACCTGCCTCACGAGCAAGCAGGTACACCACCAGCAAATCCGATAAAGAACGCGTCATACTGACAATCAATGAACCCAAGCCGGCTTCGCCGTATTTGTTGATGTGATCTGCCAATACACGGTAACAGCTGATCACTGCTTCCGCTTCTTTGCCCAATGCTTGTGTATGCGGTTGCGTAAATGGTCTTGGCGATAATAATTCTTTTGTCAAAAACTTCAGACGATCTTCTTCTGACCAAGTCAAAAAGCTATTGCCGTCCAAAGAAGCCGCGTTCATCAATTGCGAAATAGCCAGGTCGTGAAACTTGCTGTTTTGTCTCACGTCTACATGCGCCAAATGGAAACCGAACGTTTGCACCAAACGCAAGACCTCTTTCACATCGGAATACGCTACCATGGCTGCGCCGTATTCTACCAATGCACTTCTCAAAATGATCAGGTCATTGATCAATTCTTCCGGTTGGTTGTAGCAATGCTTGATGTCCTTCTTCTTCAGTAAATATCCTCTTTCAATATCAAGCGGCAGCTTGTCCATCATCAAACAGATGTATAAGCGAAATACTTCCGAGCTGTTAGGATGTTCTTCCAGTTTATCGATTCTGTTTGACTCCTGCGCCATCTCCAGCAATCTTTTCTTCAATGCTTTGGAACACGCGTTGAGCTGGCAAGAGAAACTGAGGTTATTCTCCAGTTTTTCCAATGCCTTGCGGATATTAATGAACGCATTCAAGCGTAAAATATCTAATGTTTCTTTCGTTACTTCAGCCGTTACGAAAGGGTGACCATCACGGTCGCCACCTACCCAGTTGCCAAAAGATATCTTAGGCAATCTGTCGTACGTTTGAATCAGCGCGGGATCCCAACCCATGTATTCCCAAGCCATGAACAAACGTTTATCCAACGTAGAGATGACATCAGGAAATACGCGCGACAAGTAATGCACTACGTTTTTCAATTCAGACTTCACATCTGGTTTTTCTTCGTAGATCTCCCCTGTTCTCCACAACCTGTCGAGGTGAAGTTTTATTTCTTTTCTGATTTCGTTTTTCTCCAGCGAATTGTAATTGCCGTTTTCCCATTTCATGAACGACAAATACAACAAACGATGATGCTCCAGTACGATGGTTCTTTTCGCTTCTGTCGGGTGAGCAGTCAATACCGGTTCTATACGGGTATGAGAAAGTTCATCCGCAATTTGTTCAGGAGTAATTTTTTTCTGTTTTAGTTTTTGAAAATTGTAAGCCCACATACCGTTTACCGAAGACATGTTTTTTTCTTCGACTTTACGACGTAAGCGTTTAGCACCATTTTCTTCTACCATGTTCAGTAGTTGAAAAGCGATGGAATACAATTGAACATGTTTGTCATTAAACTCTTCAATTGTGGGCTTGTTTCTTTTAGAATTGATCCAGGGCACTTGCTTGGACAGTTCTAATTCTCCATTCTCTTCTAAGACCTCCTTGAAGCAGGTCAATAAAAATTCAAGATCCAGGTACGTTTTTCCCAGCTTTTCCTGGGTAACAGAAAGAACACTCATTGACTATTGGTATAAAAACTTGTGGGAATCGACTAAACAGCGTGAAGATAGAAAAGATTGCCCTAAGAAGCTAAAGGCCTTTGCAGAAATCCGATGAAAAATTAATAAAACTAATGAAAAAAGAATGCCCCCGATAAATAGAAAGAGAAACAGAAAGAGAAAGAGGCGCTTACTCTATTTCTTTCTGTTTCGCCATTCTTATTTTCCGACGTCTGAAAGATGTACCACTGTGTGCTGCAGGTGTAGGTCGCTCACAGGCTCCTGTGCCATGACTTGGCTAACTTCTTCTCCTACAGGTCCTTTTGACAGGGTGATACCACCGTCTACAGAAACCAGGGCTCCGGTCATAAACGAAGATTCTTCAGAGGCCAGGAACAAATAAACGTTGGCGGCTTCTTCCGGTGTGGCGCAGCGCCCCAAAGGCGTAGCCGACACAATGGCCTTCCCTTGTTTGCAGGACAACGGTCCTGTTTCCGTATTCAACCAGCCCGTACTGACGGCACCCAGACAAACGCAATTGGCCCGAACGCCGTGCTTGGCCTGCTCCACCGCCACTCCACGCATAAAGGAATGCAGAAAAGCTTTGGTTCCGCCGTAAGGCGCATTTTCTGCAATACCCGTTTTACCGGCTTCGGATCCGGCAGACACAATGCATCCTTTTGTTTTTTGCAATTCAGGAATCGCAAAACGAGTCATGAGAAAAGCGGTGCGCATGTTGTGCCGAACCAAAAAATCAAAGGCATCAATAGGATACTTTTCGATTTCTGACATGACCAAAAATACGCCTGCATTGTTGATTAGAATATCTAGTTTTCCATATTTATGAATGGCATGCTGCACACAGTTTTCTGCATTCTGCTCCACAGAAATATCCGCCATATAAGCCGTAGCTTCTCCACCCTCTCTGATGATGTCTTTTACGACATCATGTACCGGGTCAATGGCTAAGCCGTTGACCACAACATACGCCCCTTCCTGTGCAAACTTTTTTGAAATCGCTTCTCCTATGCCTGTAGCACCGCCGGTTACTATGACAACTTTACCTTCTAATCTTCTCATAACTTTGTTTTTTAGGTTAATGAATGATTTGATGCAAAACGTAAGAATGCTCTCATCAAAAAGTAGCGGAGAGCGCCTGTACCCAGACTTTGATTACAAAATATAATCCCAAGATGTATGCCATAAAATCCTATTTTAAACAATCTGCATGTGGAGCCAGTAAAGAACAAAATAAAACCGACGTTGATGCGTCCATGATAAAGTTGAGGTCCACTCATTCCTCAATCTGTTGACATTATTTCACAGCCTGCCACAGTTATCAAAGATATGCACATTACCCAAATAGCGCTGTAGACAGCAATGGATGCGGATTTGGGATGGTTGTCGTGCATGGCATACTTTTTTCAAATCATTCAGAAGATTTACTAAACAAACAATATGAAATCATTAGCGGCTCTCGTCATTATTTTAAGTTGCGCGTTCACCGTTCAAGCTCAAACCGGCCCCGTCGGTCCTAATGGACCTAACAGCATGCAAGGCTCAGGTGATAACGGAAAAGCTTATAGTAATGGAGCTATTCCTAATCCAAATGAACAAACACAAAGCAGACCTGATTCTACCTTACACAGCACGGATACCACTTACAGGCATCAACAATGGAACGACGGTTCTGCTTCACAACAAAATAAAAACACCAACAAACGCTCTGCTCCTGCGGCCAAAACAGGAACAGCGTCTAACAAGAAAAAGAAATAAACTTCCATCCATCTTTATCCACTATGAAAAAATTAAGCATTTACGCCATTTCTCTAGCAGCACTTTTGATTGCAGGTAACTTAGTGTCTTGCGAAAGCAATAAAAAAGACGATTCCAAAGAAGCAATGACTGATCTGAGCGACAGCATGGGTGACAGCAAAGACATGGCAGAAAATCAAAACGATGAAAAATTCAAGGACAGTCCCATTAAGGATGATGCACGCTTTGCAGTAGCGGCAGCAGACGGAGGTATGTTGGAAATAGAACTCGCCAGACTTGCGCAATCCAACGCTTCTTCAGAAGTTGTTAAAGAGTTTAGCAAACACATCATTGAAGACCATTCCAAAGCAAATGAAGAAATGAAAGCCATAGCTCTTTCAAAAAGCATTTCTCTTCCCGATGCTTTGAGTGAGAAGAACCTTAAAGAAGTCGATAAATTATCTAAGAAAACAGGTGCCGACTTTGATAAAGACTACATTGATTTCATGGTCTCCGATCATAAAGAGGACATCAAAGACTTTGAAAAAGAAGCAGAAAAAGGTAACGATCCGGAGATAAAAGCTTTTGCTTCCGAAAAACTTCCAACGCTGAAACATCACCTGCAAATGGCGGAAGACACCAAAGCAGCATTAAAAAAATAATATCCTTTCAACCAGCTAGAAAAGGGAAGAACAATTGTTCTTCCCTTTTTTTATTCATGCCAATTGACCTCTGCCTGTTGAAACTGTTTGGGAGATTGCCCGACATGTTTTTTAAAAAACCGGATAAAGTAAGAGTAATCCTCGAAACCCAACTGTTCTGAAACAGCTGCAATCGTCTGATCGCTGTGTGTCAGGAGGCGTTTGGCTTCGATGATGATGCGTTCTGCAATTAAATCGGAAGTCGTTTTGCTCAAGAGTTCCTGGCTTAACCTTCCCAGATGCCTGGTGGTCATGTGCATCAGGTCGGCATACTCCTTTGGTAATTTTTTCTTCGTAAAATGTTCATCGATCAGTCGTTGCAGTTTTCTCACTTTAAGATAAGCCGATGAATTGACGGGATGAATGTCCTGATTGTTCAGGTAATACCTGGACAAGTTTATATACAGTAAATCAACCAGGGTTCCCAACTTCGATTTCACAAAAGGCAATTGCGCTTGGGTCTCCTCATTGATTTCAGCGAAAAGAGGTTCCACGGTATCCAGTTCTTTGCGGGTGCAATAAATAACCGGTTCATTGGAATCCAGAAAAAAGAACGGGAAATCATTCAATTGACGGTTGACAAAAATACTGTCGTAGAATTCTTTGGTATGGAAGAACACGTATCCATCGGCTTCTTTACTGAGCTTCCAGCAATGTACCTGTCCCGGACTTAATAAGAAAATGCTGCCTGGCTTGACAGGATAAGTCGTATAATCAATTTGATGTTCCCCTTTGCCTTTTGTAAACAATACCGCGATGTATGTGCTGTGCTTGTGCGGATCATTGATAAACTTGTGACTGGCTAAATGCGTACGCAAGTCACTGGAATAAAAGAAATCCTCCTGCTGTTTTTCCTGAAAGGAAGAGATGCCGTATACGGGAACTTTTGCCATAGCAGCAAGTTACATAAATGTCCGTATAATCCTATTTTATAACACTCCAGTCTTCGGATGATATTCCTGAACAACGTATGTTTGTACTGTACCAAATGAATGAATCATATGAAAAAGTCTATGGCTATTTTATCGATGAAATGTCCTCGTTGTTACGAAGGAGATCTCTTTATAAATCACAGTCCCTTCCCATTGCGTCAACTGCACAAAATGCCGGAGCATTGTAAAGCCTGTGGTTTGAAGTTCAATCCGGAGCCTGGATTCTATACCGGAGCCATGTATGTGAGCTACGCTATCAATATTGGTTTGTTCATTACGTCCTTCTTTGCATTGTATATAGGGTTGAAATTGGACGTCGTTACGTTTCTGCTGATTTACGGGATAACGCTTTTATTGCTATTCCCCTTTGTGTTCCGTTATTCGAGAACATTGTTCTTATATCTGTTTTACGATTACAAACCGCAAGCGAAACAGGACTATTTGAAATCGCTGCATTTGTATAAACATGCATCATAAGCGCAATATGCATTGGTGTAACATACGACCAAAAAAAACGTCCCTCAGGGACTTGCTCTGCAACATAAATCATTCCTACCGGGATGTAGTCCCTCCGGGACAAAATAATTTGTAGCTCACTGGGTATCATCTGAAAAGTCCCGGAGGAACTACATCCCGGTAAATTAAAATAAACAAGCCCCTTCAGGGGCGTAATGTAATACCCGCAACGTTTCGGGATTGTGCAGTGGATAGGATTTATATTGCGCCCTAAAGGGCTTGTCTTTTGCGGAAATCATTTTTATCCGGATATGTCGTTGAGCGGAACTGTTGGTTCCGATTAACTTTCTCTTTCAATCAATGTCAGGTAATAAAATTTACATTTTTATAACATTCGACTTTTAAATCCCTATCTCTTTGTTTAACAATGATCTGTGGCATTTCTAAAAGAACTCATCCCGGATAAACCCAAAAAAAACTCCTTTTAGACCAAGATCCCTACGAGCCGACTTTTAAACTTTTCGACTTTTTATGATAATAAGTCGAAAAGTTAATTACTTTTGGGAGGGCAAAAAGAACGGCTTGCCCATTGCCATTTTGAAAAGCATACCCTTATGAAACAGTTTTACATCCTCTTATTACTCGCAATTCCCTTGTCTGTATTCGCACAGGATCAGCAAGAGCCAACATCCTTTTCTTTGAAAGAAGCTATTGATTACGCATTACAGGAGAACTTCAATGTAAAGAATGCCAATTTACAGAGTGAGTTAGCCGCTGCCAGGAAAGGAGAAGTACGCGGTGCCTTACTTCCACAAGTATCTGGTCTTGCCACTTACAATCACAATTTTCAAGTACAAAAAAACATCCTTGAAAATCGTCCGGGTAGTATATCCTACAATCCTGCTATACCTGTTGGAACTGCAAGTTCCATTCAACTTGGTTTGCCCAATCAATTTGTAGGAGCCTTGAATGCTTCACAAGTATTATTTGATCAGGGCGTTTTTGCTTCACAAAATGCAGCAAAAGTCAGTGATGACATTTCAGAAAAAAACATCACCAGAAGCAAAATAGATGTTACCGTCAATGTAACCAAAGCTTACTATGGTGTATTGGTCAATGAAAAACAATTGCTGGCCATCGACAAAAACTTACAACGGGTAGACTCCTTGTATTCTGAAACCGATGCAAGGTATCAATCGGGATTGGCCAGAGATGTGGACAGAAGCCGTCTTCAGGTAAGTTTAAATAATATAAAGGTAGAAAAGGAAAGAGTGACACGTAATGTGGAACTGAGCCGTTCAATTCTTCGCTATCAGTTAAATCTTTCTGAAGCCAATCCTTTGCAACTGAAAGACAGTTTATATGAAGGTCAACTCATAGCCATTGAAGAAGCAGCCAAGCAGGATTTTAATGCTGTGCATGAAAACCGGATCGAATATTCCATCATCAAAAGTCAGGAATTGCTGAACTTATATGATTTAAGGAATACCGCAGCAGGCCGCTATCCCAGATTAATGGCGGTCGGTACCATCGGTTACAACCCAGCCGCTACTAACTTATCTGACATTGGTCAATCGGCTCGTTGGCAACAATATTCTTTTGTAGGTCTTAACCTTCAAGTGCCCATCTTCTCCGGGTTTGCTTTGAACTATAAAATCAAACAGAAAAAAATACAGCAAAAAATAACGGAGAACAGCAAATTGTCTTTGGAAAAAGAGATCAACCTGGAAGTAGAACAAGCACTCATCAACCTCCACAACAGCATGCAAGCGTTTCGCCTTCAAAAGGAAAACATTGCGCTGGCAGAACAGAACCTGGAAGTGCTGCGTGCGGAATACCAGGCCGGCATTGCCCTGAACATAGAAGTAGTCACTGCAGAAGCCTCTTTAATTGATGCACAAACAAACTTCTATTCAGCGGTCTACAATGCGCTCGTTGCCAAAGCAGATTATGACAAAGCAGTCGGCAACATTTTGAAATAAACAATCGAGCTTAAAATTTTAACAATGAACAATATGAAATCACTCTTCAACTCAGGAATTTTATTAATAGCCAGCATATTGTTGATCACCGCTTGCGGCGGACCCGGTCAACCTCCGATGCCTCCTACTGCAGCTGTATACATGGATACTGCAGAAGTGAAAGACGCCGTGTATTATGAATCTTATCCGGGAAATGTGATCGCTGTGAACCAGGTGCAGTTGAACAGTGAAGTAAGCGGTTTCATTACCGGTATTTTCTTCCAGGAAGGTCAGCAAGTAAGAAAAGGACAAAAGCTTTACGAAATCGAACAAGCCAAATTCTCCGCGGCATATGCCAGTGCGGATGCAGCTTTGCGTATTGCCAAATCCAATCAGTCCAAAGCTTCTAAAGACGATCAACGTTATAAGGAATTGGGACAAAAAGGAATGACGACACAACAACGTCTGGAATATTCTGAAGTAGACCTTGAAAATGCAAACAGCCAGGTAGCTTCCGCACAAGCCAATTTATTGAGAGCGGCAACGGATTTGAAACACGCGACCATCTACGCTCCCTTTGACGGAACCATCGGTATTTCTCTGGTGAAACTGGGTGCCTTTGTATCGGCCGGTCAGACGAGATTGAATACGGTCTCTTCCAACGATCCGATGGCGGTTGACTTTGTGATCAGTGAAAAAGAAATCACCCGTTTCCTTGAATTGGAAAAAAGGAAACTAACGAAATACGATTCCCTGTTTACGATTGTATTGCCTGATAAGAGCACCTATCCTTATCCTGGTAAAATCTCTTTCTTAGACAGAGCAGTAGATCCGCAAACCGGAACATTGAAAATCCGTTTGTCTTTCCCGAATCCGGAACGCTCGTTAAGAGACGGAATGAGCTGCAACATCAAAGTGCAAAACAAACATGACAATAAAGTGATTGTTATTCCTAACAAAGCGGTAACGGAACAAATGGGTGAATTCTTTGTCTACGTGATCGAAAAAGATACAGCACATCAGCACAAAGTTACTTTAGGACCAGTAGTTGGTAAAAACATCGTGGTGTTGGATGGTCTAAAAGAAGGAGAAGTATACGCTTTCGACGGCTTACAAAAACTGCGTGATAACGTACCGGTATTGGATGCGTCTAAAATGCCTCCTCCGGATGCAGCAAAAGATCCAAGTAAAAAATAAAGTATCTGGAAATTTCGGTAAAGTAGTTTGCGTGAGGGATAGAAGCGGAAAGCCCGCAGCGAGGCCGAAAAGGTAAAATAACCTAAACGGATTAATCCGAGCGTCCCGAGGCTTCGGGATGCAGCGGATAGCCCGGCCCGAAGGGACACGCTCTACTCTTGAACATTATCAAAGCATAAGAACAAACTTTAATGCCATCAATCATTATCGAATTTTAATAAGAAAAAAAATACTAACATGATTGCAGATGTATTTATAAAAAGACCCGTTACAGCGATCGTTGTTTCCGTGGTCATCACTCTGGTAGGGATTCTCGCCTTGATGAATCTTCCGATCAGTCAGTATCCCGACATTACACCGCCTATCGTACAGGTAACCGGTAACTTCGTCGGTGCGGATGCACAAACCGTAGAACGTACGGTTGCGACTCCAATCGAATCACAAGTGAACGGTAGTCCCGGTATGGCTTTCCTTCAAACCAACAGTACCAGTGACGGTACCATGACCATGAACGTAACGTTCGGTGTGGGAACCAACATTGATATTGCAACCCTGGATGTACAGAACCGTGTCAGTGTGGCTACGCCGCAGCTTCCGGACGATGTGAAGAGAACAGGATTGACCGTAAAAAAACGTAACCCAAGTATTCTGATGTTGGTAGCGATGTATTCTCCAAAAGGAACGCACGATATCAAATTCATGGACAACTACACCAACGTCTACATCAAGGATGCCTTGCTGCGTGTAAAAGGTGTGGGTGATATCTTTACACGTGCCGACAACTTCAGTATGCGTATCTGGCTGAACCCGGATAAAATGGCGCAGCTGGGAATGACGGCCAATGATGTGGTAGGAAAACTACAATCTCAAAACGTACAAGTAGCGGCAGGTTCCGTGGGATCTACTCCGCAAACAGGTGATCAATCTTTTGAATACAGCTTGCAGGTAAACGGTCAATTGTCCTCTGTAGAAGATTTCAAAAACATCGTGGTACGTACCAAACCGGATGAGCGTTCTATCGTGTACCTGAAAGACATTGCCCGCGTAGAATTGGGTAAATTCAATTATGCCTCCAACAACTACGTAGACGGACAACCTTCTTCTTACCTCTTGGTATATCAGGCTCCGGGAAGTAATGCATTGGAGACAGCAGAAGGCGTTTACAAAGCCATGGATGCTATGAAAAAAACATTCCCGGCCGACGTAGATTATAAAGTTCCTTTTGAAGCCGTATCTGTTGTTTCTGTTTCCATTCAAGAAGTAGTCAAAACATTGATCGAAGCCTTGATACTTGTAGTCATCGTAGTGTTCCTCTTCCTGCAAAGCTGGAGAGCGACATTGATTCCTATCCTGGCTATACCAGTAGCGATCATCGGTACATTCATCTTCTTTATTCCGCTAGGATTTACGGTGAATACCCTGACACTGTTCGGTTTCGTATTGGCCATTGGTATTGTAGTGGATGATGCCATTGTAGTGGTGGAAGCGACGCAGCATTATATTGACCACGACGACATGACTCCTCAGCAAGCTACTGTTCAGGCGATGAAAGACATCTCCGGTCCGGTAATCGCTATTGCCTTGATTCTTGCTGCGGTATTCGTACCGGTGAGTTTTGTACCGGGTATCGTGGGACGTTTATACCAACAATTTGCGATCACCATTGCGGTGTCTGTATTGATCTCTGCCTTTGTCGCTTTGTCTTTGACTCCGGCATTGTGTTCGATGCTATTGAGAAAAACTCACTTTGATAAAGATTCAAGAGGCCTCAATCAATTCTTCTACCGTTTCAACATTTGGTTTGCACGAGTAACCGCTTCTTATTCTGACGGCGTAAAATATTGTATCAAAAAAGCTCCGTTAGTGGTGATTGTATTGATCTGTATTTTCGTAGCCACTGTGGGTATGTTCAAAACAAAACCCACCGGCTTTATTCCTACAGAAGATGAAGGCCGTTTGATCATTACCTTCGAATTGCCTGAAGCGGCATCTACCACACGTACCTTGGTTATTCTGAAAGAAATGATGGCTGTAGCGCAAGCCAACCCATCGGTAAAACACTATGCTGCCCTGGGAGGTTTGAATGCCATTACCTTCGCTGCAAAATCAAACAGTGGTACGATGTTCTGTCAGTTGAAACCATGGAAAGACCGCAAGAGCAAAGACATGCAGCTGGAAGCCATCATCGGCCAATTGCAGGCGGGCTTCTCTAAAATCAAAGGCGCGAACATCATTGTGATTCCTCCTCCTCCGATTCCGGGGATGGGTAACTCTTCCGGTTTCAGTTTCATGATTCAGCAGAAGCAAAGCAACGATGACATCAAAGCATTTGAAAAAGTAGTGAAAACGTTTACGATGGAACTGAACAAACGTCCTGAAATTGGGAGAGCCTTCTCTTTCTTCACGGCCAGTGCACCGGGTTATAAAATCAACGTGGACCGTGCGAAGTGTGAGATGAGCGGTGTGTCTACTGCGGATGTATTCGGTACGATACAGACTTACATGGGTAGCCGTTACATCAACGACTTCTCCATCTACGGACGTAACTTCCGTGTCATGGCACAGGCAGATACCACCTATCGTAAAGACATGACGAGTTTGAGTAAATATTTTGTGCGTAACGTTTCCGGTCAAATGATTCCGCTCAACACCTTGGTCACTTATCAGTTGATGGAAAATGCACCGGTGATTTCACATTACGACATGTTCCGTTCTGCAGAAATCAACGGTACACCGAAACCGGGCTATAGCTCTGGTCAGGCGATTCAGGCCTTGAAAGAAGTAGCGGCGCAGGTATTGCCGGAAGGTTACGGGTATGATTTCTCTAACTTAAGTCGTGAAGAAATCAAATCGGGTAACTCGGCTGCTTATATCTTCGCTTTGTCTGTAGTGTTTGTGTTCTTGTTCCTAGCGGCCTTGTATGAAAGTTGGTCGGTACCCTTCTCGGTGATGTTGGCTGTGCCGCTAGGTGCTTTTGGTGCTATTCTCGCGTTGATGTTCTTACCAAAATTGAGCAACAACGTATATGCTCAAATCGGTTTGATTACTCTGATCGGTCTCGCTGCTAAAAACGCCATTCTGATTGTGGAGTTTGCCAAAGAACGTGTGGACAGAGGAATGGAACTCATTGCAGCAACGATTGAAGCGGTGCAATTGCGTTTGCGTCCGATCCTGATGACTTCACTGGCCTTTATCTTAGGCGTACTTCCTTTGGTACTGGCATCCGGTGCGGGCGCTGTATCAAGACAAACCATCGGCTGGACGGTATTAGGTGGTATGTTAGCCGCTACCGGATTGGCAGTATTTATTGTACCGGTATTGTTCGTAATAATCACCAGAATAGCTTACGGCAAAAAACTGAATCAAAATGTGGCATCCAACGAAGAAACTCCGTTGAAAGATCACTAAAATTTCATAACTTGGATCAGAGTGCGGATATACCAAAAGCACTCTGATCCTTTCTTTTACGTTAAATAAAACAGACCGCTAAAACGCCATGTCAGACAAAACGAAACAAGACGAAACCAAAGTAGATGCCATCATTGGCGCTGCACAAAAGCGTTTTGCTCATTACGGTTTGACCAAAACAACCATGACCGAAATCGCTACGGACATTGGTATGGGGAAAGCGTCTTTGTATTATTATTTTCCGGATAAAGAAACCTTATTCGAGGCCGTCATTTTAAAAGAGACCAATATCTTTCTGGAGGAAATGCAGCAGATGCTGAACTCCGGAATAGAAGCTTCTTCGCAATTGAAAAAATATGTGAAGTTGAGAAGCTTACTATTTACCAAATACGCCAACCTCGCCAACTTACGCTCTGACTCCACCGATAATGCCAAACCTATTTGTGCACGCTGCATGGAAGGTTTTCGTAATAAAGAAATAGAGCTGGTGTCTACCATGCTCCAACACGGTATCACGTCTAAGGAATTCAAACGCATCAACAAACAGGAATACTCTGAAGTATTGGTGAACTTATTACTTGGACTTCGTCTGGTAAAAATGAAATACAAAGATCCCGGTTCTAAATTTGACTCTGACGACTACGAAGACCTGGCGAAGCAAGGGATGAAGGTGGTTGGAATGATGGTGAAGGATATACAAACTGAAGGGGTTTGAGTTGTTAGTTGTTAGTTGTTAGTTGTTAGTTGTTAGTTGTTAGTTTAAATAAAAACTTTTTTATTCAAACGGTCTAACCCCTAAATCCCCTGAAGGGGACTTTGCCATATACTATATAAGGAGCTCATTGCATATAACATGCGATGAGCTCTTTTGTTTTTAATACAAACTAAAGTCCCCATAGTCCCCGCAGGGTCTCCTGAAAGGGACCCTGCGTCTTGAATGACGTATACTCGCTCAAGAAACGCGCAGGGTCCTCTGCGAGAGACCCTGCGGGACTAAAGCTCATCGTATGTATGCGATGAGCTTTTTTATTGAGTAGTTAGAAAGTCCCCTTTAGGGGATTTAGGGGCAAGCATGCTCAACGCATGCCGTTCTAATTATACTCCTATCCAACTAAAAACTAACAACTAACAACTTTTTCAAACTATCTCTTGCCTATCTACTAGTAGGTAAGTATATTTACACCCACACATGACCACCAAAGACACGATCATCAAACTGGCCAGCGATTTGATTCTTGAAAAGGGATTCAATGCGTTTAGCTTTTATGACCTGTCGGAGAAAATGGGAATCAAGACGGCTTCTATTCATTACCACTTTCCGAGTAAAACGGATTTAGGTATTGCTGTCATTAGGCAACAATCAGAATCTTTTATAGCTTTGCAGGCTGCGACGGAATCAAAAGATGCCTTGAGCAAGCTGGAGGCTTTCTTTAGTATTTACATCCGCCACAAATCACAGGGCAAAGTGTGCCTGGTGGGTTCGCTCTGTACGGATCTGTATTCGCTGGATCCTGCCATAGAAAAAGAATTGAAACCGGTTGTAGAAGGCATCCTGCAATGGGTTACTGACATATTAAAAGAAGGAAAAAGAAAAGGGGTATTTCATTTCAGTGCCGCACCCCGCACGAAGGCACTCCTCCTCATCACCAATATGTTGGGGATATTACAAGTTTCACGCATCACCGGCAAAACGGATTTTAACGAGGTCCGCACAGCCCTTTTAAAAGAACTAAAAACAAAGAAAGAATGAAAAGAGTAGTAGTAACGGGTATCGGCGCATTGACTCCTATCGGTAACAATGCCACGGATTTTTGGAACAATCTCATTGCAGGAAAAAGCGGCGCGGCGCCGATCACGAAGTTTGATGCGTCCAAATTCAAAACGCGCTTTGCCTGTGAGTTGAAAGATTTCGATCCGCTGAATTTCATTGAAAAATCGGAAGCCCGCAGGTATGATCCTTATACTCAATACGCTTTGATCGCTGTGGAAGAAGCGGTGAAACATGCCAACATTGATTTCGATAAATTAAATAAAAACCGTATCGGTGTGATTTGGGGAAGTGGTAACGGGGGTATACAAACCTTCCAGGATCAAGTGATGGAATTTGCCAAAGGTGACGGCACACCTCGCTTCAATCCGTTCTTCATTCCTAAAATGATTGTGGACATCGCAGCGGGTATTATCTCTATGCGTTACGGTCTGCGTGGTGTAAACTTCGCCACGGTATCTGCTTGTGCGACATCTAACACGGCCATCATCGAAGCCTTCAACCACATCCGTTGGGGCAAAGCTGACATGATCATCACCGGTGGTTCCGAAGCGCCCATCAATGAAACAGCGATCGGTGGTTTCAATGCTTCCCGTGCGTTGTCTACCAATAATGATAGTCCTGCTACGGCCTCTCGTCCTTTCGATGTGACACGTGATGGTTTCGTCATGGGTGAAGGTGCCGGTGCTTTGGTGTTGGAAAGTTATGAAAGTGCCATCGCACGTAATGCTCCGATCTTGTGTGAAATCGCAGGTGGCGGTATGGCGGCAGATGCTTACCATTTAACAAGCACTCATCCGGAAGGAGAAGGTGCATACCTTGGTATGCTGGAAGCGTTGAACGAAGGCAACCTGAAACCATCGGATGTAGATTATGTGAACACACACGCGACTTCTACCCCAACAGGTGACACGAGTGAAATGATTGCGGTGGAAAGAGTATTCGGTGTCAATCCGAAATTAAACATCAGTGCTACGAAATCCATGACGGGTCACTTATTGGGTGCTGCGGGTGTGGTGGAAGCGATTGCTTGTATCAATGCGATCCGTTTCGGTATCATTCCTCCGACCATCAATACGACGGAAGTTGATCCGGCCTTCGCAGGTAAATTTGAATTGACCTTAGGCAAAGCACAACACAGAACCGTGAATGTGGCGGTGAGTAATACGTTTGGTTTTGGCGGACATATTGCGGCGGCGGCGTTTAAGAAGTTTGAGAAATAGTGGTTAGACGTTAGTGGTTAGTTGTTAGTTGTTAGTGCTGCGCGCAGTTCTGACTGTCTGACCCCTAAATCCCCTGAAGGGGAATTTCTTCATTACTATACAAAGAGGCTCATCGTATATACATGCGATGAGCTTTTTATTTTACGACAAACTAAAGTCCCCTTCAGGGGATTTAGGGGTTAGAAGGCTCGTATATCAAAGTCAAATAATCAAAACATTCATTGGATTAATACCAATGAATGTTTTCTTTTTTCAGGTAGATTTCAAATCTGCAGTGATATTTAACAGTAATGAGGTGAAGGTGATTATCGCTTAAACAACAATTCGGTCGCAACTTTAAATACAAATTATTAAAAGCTTAAGCACTTCTTTTTGAAGCATCTATTCGTTTACTTGTATAAAGTATTCAACGTACTGACCACACATTTATCAGATAGCGCTTCGCTTATTGCCCGGCTTTTTTTCATAAAAAAAATAAGTACACGAACGACATATCAAATAATTGTGTTATTTCGAAACCCTAATTAATTTAAAACCGCTAATGAGTTTTCAAGATCAGATCAACTCTCTGTTTGTCAAAGAGAGTGAAATACCGGCCGAATTCAAGATCGAGCCGCTCCATCAGAAAGAATACCTGAGCAATGGAGAATTGAAAAAATGGACAGGTGAAGTGAGTGAAGTCTTCTCTCCTATCCTTATTTCCACTCCGGAAGGATTAAAACGCAAGCTGATTGGGTCTTACCCGATCGGTACCGATAAAGAAGCCAACGAAGCCTTAGACGCTGCCATTAAAGCTTACGACAACGGTCGTGGCGAATGGCCGACCATGACAGTAGAAGGCCGCATCAAGTGCATGCACAATTTCGTGTTGAAAATGGTGGAGCAACGCGATGTGGTGATCAAACTGATCATGTGGGAAATCGGTAAGTCTCAGGCAGATGCCGCAAAAGAATTTGACCGTACGGTGGAATACATCAATAATACGATCGATGCCTTGAAAGACATCGACCGTCAATCTTCCCGTTTTGAGATCGCTGAAGGTGTCGTGGCGCAAGTTCGCCGCTCTCCTTTAGGTGTGGTGTTGTGCATGGGTCCGTTCAACTATCCGTTGAATGAAACCTTCACTACCCTGATCCCTGCGATCATCATGGGTAATACCTTATTGTTCAAAGCACCGAAACACGGAACGTTGGTTCACTATCCTTTGCTGAAAGCGTTCCAGGAATGTTTCCCTAAGGGCGTTGTCAATACGATCTATGGTCGTGGTGCAACGGTTGTTCCTGGTTTGATGCGAAGCGGTAAGATCAATGTACTCGCTTTCATCGGCAGCAGTAAAGTAGCCAATGACTTGAAAAAAGAACATCCGAAACTGAACCGCTTGCGTGCGGTGTTGAGTCTGGACGCGAAGAACGCGGCCATCGTGACGCAACACGCGGACATCAAACTGGCAGTCGGTGAAATCATATTGGGGGCGCTGTCGTTCAACGGTCAGCGTTGTACAGCTTTGAAAATTATCTTCGTACACGAAAGCATCGCCAATGATTTCAACAAGCAATTGAGCGATGCCATCGCGAAGTTGACGCTTGGTATGCCCTGGACGAAAGGGGTACAGATTACGCCTGTTGCTGAACCCGGCAAACCGGATTACCTGAAAGCAGTGATCGATGATGCTGCTGCCAACGGCGCAAAAGTGGTGAATGAAAACGGTGGAACAACCGTTGGTTCATTTGTCTTCCCTGCAGTGGTCTACCCTGTCAACAGCAAAATGAAACTATACCGCGAAGAACAATTCGGTCCGGTGATTCCTGTGGTGCCTTTCAAAAACGTAGAAGAAACAATCGACTATTTGATCGAGTCTCCACACGGACAACAAGTGAGTATCTTCAGTAACAACGTCACAGAGGTTTCTCGTTTGATTGATCCTTTGGTGAACCTAGTGAGCCGCGTCAACATCAACAGCCAATGCCAGCGCGGACCGGATGTATTTCCGTTCACGGGTCGTAAAGACAGTGCGGAAGGTACGTTATCTGTTCACGATGCTTTGCGTTCGTTCTCTATCCGTTCTCTTGTTGCAACTAAGATGAACGACACGAATAAAAAATTGTTGAATGAAATTGTGAAGGATCACCGTTCTAATTTCCTGACGACGGATTTTATTTTCTAGATTTCGTTTTATTCATTATACAAAGAAGCCCTTTCGGAGACGAGAGGGCTTTTTTGTTTTTATACTTGGTATTGGGTATTAGAGGGTTGGGAGATTTTTTGTATTATTAATACTGCTTATATAGAACATTAAAGAAATCAGTATGCCACTAAGTAGAGGTACAACAAGATATAGAATAACAAATAGTGATTGGAACTACTTTACGGAAATAGAATTCTTCTTTGATTCTTTTTCTTTGTATGCTGACCAAGTAAATCAATTCGTAGATAGTGAAATTGCCTCCGCAAAAGATAAGTATGAAAGCTATTCAAAAGAAATTGAAGCTAATCCATCTTCTGATATTGAAGGGTTTGACCACTTCTCGAATGTTAGAGCCAAAGTAGGGCTAACTGATATTTATTATGATTCACTAATTATGACACTCTACTCATTTATAGAAAAGAAAATGTTTTTCCTTTCAAAACATTTAGGTCAAGTAGAAGAAATTAAAGTAAATGACATAGAAGGTAATGGTATATTCAAATATCAAAAATACTTATCTAAGGTGTGTAAGATTGACTTTTTAGAAATAGATCAAGAATGGAAGATGTTTATAGGATTTAACAAACTCAGAAATCAAATAGTGCATTCTGAAGGGACAAGAAGTATTCAAAAATCTAATATTGAATTGATAACTTTCCTAAAGAATATAAATGGCGTAGAGTTAAATAACGAAGGAGAAACAATGAGTTATCATTTCAGAACAAACGAAATTGTAAAAATATTTTCTAATGTAGCAAAAAAAATAACTGATCATTTATACATAGAATAAATAAATAACCACCACTGTCGCAAGTCTTAGCGAAGCGAGACTTGTGACTTTTAATTGAAGAAGCAAGCCTTCAGACTTGTGGGATGCTTGAATGAATAAAAGTAGAAGCTTTACGTTAAATGAAGTCACAAGTCGGCCAAGCTAATGCAACCGCACAAGACTTACGACAGATGAGAAATTAATATTTAAATTATGAGACATATACTTTATGCGATTCTAACATTCATCTTGCTTCAATCTTGTGATAGGATGTACGAGTATCATTATAAAATTATAAACAAATCAAACAAAAAATTAAAGTTTTATTGCTCAGCTGAGAGTTATTCAACAATCGATACAACAATTATATTGGCAAAGGATTCTTCTGAATTATTTTTTATCTCCGAAAGTCATGGAGCTGAAGGAGGTAAAGGGCCTTATGATCATGACAAATTTTTCGATTTAAAAAAAGTTAAAATTATCAACATAGATTCTTATAAAACAGACATTGATTTGACAAATAAGAAAAATTGGAAATTTTCTAAGACAGAAAGGATTGGGCTATACACATTAACAATTGATTCTAATCTAGTTAAAATGAAATAAAAACGGAATCGTGTGCGCTGGCACCTATAGATATAGACACTACCGGAGATCGCGTTAGCTGAAACAGTAATTATAAAATGAGATATAGTACAATAAAAAAACGAACAATTATTACGACAGCTACTTCTGTCGCCTATCTCCTATTGACAATTTGTTTCTATCATATAGACAAGTATATAACTGGAGTATTTTTTATTGTACTGACACTTCTTATACCGGCTACTTTTATTGCCATTATAGCTTACACAGTAAGCGGACTGATTAAAATTTTTCGCAACAGAAAACACTTAACTTTTATGCTGTGCTTGCCAACAATTATTACATTGACTACTTTGACTTATACCATCTTTAGTCCTTACCGACTTAACTCTGAAAGATTAGAAAGCGCCATAGAAATTAGAGCTTGTTTCGAAGGAACACAAAACGGAGCAACCGTTAAATTCCGTCAAGATAAATCATTTGAATTACATTGGACCGGTGTTTTTGGCTATGACGAATGGTGGACCGGGCAATGGAGCAAAAAGGGTGATACGTTGTTTTTAAAATATGACAGCGAAATGGTTAAGCAACTTGGCGACACCGTTTTGATTGCTAATGGCTACTTAAATCCAATCGGACACTCAGTTGACACAACAAAATATCCACGACCACTGTTTTATCTTGGATATTGCAGGCATGAAAATTAATTGCTTTGGCGGAAAGCTAAAGCCCAGGCAGATGCCCTATATAAAAAAGCACCGATAAATATCGGCGCTAGCAAAGCAAAGTTCATCAAATTATACGTTAACAAAATAATACGTTTATGTCAGTAAAAACTATACAGATACTTTTTATAGTTACTGGAATTACTTTGGTCGTTTTTTTATGGATAACTAAAGGCAAATTTAATGTTAATCAATATATACGGGATATTCGATCAGGGTATGCAGGTAAAATCGTTGATATTTATGAGGCTAAGACAATGATATTAAAAATACAAATTAATGAAAGCGATGAATATAAAGAAGAAGGAATGCTTTCGAATAAACTTTTAAGTTTGGCGCATGTAGGTGATTCAATATTTAAAATCCCGAACGAAAACTATGTGATAATAAAAAATGCTAGAGGAGAATGCCACCAGGTACCTTTTCTATATATTAGTTCAAAAATTAGAAATTCGCGTTATTGGCCAAAGGATTGGAAGGATAAATGGCTTGAGAGTAGTTATTAAATCTTCACCCATTGGCGCCGATACCCCGCTGGCGCCGATATCTATCGGTGCCAAGCCACATAGGGCCTCTGCCCGGGGCAAATAATTAAACAAAGAACATTTTTTAACCTCCATTTTTATGAGCAGAAAATATAGAGTCGGCGATCAGCGCCATCCTCATTTTGTAACATTAACAGTTCTTCACTGGATTGACTTTTTCATTCGTGACGAGTACAGACAAGTCTTACTAAAAAGTATAAAATATTGTCAAGATTATAAAGGACTAGAGGTCTATGGCTATTGTATCATGTCAAGTCATGTGCACTTGATTGTGCGCGCAGGAGCAAACGACATGTTGGAAAATGTATTAAGGGATCTAAAACGCTACACCTCCAAATGCTTTCATGATTTGCTATTATCAGAACATACCAATTATGAAAGTAGAAAGCGTTGGTTATTGAAATTATTTCAAGACAAAGACAATCGCACTTTTCAATTCTGGCAAGCCGGTAACCAGCCCATAGAATTGTGGAGCGATGAAGTATTTTACCAAAAATTAGATTATATTCATCTTAATCCTGTGGCAGCTGGTTTAGTGAATCAACCGGAGGAATGGAGATACAGCAGTGCTGTTGATCATTCAGGCAAGCAAGGATTAATAACTTTAGTTGATAATTAAAGCCCGGGCAGAAGCCCTATGTGAAAAGGCACCGATAGATATCGGCGCCAGCGAAAGTTCTTTATGGGGATTAAGATTGATTTAAAAAATAACAAAGCGAATATCTAAAGTTTTTAAAACGATTCGAGTTCGTGCCCCGCTGGTGCACAAGACTTGCGACAGCATTGCTAGCAGAGGACTTGAGACAGTTGAGACAAAAACTACCATCACTAAAAATTCAGTAACAAAAAAATGGATAACCAGACAAACATTAGTGCACTATATGATGAAATCAATTGGCTGCAGGGCATCATTGAACAAGTGATAAAATCTTATCTTGTACAAGAAGGACATGAGAAAAGTTGGAGAGACATTCCATTACCTGATCTGTCAGCCAATGAAAGTATATTTGCCCAAACAGTTAAAAAATACAATCTAAATGTTTACGAGCGTCTTTTATTGGCACTTGCAGCAGCACCTTCTCTTCAACCAGAAGTATTAGATATATTCTTTAGCAAAAATCAGGTTTACGACAGAGGCTTTACTGAATTTGGCGGAATAAAGCATTCAGCCCATAGTGGATTTCTTCCTACAGCTCAAACATTTTGTTTTTTGGTAACTGCAACTGATAAACCGTTGATACGGGAAGTACTAAGTACTTTAAGCAAAGAAAATATATTGATCAGAGAAAATATTATACTACTTGAAGAAACAGATCCTTTCATCCCATCTTTAAGCGGAATACTTGGTATAAATAAAAATTGGTTACACTATTTTATAACAGGGCAACAACTATCCGTGTAAGTTGTGACAATGCTCCCCACTGGCCCTACCTGTCGCAAGTCTTAGCGAAGCGAGATTTGCGACAGCTGGGAATAAATAATATCACAACCACATGAGACTAGCAATAACCACAACTCTTTTAATTTTTTTTCTGATCATTTCATGCAATCCCATGGACAAAAAAATATATTGGGATAATGGTAAACTAAAAAAAGAAGGTCAAGTCAATTCTGGCAAAGCCACAGGATTGTGGACTTATTATTACGAAACTGGTGAAAAACAGAGCGAAACCTATTTCAAAAATGATGTACGGCATGGACATACGATTCACTATTGGCCCAATGGAAAAAAGAAAGGAGAAGGCGACTTCATGGAAGGCCAATTACATGGGAAATGGACGGCATTTCATGACAACGGACAGAAAGAACGGGAAGGTGAAATGATAAACGGTAAAGAAAATGGTATTTGGAGAACCTGTGACAAAAATGGGAAGCTAATTATAGAAGCGATATACAAAGACGGAACATTATTAAGCGAGGAATATTTTCCTTCTATTGATAGTATTAATTAAAACTACCTCAGTTGGCGCGAGCATTCCCCGCTGGCCCGCTGGCGCGAGCATCCTGCTCGTGCTATAAAGTTCATAGAGCGTCCCGATCGGGGAAATTTGAAAGATAAAAGACATTCTTTAAAAGCGGAAAAAGGAATGACAGAAAGAATATCATTCCTTTTTGTTTAGCATGGTCATTGTTAGCTCATAAGTAATTTATAAATTAGCTGTTAGGGCAGCTCCGCACCTGGAGGTGCTCTATACTTTAAGGCACAAGCAGGATGCTCGCGCCAGCGAAGGATTTATAGACAAAACATTACCTACGAAATTCAACTATGAAAACAATATTAATTTTTCTAATATTATTTACTCCATTCTTTCTTTATGGACAAAATCGTCTGAAACAAAAAACACAAAAGCAATACAACTCATCCAGGAGATTAACTAGTCAAATTGTAGAAGATTTTGATAAAGACGGTTATCTGATAAAA
>JAQBNS010000011.1 GCA_028288405.1 Chitinophagaceae bacterium
TATCCAGGTTACCATGTCTGGGTGCTGCGTTGAAAGAAAGATTGATTTGACCGCCACTGGTTGTAAACGAGAAAAAATCCACATCACTGCGTTGAGAAATGACACCATGGTTATCAGTGCTCAATACGTTGTCCGATTGAAAGAGCAGCGCAGTCGCTCCGGCTGTATTGTCATCATGATCATCTTCTCTGAAAGAGAATCCATTTTGAGTAGCAATGATATTGATATCATCTTCCGGATTATTGGCATTCAGGTATTCACCTTTGCTGAACTGCACGATGCTTTCATAATAACCGACGCCCATGATCGGAGCCCAACTTCCAGCGCCGGCATAATATACTTCATTGGGTTCTGTTCTTCCGTCATGACCAAGGAACAAGGTATGACCGATCTCATGAGAACACACTTCGCCGACATTTTTTCCACCCGTACCTACACCCGTCGTGAAGGCCCAGCATGGTTCTTCAAAACTGCCCCAAGTGAAAGATCCGATATAGGCAATACCACCATAACCCGGACCGGCCGTATTGGTAGGAGTAATCATGCAACGGATTCTTTTACCAGGTAGTGCATGATTGAATACATTCACATCCGTTGTGATGTTGAGGTCGAAAGCTCTGTAATCTTCACTGGTAATTTCCCATGCTTCCAAAATATCTTCATCCGTCATACCGGAAGGCAAAGCTTCTATGGCACCTCCGCCATTCCATCCGGTATTTCCGAAGTATTCACCATCAAAATCCAAATAAGCGACATAACCTGATCCTGGTAAGCTCTGTAAGGCGTATACATTGCCGGTAGATGTGTTTATTGCCGTGCGTTGTAGCGAAGATTTTTTTGAACGTTGAGCCAAAGGAAGCTCTTTAAAATCTATGCATAATACTTTGTCAATGTCTATGTTTTGAACGTAGACATTTCCTTCTACATCAGAAGATATTTCATACGCCAATCTTTTACTTTTCAAAATGATCTTTCCTTCTGCTTTTGTTCCTGTAATACTCAGAAAGAAAGAAGAATGCTCTTGCGATGTTACTTCACCAATGAAACTGTTGGTATTTCCTTTTTGCTTCTTCACATTCGCAGCAATGGTGAGTATTGTTTTCTGATCCACTGCGATGTTGATGTCATTGAATGCGGTTTTAGCATTGACACTTGCATTGCTTTTCTTAGCGACCAACTGATCCAGCAGTTGAGCCGTTGTTCCAATAAATACTTTATCGTTTTGTTTTTGTGCAAAAGCATAGTTAAGTACTCCTACACATAAGACACTGCTCGTTATCAGCGTCATTAAAATTTTCTTCATACAAGTATTTAAATTAGCTGGTTAAAAAAAGTTTGAAAAAATTGATACGCACAAACATAAGCGTTCACAAAATTGAAAAACAAAAAACGACAAGCTATTTTCAAACATTTGTCGAATAGTTCAATTCATTGTTTATAAAATTCTAAAATGCAGTTTATTGTTTGACAAGATGTTATCACAAAAAAAATCCGGTAACAACATAGCGTCATTACCGGATTATCAGTAGTCTTTGTTAATTACTTTTTCTTCTTGGCTTCGTTATATCTTCTATTGACTTCATCCCAGTTCACTACATTCCAAAAGGCTGCAATGTAATCCGGTCTTTTGTTTTGGTACTTTAAATAGTAGGCATGTTCCCATACATCCAATGCAAGAATAGGTGTTCCTTTTACTTTCACTACGTCCATCAAAGGATTATCCTGATTAGGTGTTGTCGTGATTTTTAATTTTCCTCCTTCTACGATCAACCAAGCCCAGCCTGAACCAAATCTTGTTTTAGCTGAATCGGAAAATGCTGTTTTAAATTTATCAAATGAACCAAAAGTAGTATTGATATCTTCTAATAAAGGACCGCTCAAGGTGTGTCCTTCAGGTCCCATGACCGTCCAAAACAAAGAGTGGTTATAATGTCCACCGGCATTGTCTCTTACTGCTTTGTTGTATTTACTAACGTGTGTAACGATCTCTTCAATGCTTTTATCTTTTAACAATGGATTTGCTGCTACTTCTTCGTTCAGTTTTTTTACATAAGCAGCATGATGTTTATCGTGATGAATTTCCATTGTTTGTTTGTCGATGTGAGGTTCCAATGCATCGACAGAATAGGTAAGAGCAGGTACGGTAAATTGAGCTTGGGCTTGTAAGGCAATCAATGCCATGATTCCGAAGGATAGAAAGATTTTTTTCATAAGGTCCAAATCGTTTGATGATACAGGTGATGTAAAAGAAAAACATCTTTTTCTCTTACTTGTTATACAAGTGTAATGAAATATTGTGATTATTTTATTCACCACGCATGCATTACTACAGAGGAAAAGATGTTATATATCAGAGTGTCAATTTGATGCCAGACTTTTAAATAGTCTTACTCAGCTGCTTATCAGAATTTAGACTTATTCACTGTGAAAAATACTACTCAAAACGAGTAACACAGTTCTTTACTTCTTCACTACTTTATAATCTCCGACCAATGCACCACTTTTTGTTGTGACTTGTAAAATATAAGTGCCGGGTGTTAAGCTTGACATATCGAGTGGTATAAGTGTTATGCCTGCAGATAATTCAACAGCCTGATGGGAGATTAATGTTCTGCCCAATACATCCAAAAGCTGCAGATACGCTACGTCCTGATCCATAGATGTGAGTTCTATGTTGATGACATGGTCTGTGGGATTAGGATAAATACTTAATTGTCCGGACTGCGCTCCAATATTTACCGCTTGAATTTTACTGTACGAAAAAGTATTGTCATTTTCCACACTCCGTAATCTGTAGTAATTAATGCCTTTTGCAGGATTGTAATCGGTGTAGTGGTAGGTGGCTGCTTCATTCATGATTCCGGTAGAAGGTTGTTCGTCTATTTTATGCCAATGTATACCATCTGTACTTGCTTCCAATTCGAAACGATTGATGTTTACTTCTGAAGCCGTTGTCCAGTCTAGGTTTACTGATTTTTGGTTACCCGGTTTGGCAGAAAAAGAAAGCAAGGTCAAAGGTAAAGTAGGACAGACATAATAGGTGATGACCGTATCATTAGGCACATTGAATGATTTACCATCTGTAAAGGTAACCGTTTTAGGACCTTTACCGGGAGGCATATAGATCATATAATGTTTACAAGGACCTTTGACAAAAACCTGATAACCTGTAATGTCAGCCTTCACTGTAGGATCAATAACACCGACACTATCAAAGGTATGATCCCAATGGTAAGTGAATGCCTTTTTATCCGGTGACCATAAACCGTTGTTGGTATTGAAGGCGGCAATAGCATTCGTAGCATTAAACGTGGCTTGCAACGCATTGATGTCTTGTCCCCAGCCATCCCAACCTGCATAGTTTTGACCAATCTGTGAATATTCCGTAGCTGCAGCAGGTGAGTTCATACCATACCAGGTGGAAGCACCGGTAGACGGTATATAAGTAATACCATGAATGTACTCTGGTTCTGATCCGAAAAACGTGGCATAATTTCCACCCCAGTTGTAGAGCATGGTCAAATGTTGGTGAGTATATGCGTTGGCATAAGGAGCTCCGTTTACTACATTGTCTACATCAAACCAATATTGTCTGGCAGCTTCTGTTTCGGTGATGTATAACAAGGCACCTAAGTCTCTCGTAGCAAAATTTCCTGTAACGACAGAAGACGCTTCACCCCAGAGTAGAACGCCGGTAGCAAAGTGTATCGCTTCAGATACAGATTCCTGATTGGTTGCTTTCGCATCCGCCCAAGAGTGACCGGCATAAGGATCGAAATATTTTAGATAGGGGAACCATGGTTTTACGGTACCGTTCGAACCGGGATCGACCATGTCTTTGGTATCGTTGTCGATGGATCGTATCACTGTTTCCACCATCGGTCCGTAATTGGTAACAAATGCAGGATCGTATCGAGCCAATATCGCGGCAGCGTTGATAATGTATCCCACATGAAAATGACCGTCGACAAATGTACCGGAACTACCGAATCCATTGGGATAATGCGACATGTGATTAAACGTAGGACTGTAGGCAAAATAGCGGTTGTAATCCGCATCATTAGCTACCAACCAGTCTTGCAGCCTTGCTCTCAATTGTGTAAGGATGGTATTGAAAGCGGTATTGTTACCAACTTGTTTGGCTATTTGAAGATTGGTGGTGAGTTCGGCAAATTGATCTTTGTTGTATCCATCTGCTGCTGTAGTCATCGTACCTATGCTGGCTGCAAAGGTATTGATGTAAGCATTGATCGCTGCTTTAGTACCCGTGTTGGCCCAACCTAAATTGGGCAATATACCTAAGTGAGGCATCACGGTTTGAAAGCTACTTGAATTGATCAACTTCATAGCGCCTCGCGGAGAAGGGTATTGCAAACCGGTATTGGTAGCACCTGTTGCCTGAGGAGAGTATAACCACTGATGACGATACAATGCTTGTAGAGTACCTGTATTAGCGGCACCGTATACGTTGTTAGTGGTCGTAGAGAAGTTAGTCGTTAGTGTAGCCGTTGCTTCGCTGAAAGAGTAGGTATGCGTGGTTTGCGTGATGAAGTTAAAGGCTTTCTGAGCAAAAAGAGTCAAGGTAGCTTGACTGGCATCGGGTAACACCGCTACGGTTACGAATTTTGCGGCATCCGGAATATCGGCATTGAAGTTTGCACCGGGTGTCATACTTCCAATAGAACCTGCTAAACTTGCCACTGTCGCTCCATTTAACGTAGTGCCCGGAGGAAAGAAGATTCCAATGATACCGGTTGTTGGGCCGGGATTAGCAGAGATTGAAATCGCATGTACATTGGCGTCCGTGTAAATTGCATTCAAGACAGATGTTCCCTGATTGTAAAAATTCATGTCAGTCGTACCTTGTCTTGATACAAACAAATACGGTGAGCCGCTTGCCGCTGTGGCTTTGATTACATCTCCACCATACGTTTGACGGAACGTTGCATGGTAATCACCATAACCATCTACTGATGTACTTGTTGAATTTTGACCAATAAAACCCACTCTCATGTGAATTAACGCAGGACCGTTATTCACTTGATTTGCTGCGCTTACATTATTTGCATTAGGATTGTGCTGTATCGTAAAACCCGCATTGGTAGCGGTCACTATCATGGGATAAGGATACATCGTTTCGGAATGATTATCTCCTCTAAAGGTTACTTCTCCATCTGTTCCATCGCCCAGATTAGTATGCCATAGGGCAGAGGTCCACCATTGATGGCTTTGGAATGGACCGGTATAACCGGGACCTTTAGAAATGTAAGTAGCACCTGCCGCTCCACCGCCTATCACATCAAATGTATTGCCTGCTATATAATCATCGGGAGGAAGAGTCAGGTTGTAACTACCTGTTCCTCCACCAGGATTTACTTGTTGGGCTTTGAGATCAGAAAGGAAAAACAAAAAAAATAACACCCACACACTTTTACTGAGTGGAAGTAAAAATGACCCTACACAAACTTGACGCATTTTAGAAATGTTCATACTCTTGTTGCTAGAGATATTGGGTAACCAGTCTGGAAAATTATAATGCAAATTTGATGCATTCTTCCGCATGGAAATCTGCTTCCGGCCTAACAATTTCTTGCACTTAGCTTACATTAAAGTTAACTCTATGGAGTGAAATAACCTAGCAAAAAACTAGGTATATTTATATTATTTATTATTTAAGTCATATTGAAAACGCTTAGAAAACACTAAATCAAGTTAAAATCGAAGTTTTAACTTATTTATAGGAAAAACAGAATTAGATGAAAAACAATCCAATTATTCACGGCATCTCCGATACCTGAAGATTTCCAATTCGGCAGATGGATAAATTCAATTGGGAGTTGTTTCCCCATCATCTTAAGGTATATGACAGATAAAAAACCAAAAACCTTCGATAAGTACTGTGAAAAATGTGTCAAAACGTATATCAACAAACTGTTAAAGTTTGTATTTTTCTTTGTACAACTGTGCAAAAAATGCTAGTTTACAAGTATTGCAGAGAATAAAACGAGACATCATCATGAAAACGCCCCTAATTGTTATTTTTTTACTTGTTATACTCAACACCGCTTTCTCACAAACATTAGAACAAAAATGGGGAAGAATGTTGGAGAAAGCTGAGAATTATGAACCGTATAAAGTGATTAAAAAAACAGAATTGGCTGACTTTTGGAAATCCACAAAAGACTCTATTCAACGTTATCAAAAAGAGTTAAAAACCGAACGAGGACTCATCGTTAGTCAAAAATCTGAAATTGGTGTTTTGAAAGCTCAAACAGTAGAGTTGACCAATAAGTTGTCACAAAATGAAACAGACAAAAACAGTGTATCCTTTTTAGGTATTAAAGCCAATAAGTTCGCTTACCTTTCTACCTTATGTCTGTTATTAGTCATCGCTTTAGTGGGCATTGGATTGTTGTATTACCTTTACGCCAACAGCAATGCTATAGCGGTGCAAAAAGTGAGTGCTTACCAAATGCTCTCTAAAGAATTTGATGAGTATAAATACAGCAAAATAGAAATGGAGCGAAAGCTTCGCAGAGAATTGCAAACGCAAGTCAATAAACTGGAAGAATTAAAAAAGGGAAATGGGTAATCACCACCACCACGATCACACTCCTCATCACGACCATGGACATGATGGACATCATCACCATCATACTACCGGAAATATAAAAGTCGCTTTCTGGCTCAATTTAATTTTTTGTATCCTCGAATTTGCAGGGGGATTCTTTACCAACAGTATTGCCATTTTATCTGATGCACTGCACGATTTGGGTGATTCTTTCTCTTTAGGATTAGCCTGGTACTTTCAGAAGATCTCACAACGAAAAAGAGATAAACTTTTCTCTTACGGTTACAAGCGTTTTTCTTTATTGGGAGCCTTGATCAATTCGATGATCTTGCTTGTCGGCTCTGTATTCATTGCCATGGAAGCTATACCACGTATGCTTCATCCTGAATCTTCGAATGCAAAGGGGATGATTATTTTTGCGCTGATTGGTATTGCGGTAAATGGTGCGGCTGTGCTTCGTCTCAAAAAAGGTTCTTCCGTTAATGAACGTGTCATTTCTCTTCACCTGATCGAAGATGTATTAGGATGGGTTGCCGTTTTGATCGCTGCTGTTGTCATGCTGTTTGTCGATATTCCAATACTGGATCCTATCTTGTCTTTGCTCATTACAGGATACATCTTGTTTAATGTAGTGAAGAATCTAAAACATAGCCTGACCATCTTGCTACAGGCTGTACCGATAGATATCAATGAATTAGAATTAAAAAATAAGTTGTTAAGTATTCCAAGCATCCTGGATGTGCATGACATACACATCTGGACAATGGATGGTGACTACAATATTTCCAGCGTACACATCGTGCTGGAAGAACATACCAGTTTAGAAGAGGCTGAAAACATCAAATTAAAAGCTCGTAAGATATTCCAGGAACTTCGGGTGCATCACATTACCATAGAAACAGAATCACCTGCACAAGCCTGTAGTTTGCAGGATTGTTAATTATTCAGTCCATACTTCTTCTTGTTCCTTTAACAGATCCTCGTAATGGACGTTAATGCTTTTTGATTTTAACGTTTCATATAAACTGTTTGTTGCTTTTCCTTCGGAGAACACTTTTTGCTTGTCCAAATCATAAGGTCCGCTAATCCCGACATACCATTCTCCTTCTGATAAAAGTTTGAATAAAAAGAATCGGGAAGACACGCCTTTATACGTAATGACTTTGCTATTGATCAACTGTATTTTCTCATAGTAAAACTCATCGTCATAGCCTCCCATGAAATTATACAAGTCCGCTTCTGCAAAATACTCTTGCTTGTACCATTTTGCCGGAAACAACTTCACTTGACCGGAGTCGTTTAATAGTTGATACAAAGTCAACCGGTATTTATTCTGAGCCGCAAAGTGCAAGAGTACAGAGGGATCTACAGGTGTCTTATGAGAAAGCAATTGTTTCACAGCTTCAAAAGCCAATACATCATCGGAATGGTGGGTCATCTGAAGCAAATAATCCAATACTTCTTTCTGTTCAGTAAATCTTCCAAAGAAAGTAATAGAATTCCAGACGGCTAAATAGGGCGTATTGTAATCCTCAGCCGTTTCAAGATCTTCTTTACTAAAAGCCAGTAACTGATCCATGTGCAGCGTAAAGAAATCTTTTTTGATGAGGTTACTATCCAATAAACTGATCGCTAATCCATAGAGGTCATTTCTAAAGGGACAGCTTTTGATAAGAGTAAACACTTCCGGATAGAGTGCCGCATTCAACGCTGTAGAGTCTTTTAAAGGAGTAAAGAAATCGTAAGGAATATAATCTACCACAGGAATGTCTGTATTGATCAACTTAAAAAGTACTTCTTTAGAAGAACCGGATTTCAATTCCAACAATGTTCGCAAAGCAACGATCTGCAAACCCGGATAGGATTTGAGTTCAGGATACAAAGCATTTATGAAAGACACAGTAGATGTATCTTCCAAATCGGTCAGCCTGGACAACAAGATAGATCTCGTATTTTCATAACTTAAGGAATCATCTGAAAAAAGTTTATGCAATTCCGCATACACTAAATTCTTTTCGGAAAGTTTAAAACGGTAAGACTCCAGCATGTTGAATGCATCCTGGTGAACAGTAGAATCATTCGATGCTAAATCTTTAAGGAGTTGCTGTGCCTTGCTGTCAAATAAAGTCGTCCTGGCTTTGGTCAACTTAAGAGAAGAAAAGAATTGATTAGCGACCTCTGAATGGACAGACTCGGTAGGAAGATAAGAGTATAGGTATGCTACATGGTTGTCTACAGGTATAACCAATATCCGTTTCAGGTTATGAGAGGCTTTTACTTTGACAGTCCATTCTACAGCATCGATACCCTGAATGGTATATTTTTTTTCTGACACCAGCGAATCAATATCACCAACGTAGGTATCCTTTTGGATTTTATAAAAATCTTCCTTCGTAATAGAATAGTAAGGAGAATAGTGATTAACATCCACTACATAAGAAATACCAGAACAGGTATCAATGGTGCTGTACGTTTGCTCGTAAGGTATTTCATAACTGCCTGTCGTATCTGTTTCAATGACGGCATCAGCCGGTGCTGACCATTGTAAGCCTTGTGCCTTGATCTCATAAGAAGACCAGGAAGATTTTTCAAAAGGAAGAAAATCCAGCGACGCCATAAATTGATCCACTGCCGGGCGTTTCAATTGCTCGTCTGTTCCCACCACAAAAAATAAGTATACCCTGGAACCTCTAAGCACAATTTGCATTTTTACTAAAAGACCGTTTTTATCTCTCTTATAAAAACTTTTTCCCGGATAGCCTTTATAGATGATATCTTTGATCTGCGCTGTTTCCAGATCTGTACTTTCCGTTATCGTAGAAGTGAAATTTGCCAGGTAACTGGAATCTTCTATTATAGACAAACCGGCCGGGAATAAATAATAGCCCGCCCAATACGACATACTATGCTTGTCTTCTCCTTTTAAAAAGAAAGCTTTGATGATACCGGACTCTGTATCTATATCGCTATCGTATTCCTTTAACTCACAAAAGGAATCTACTGTATAGGCTCCTTTTTTTGATACATAATGTTTAGATACTTCTTCTTTGACGGTTGTGTCAATCTCTATTTTCTTTTTGGTCTTAGGTCGGGTCAATTCCAATGATTCAAAAAATGATTGGGTATCCGATAGCTTTAATGCTTCTTTCTTATACGAACAAACCAATTGAAAATAGATAAATCCAAATTTCTGGAGTATTCTGACCTTGCCATACATTTTGTCTTTGGCATTGTAGAACTCCGCTTCAGACGCTTTAGTACCTTTAAATACAATCGTTTTTTGTTTAAAAGCTTTGCCTTCTTTCTGTTTAAACATGCCTTTGATAAAGCCATCCATCACTTTTTTCATTTCAACATTGTCATTCCCAAATGGCATAGACAAGCTCATGGTAAAATAAAATAGTCCTGTGGCCAGATCCGGATAAACATACATGCTGATGGGCATCTCTTCTTTCAAGGGATATAGAACCGGTTTACCGGGTAGTGAAACAGCATAGCCTTCATCAGCAAAAGTGTACTGCTGCCAGGTGAGATCAATGGCTTTGGGTTTATATTTCGCAGCCTCTCCTGTAAAAGAAGCAGTGACTGGGGTTAAGGTATAACCTTTCTTTTTCAATAAGGAAATTATTCCTTCATCGCCGGCAAGATGCGCCGCGCCTACCGCATAGAAAAGCGTTTGTTTCGCAGAGTTTTCTTGTATGCGAGCCACCATGTTATGATTTCTACGGTACAACAATGCCAGAGAACTGGTATCTTTTGATACTACCCATTTATTTATTTTTTCTATATCTCCTTCATAATACAATTGAATCAACTGATCCAAAGAAGCTTTGTATTCTGTGGCATAAATGATTTCTCTTAGATCATCCATTCCATCATCGTATTCGCTTTCTGAGGAGAAGGCTTTATCACTAAACTGTTCCAATCCATGAATCGATTTTTTTTCTCCTAAGGCGATGCGGTATAAGTAACCGTCTAAAAAAGTAGCATTGTCGTTATGCGAAAGGAGAGGAGAGTTTAACAGATTAGCAATTTGTTGAGGTGTTCTATCATTGACCTGATCAAGATCCAGCGAGGTTTCTGCACGCAATTTCTCTTTCAAAATCGCATACTCCTTTTCTGTCAGGTCTTTTTTGAAATCACGTTTGATGGAATCTTTTTCACGATCCATCATGATTAGCGCAATGAATTGTGCCATGGAATCCGGAGCGACTTCCAAAGCGAAGCCCTGGCATTCCTGAATTTTAGCAATGACCGAGTCGCTAAAATCAAATACCCGTTTATCGTTAAGGTGCATCGTCCCAAACAAGTAGGAAGGTTTACTCAGCCCATTGCCTGATATTTTCCAAAGTAAATCGTAATGGTCACGTTGATTTTGAGCAGAAGAGGAATAGGGAGAAAGAAAAATAAGTGATAGAAAAAACGAGAACAAAATACCCTTCATAAACTACAGATTGGAATGTATGCAGCAAGGTATCTTTTTTTACGAAAAAAAGGAAAAGACAACGAGCCTAAACCTGTTGTCTTTTCTTAATAGTTTGGTTATCTGAGCCAAAGAAATGATTCCAGCTTAAAGCTTCCAATTCGCTATCAAATCAGCTACTGTTTTTTGGTATGCTTTAAGTTCGGAAGCCGTTTGCTTAATGAATCCATTGTCAGCCAATTTACCGACTACGGCATCCATTTCCTGTTCGTTGTCATAAGTCATTTTTCGAAAAGGATTGGTATAATCTTTTTTTCTCGATTGAAGAATTCCTTCTGTTACCCATTGCATGGTATCTAATGATTTTTCCAGGAGTTGTTTGAAATGAGAGGCCTTAAATGCGGCAGGAGAAACTTCCGTCACATGCAACATACTCGCTACAGCATGCTGAAGTTTATGAAGAGGGTATTGAGCACTTAGTTCCCGGTACTCTGCATGTACATCGGCCCAGCTGCCAATACCTCCATTTTTTATACGCTCCTTCATCTGGTGCAAAGCTTGCTCTTCCATCAATTGCCCGCCGACATTATACCAGGCAGAACGTTTGGCATTGGAAATTACCGGAGTGATGCTATCGAAAGCATTCGCTTTATTTTCTTCTATAAATTTAAAGATATTACGAAGACCATACAAAACGATCATTTCTTTGAATAAGCCATATGCTTTATGCACTTTCAACAGCTTTACTTTGCGTTTACTGTTCTCCATTCCTTCTGCATAAATGGATAATTGCGCCACTTCATCCGGAGAATGAATCAACAATTCTTTTCCTTTTACTTTGTAATCTGCCGGTAATTCAGCGCCTGCATTTTTATACCAGGCTTTACCTACAGCGGCTTCCATCAATTCCAAAGAAGCGATCATTTCTTCTACTGAATCAGGAGCGAGGTAATCGTATTCTATATACTGAGTTTTGTCGGTACGCTTATCTCTATCGATGTACTTCCAGGAATTACGCGCCAGGGCATACATGTTGTGCATGAACCAATAGCCAGGCATAATGTTCAACTGGTTTTCATGTTCATCCGTTACAATCAAACTGAATGGAAAAGGAATGTTCAATTCAGACATGTAATTTCCTTTGGAAATAATGTTGAACGAAGCAAACTTTGAATTGTGTTTGAGTGTCACAGAAAGTCCCGGCCAGAAGCCTCTGCCGGTAATGATTTCACCGTCCGCTCCTCTTGAGTTGTGGTTAGAACCGATGGTAGCGCCGGCAGCCATATTGCTTTGCCCCATGATGAGCGCGGCAATCAAAAAGGAATTGTTATGATGTTGTTCGTGTGAAGGGAAAATCAAGGAATTCAATACTTCGCAACAAGAAATCGTAGCGTTATTGCCCAGGTAGGAATTGATCAATCGTGCACCGTATTTCAATTGAGAATGAGAAGCCATTACAAAACGAACGGCTTTTACGCCGTAAAATATTTTGCAACCGTAACCCACAATACCATTGACCAACTCACAGCCTTCACCAATTTGAGACGCTGCTTCGGCACTGCTATTGATCGTTAGGTTTTTTAGCTTGTTCGCTCCTTTCAAATAAGCATCCGTGCCAATGGTAACATCTTTTATGATTTTGCAATTCTTGATCACCGTGCGGTCACCCACCATGCCATAATATCCACGTTGAGCATCAAACTGTTTTTCTGTAAACGATTTGAACTTATCCATCAACGCAAGGTCTTCACGATTGCGTGTCCAAAGGTAAGCATCGCCCGGAAGCATGCCATCAAAGGGCAGTATGCTACGTCCGCCGTTTTCATTGCAGAGCTCCATCCAGATGCGTACTTGTTCGGTTTCTCCTTCTTTTACAATGCCGTTACCAAACTTGGCGTAATCAGTAGTAGCCATTTCATTGACATTAAATAAAATAACTTCGTTGCCAATGATGTAGTGAGAAAGAAAATTAACATTATGAACGACCACGTTGTCACCGAAATCGCAAGAACAAATCGTACTGTTATAAAGTCCTACCGGTAAACGCAAATTGTTAAATTCCAAATAACAAGCTTCCAGATTGCCGATGCGAATCATTCCGAAGAAATGACAATGCTTGACCAATTGCGGATCAAATGCATCGGCTACAAAAATATTATTCCAATCATCTGATGTATTGTCGTTGCGAACCAAGGCTTCAATCTCATAGGCCTTAAGCTTTCGGTATTGAATAGCAGATCCCAGTTGCTCATTGCGCAAGTGGTATTCGTTTTCACCTTTCTTTAAAAAAGAAGGATCTATAAAATTATAACCCAAATCCGATAAGGGTCTTTTTTGAATGCGATTCATATTTCTTGTTAAAGAACGATTGATTATTCTACAGTGACAGACTTGGCCAGGTTTCTAGGCTTGTCTACATCACAACCTTTCAATACACCAATATGATAAGAAAGCAATTGCAAAGGAATCACAGAGATGATAGGAGCGACCAGTTCGTCTGCTTCAGGAATGAATATCACATCGTCGGCCATGCCCGGAATAACTTGATCGCCTTCTGTTACTACCGCTATTATTTTACCCTTACGTGCTTTGATCTCCTGAATATTGGAGACCACTTTTTCGTAATACGTATCTTTAGTCGCTACAAATACTACCGGCAAATTTTCATCTACCAATGCAATCGGTCCATGCTTCATCTCTGCAGCAGGGTAGCCTTCGGCATGGATATAAGAAATCTCTTTTAGTTTCAGCGCTCCTTCTAACGCAATAGGGAAGTTATAGCCTCTTCCCAAAAATAAGAAATCACGTGCATCCTTGTATTTTCTGGCGATGATTTTGATGTGTTCGTTCAATGCCAGGATAGATGTTACCTTATCCGGTATAGCATCTAATTCATCCAGCAGGTGTTGAAAACGTTGTGCAGTGATCGTACCTTTTTCTTTCGCTACCATTAAGCCCACCAAACACAATACAGCCAGCTGAGCAGTGAATGCTTTTGTGCTGGCTACGCCGATCTCAGGTCCGGCATGTGTATAGGCACCGGCATGAGACAAACGCGCAATCGATGAGCCTACTACATTACAGATACCTAGTATGATGGCTCCTTTTTCTTTTGCACTTTCTATAGCGACCAAAGTATCGGCTGTTTCACCGGATTGAGAAACGGCGATGATCACATCACCCGGACCGACCACAGGATTGCGGTAACGGAACTCTGAAGCATATTCCACTTCTACCGGGATGCGGCACAATTCTTCAATCATGTATTCTGCCACCAGACCTGCATGCCAGGAAGTTCCGCAAGCCACAATGATAATACGTTTGGCATCCTTTAACACACCGGCATACTCGCTGAGTCCACCCATATTGAGTGTACCTTTGGAAGCATCCAATCTACCGCGTAAGCTGTCGAAGATGGTTTGTGGTTGTTCAAATACTTCTTTCAACATGAAATGATCAAAACCACCTTTTTCAATGGTAGCCAATTCCATGTCCAATTTCTGAATGTAAGGTGTTTGAATTTCGTTCGAACTATTTTTTAGAATGAGTTCATCTGCTCTAAGAATAACCAATTCATAATCGTTCACATATACCACTTCTTTTGTGTACTCGATAATAGGAGAGGCATCCGAAGCTAAAAAATGTTCGCCTTTACCAATACCAATAACCAATGGGCTCCCTTTTCTAGCGGCGATGATGGTATCGGGATTGTCCTGGTCTATTAACAGAATCACATAAGCACCCACTACCCGTTTCAACGCAATGCGCAATGCTTCTTCTACGCTACAAAAGTTACTGTTGCGAATTTCTTCAATGAAATGCACCAATACTTCTGTATCCGTATCACTTTTAAAAATATGACCTTGATTTTTTAATTCATGTTTTAATTGTGCATAATTTTCTATGATACCATTATGAACAATCGCCAATTTACTATCGCCTGATAAGTGGGGGTGAGCATTTCTATCACTCGGTTCACCGTGTGTTGCCCAACGGGTATGCCCAATACAAATATGACTGTGCATTTCTTTACCAACCAACTCGTCTTCCAGATTGGCTACTTTGCCTTGTTTTTTATAAGCTTTCAGGCCTTTGTTAATGATGGCTATACCTGCACTGTCATATCCACGGTACTCCAATCTCTTCAATCCTTTTAACACGACAGGATAAGCTTCACGCGATCCTATGTAAGCTACAATTCCACACATACTCTCAAATTTATTTTGTACTAGCAACTGTTAACAAACAGTTACTACAAGTATAAATAAAAATAATCAACTATTTAAACTCAGCATTGATCCTTAATGCATGAGTATAGTAACTCCTTTCTTTCATTATTCAATTTAATGCTGCTTCTCCTTGATCAATGAAACGATTACAGCCTTCGATAGATGATACATTTTATCAACAGGATGATATTGAATAGTTCATAAAAAAGAAGCCGTTGAGACGGAAAAATTACCTGCTAAAGCACACAAAAGTGTAACAAAAATATAGACCTGTGATTTGCTTTCGTGCTGACTGAATCATTGTAATCATGTGATATGATGTGAAAGGATTTTGCCTGCTCCAGGTCATAGCTCAAAAAATATGAGTATTAAAAAGGTGTTAATTGTTTCTTAAGTGTAATAAAGCCTATTGTATTTATTAATACTTGAGCTTTTTATAATCCTCTTATAAACAATGATAAAGAGCTCTATACGATCCTTTAAAACTATATTTTTCTCTTTTTTTAGATCACCTTTCCGAAAGTCATTTGTCTTCCTCTTAAATTCAGTTTGCTTAAAAGCAAAAACAGTGAAAAATCCTTAAAATCAGCCCTATGATCTGTTTGGACCGTTTCATTTTGGAAATGAGCAGAGAAACGTTTAACTTAAATAACGCATGAACAAGACGTTTCAACTATATTTGAAGACACTAACCACTTTACTGATTATCTTCAGTTTTTTAGGTTGTTCCAAAAAAACGGACGATCCCAGTCCTCCTTCATTCAATGGTAAAAAATATACCATTGCACCGGGTGCTCATGAAACTTCAGATCCAATTGTTTTCAAAACAACCAGTGAATTAAAGTTTAAAGCCAAGTTCGATAGTTCGGCTATCTATACCACCATTGATCCTTCCAATCAGGACGATACCAACAAGTTACTGGGACTATCGGATTGCGGTACATTACACCAAACCAACAGTGCCAGGTTTGGATGGAGATGGGTCAATAATCAACTTGAAATTATGGCGTACTGTTACATCGGAGAAATAAGGCCAGAGCCTGTTCGTGTGGCCATCGTCGAATTGAATACCGTAAATACTTACAGCATAGCCTTCAAAAGTGACCGATACATTTTTACAGTGAACGATACCAATAAAGTAGAAGTACCAAAAAGTTGTGACTACAACGGACTTCGTTACAAATTATATCCTTATTTCGGAGGCGATGAACCAGCACCTCACGAAATCAATATATGGATTGAAGAATTGTAATTTTTCAACTTACACTAAGTTGTATCTTAAATAGTATAGTCTTTCTTTTAAACAACATGTGTACTTTATTGCTCAAATTTTATGGAGTTAATTCTCATTAATTTTTTTGAATAGAATTTATCCGCTTCAATTTTTTCTTCGTTCTCAAACAATATATCCCGCCTTATTTAACAGTGATGTTCTTTTTATAAAACACAAATGATTTGTACAGCAGTAAACTTTTTGTTGTTCACTAAGTGTATTAATCTTCTGTTTTTCTAAGACCTTTATCCATCCATAAGCTCACTTTTTTTATACAATATTGCTTTCATGCATTTGGTTTGCACATCTTCCTGCAAATCAATCAAGCTATTATGATACAAACTAAAACTTTCCTTCAGCGAGGTCTTCAGGGGATAAGAAGACTGGCGGCATTCACTACGATCCTGTTTTTATGTCAACAACATTTAGTGTTAGCACAACTACCTACAGGCTTCGTTCAAAAAACATTAACAGACAATACCATCAAAGAAGCCACTTGCATGACTCACGCTCCTGACGGTAGAATTTTCATTGCGGAGCGTGGAGGTATTGTAAAGGTCTATCAAAATGGAACATTATCCGTTTTGCATACTGTTGCCACCACTACTTCTGCGGAACAAGGGCTTTTAGGAATTACATTGCATGAGAACTTTGCTCAAAATGGTAAATGCTATATCTATTATACCAACCCTGAACTGACTACTCATTTTCTGGATGTGATCGTCATCGGTACTAACAATACCATTACATCTTCCACCAGATTGGTACAATTTGATCCGATCATAAACGGCTACCACAATGGGGGAGCGATGTGGTTCAAAAACGGATACCTCTATTTATGTAACGGAGAAAGTAACGAACCTTCTGAAGCTGCAAATGTAGATTCAGACAGAGGTAAAGTGTTGCGTTTTCTGGAAGACGGTCAGCCTGCTCCCGGCAATCCATACTACAATACGGCTGGAGCCAATCGTTCCAAGAAAAGTATCTGGGCCATTGGTATGCGAAATCCATGGGCCATGACTTATGATCCGGCATCGCAACACATGTTCGTTGCTAATGTAGGTGGAGGTTTTGAAGAGATCAACGACATTACCAATCCTGATCCTGCAAAGAATTACGATTACGGTTGGGATCAAAGAGGAAGATCGGGAACAGACCAGGATCCCAATACTACCATCATGCCTTTCTTTGCCTATAAGCATGAGAACTGGGGATGCGCCATCACTACGGTAGCTGCATTCAATCCACCGGCTACAAATTATCCGGCAGCATACAAAAATCGCATTTACCTTACCGACTGGTGTAGTGGTTGGTTGCGTAGTGTTGATCTAAGCAATCCAACAGCACCTTATCAGGAATTTGCACCGGCTGGATTTGGCAGTATATTAGGAATGAGTGTTGGAGTAGATGGTAACATTTATTACATCAACTACAATACGAAAGGTAGTTTAGCCAGATTAGAATACACCATACAAACGGCACCGATCATAGTCAATCAACCGGTGAGCAAAACAATATTTGCAGGAGATCCTGTTTCATTTTCTGTATCGGCATCCGGTATTGCTCCTTTTACTTACCAGTGGAAAAAGAATGGAGTGAACATTACAGGTGCAACTTCCAATACTTACAGTATAGCATCTGCCGCTTTAACAGACGCGGGTAACTACACAGCAACGGTAACTAACTCCTATGGCAATGTCACCAGTAATGCAGCGGTGTTGACAGTCAATCCTGCCAACAGTATTCCAGTTGCACACATCACTTCACCTGTTAATGGCGTAAAGTTTACCGTGTTGGATCTCATTAATTTCTCCGGTACTGCAACCGATCAGGAAGATGGAACATTACCAGCTTCTGCTTATACTTGGGAAGTACGTCAATACCATAAAGACTGTCCGACCTGCGAACACTGGCATCCAGGGCCAGGAGTACCAAACGGTGTTACTTCCGGATCATTCATTGCCAGTAACGGAGGAGAAACATCACCCAATATCTGGTTACGTATTATTCTTACCGTGAAAGATTCGAATGGACGACTAGGAAAAGATTCTGTGGATATATTTCCTAATCTAACAACGATAACGGCAAAAAGTATTCCTGCCGGTTTAAGAATCGTTGTAGGATCTGAAGACATCACACCTTACTCCAAAACGATGGCTACCAATGCGCCCATATTGTTACAAGCCATTAGTCCACAAATTGTAGGAGACAGTTTATACACCTTTGCTTCCTGGGCACATGGAGGTGCTGCCAGTCAGGACATCAGAGTGCCCGCAGCCAATATCACTTACACCGCCAAATTCACTAGCGCATTCATCGGACAACGTCCTTATGGAAACATCATCAGAACTATTCCTGGCAAAATAGAAGCCGAGGATTTTGACGAAGGCGGAGAAGGCATAGCGTATCACGATGGCAGTGCAGGAAATGCTGGCAATGCCTACCGTACAACAGATAACGTAGACATACAAAATTGCTCCGAAGGAACATTCAACTTGGGTTGGGTAAATAATGGTGAGTGGTTGGAGTATACCGTAAACGTAGCTCAAAATGGCAACTATGATTTAGGATTAAGAATAGCCACTCAAGGCGCAGGCAAAAAAATGCATGTAGAAGTAGATGGCCTCAATGTAACAGGAACATTAGCCTTACCACTCACAGGTAGTTTCCAAACCTGGCAAACAGTTACTGTAAACAATATTTCATTAACAGCCGGAGCAAAAGTGATTCGTGTTTTCTTTGAAGAAAATGATATCAATTTCAATTACTTCACTTTCACTGCTTCGGGAAATACCAATACACCTCCAAGTGTAGCAATCATCTCTCCTGAGATGAATAGTATATTTACTGCTCCGGCATCGGTAAACATTGCAGCGAATGCTACAGATGATGGTACCGTTGGCAAAGTGGAATTCTATAATGGTGCGACACTATTAGGAGAAGATGTTACCGCACCTTATAGTTACAGTTGGACAGCTATAGTTGCAGGAACGTATACTGTTACAGCCAAAGCTTATGACAACCTGAATGCGTCCACCACTTCCAGTGGCATTACATTTACAGTGACTCCGCAAACAGGTACTCCAACCAAAACATTGCCCGGAAAAATTGAAGCGGAAGATTATGACGAAGGAGGAGAAGGAGTGGGCTACCATGACTTAAGTGCGGGCAACTCGGGCAATAAATATAGACTAACGGATAACGTAGACATTGAAGATTGTGCAGAGGGTACGTTTAATATCGGTTGGGTCAATGCGGGCGAATGGCTGAAATACACTGTTTCCGTTACTCAAGCCGGAACGTATAACCTGGCTTTGCGTGCAGCCGCTCAGGCCGATGGTAAAGCGTTGCATGTTGAAATAGACGGTGTGAATGTTACAGGAACAGTCGCTATACCAAATTCTGGTGGTTACCAAAACTGGCAAACCATAACCATAGGTAATATCGCTTTGACAACAGGAACCAAAGTGATCCGAGTTGTCTTTGATGCGAATGATATCAACCTAAACTATTTCAGTTTCACCGCTTCAGGCAGCACCAATGCTTTACCGGTTGTCAGTTTGACTTCTCCTTTGAGTGGTGATGTGTTCAATGCTCCGGCCACTGTTACGCTTTCCGCTAATGCAACAGATGATGGCACCATCAGTAAAGTAGAGTTCTACAACGGTGCTGCAAAATTAGGGGAAGATCTTAGCGCTCCTTATAATTACAGTTGGACAAATGTTGCTGCAGGCACTTATGCGATCACAGCAAAAGCATACGATAACTTGAATGCATCTGCGTATTCGACTGTAACGACGATCACTGTGAATACACCGGCAGGTTCTAATCTTGCGCTGAACAAACCGGCACGTGCTTCATCCCGAAAAGATAACAATGTAAACCGTGATGCCTCCTTGGCTGTAGACGGTCAGATCGGTACGCGTTGGGAGAGTCAGTGGGCAGATCCACAATGGATTTATATAGACTTGTTGCAAACGTATCAACTCAACAGAGTAAAGATCACTTGGGAAAATGCTTTAGGTAAAGATTATCTGATCCAGGTTTCAAACGACAGCACCAACTGGACAGCACCTGCTGCTAAAACGGTAACAGGCAATACAGTAAAAGTAAACGATTGGGCGATTGCAGCTACAGGTAGATACATTCGTATTTATGGAACGGTGAGAAATACTCAATACGGTTATTCTATTTTCGAGCTCGAAGTATATGGAACGGCTTCTTCCTTACGAACTGCCGCAGATGATCACACAGCAGGAGTCGTATATCCCAATCCAACAGCAGATCTCTTAAATCTGGAAGGTTTAGATGAAAATCTTATGGATGTTCGTGTCACCATGACTGATACTTATGGCAACAAAGTGTTTGATCAGCATTACAGCAGTTCTTCGATAGCGCCATTGGCCATCAAAGCATTTGCTCCGGGTATTTATATGTTGAATGTCTTCTCTAAAGATGAATTAATCTTATCGAGACAATTCATTAAACAATAGAATTGCACGGATGAAAATAAAAAAGCAGGACTCATATCGGAGTCCTGCTTTTTTTTATGCGGTTAAAGTACTTACTTCTGAACGACAAACTTTACACTTTCATTGGTAGAACCATTATTCAAATGTAAAATGTATATGCCATTTTTTAATGAAGAGGTATTGATTTCTTTTTTCTCGTTGAAAGAACCTTCCGTAATTTTTTCTCCGGCTATTGAATACAGGATATAAGAAGTTTGTTCTTCTATATCCACACCATTCTCAAGCGTTAATAGCTCATCACTTTTCTCTACTTTAAATTCGGCAGACTTAGTCAATGATTTTTCGAAACCAGAGAACACTAAAGGAATATATTTAATGTATTGGTTATTGGTATAACTCACCTCATGGACAACAGCTCCAGAAACAGTTTTCACTATAAAAATCAAATAAGGATAACTTTGTATACTCACACCAGCAGAAGAAGTCCAGCTTCCGGAATAAGTGCTACCGGTTGCTAGTATCGTATTTGTAGGAAATACAGATCCACCGGCAGGTTTGTCCAGGTTATCGTATACATTATTGGTTGATAAATAGGTCTGAAAATAAAATTGATTCAGCTGCAAAGCCGTTTGTCCGCCGTTGCTTACGGTATAAGTAAAGTTAACACTGGTTGTAGGATTGAATGTATTCGTTGCAATATTCGTTACCACTAAATCTGTGAAAGAGTAGGGAAGATATTTTACATAGCGATCGTTCGTTAAAGAAATCTGTGGATGAACTTGTCCCGATAACAGACGAACATCAAAAATAAGGTATGGATAGATTTCTATGCTAACACCCGGATCATCAGACCAGCTTCCTGTAAACGTAGCGCCAGGAGCCAATGTCAATGGTGCATTACCAAAGATGGATCCACCAGCAGGAACATCAGTACCATCATATACACTATTTTGTGAAACATAGGCTTGAAAGTAAAAGCGATCCAGGTATAATGTAGAAGCTCCGTTGTTAGAAATGGTATAAGTATAAGCTACGTTATTGCCTGTAATATTAGTGACTGTGATATCGCTTACCACCAAATCCGCAAAGCTTGAAAGCAGATATTTCACATAACGGTCATTTGCAACCGATAATTGCGGATGTACCTGTCCGGATAACAGACGAACATCAAAAATTAAATAAGGATACGTTTGCAAACTAACCCCAGGATTATTAGACCAACTGCCTGTAAACGTAGCGCCAGGCGCTAATGTCAATGGTGCACTGCCAAAGATAGATCCTCCTGCAGCAACATCAGTACCATCGTACACACTGTTTTGAGAAACATAGGCCTGGAAATAAAAACGATCCAGGTATAAAGTACTTGCTCCATTGTTACTGATTGTATAGGTATAACTTAATGTATTCCCATTGATACTGTTGACGGTGATATTACTGACTACTAAATCAGCAAAACTGGGTGCTACATCTTGTGCCAATGTATTATTCGCAAGATTTGTTTCCTGGCTGACATAACCAGAACGTAGTTTTACTTCATAAATTAAATAATGGTAAGTTGAAATACCAGCCGCATTACTGGATGTCCAGCTGCCTGAATAAGTAGCTCCAGGAGTCAATATTGGCGCTGTATTACCGAATATTGCTCCACCAGCCGGCAAGTCTGTCGCATCGTAAACACTGTTTGTAGAAACATACGTTTGAAAAAGCAACCGACTCAATTCAAGCGAAGCATTGCCTACATTTTGTACCGTGTAGTTGAATGTGAATGAATTGCCGTTCACACTGGTAACAGTAAGGTTAGTCACTGCAAGATCTGCCCGCAAAAGAATTTTCTGAGCTTTAGCACTTGTTTGAATAAACAGTGACAAAAGCATTACACATAGCATAGTAATTTTTGTTTTCATACATAAGCTGTTTAAAGGTTGAATAAAAAGTTAAAATCGCAGGGTTAGAGATGAAAAGCAAGGGACAGTTTAAAGATGGAATAAAAATAACAAGGTGTTAAAACACAATAACGCTGAACACACCATCAACAAATCCTTCTGTTCATCTGCTCATGAGAAGGATAGAAGTCCTAACACCATACTTTAAATATTTAACATAAAAAGGTGCCACTCTTGAAAAGAGTACCACCTCAGGGCAGCTGTTTGAAGGATAAAAAATTATTGGCCAATAAAAATCTTTATTTCAATAAATTCAGTGTGGTTTTTAGTGATTACTAACCGTAATATTTTCTATTTTTCAGAGCTTGTATAGCGTGATGATGTGGCTAATTCATACGAGAGAATGATATTATTTCCCTTATAATTCAGGGACAACAAAAGGACATGAGATAAAATGCAAAAGGAGAGGATGAAGTTTTATTTTTTTCTTGGGGCGAATAAAAATAAAGATCAGCTATAGGATGATTAGGGCATTACCGCCAATCCATCTTAGAAGCTTATTCAATCATTGAAGTGGCGGTCGGGCTTTCGCTCCAAGTCCGCCCATCGCGCAAATCCACGCGCTTCGGGCTTTCCGCTCGATCCCTAACGCAAGGCTTTTGCATTAGGGATTGAGCCATTGTTTGAGCTCTTCCCGCTTTTTCAGCGGGAAAGCGAGTGGCGAAAGCCCGGCCCGACGAAGGAGGGAAATGCCCAAACTAAAAGAGCTATTAATCATGACAAGCTATTCATTATAAAATGCATATACAGTTAGCATAACAAAGAGACTCATTCCATTAATAGAGTAATCTTGGTTATCTTCTCACTTCAGTCATCTTTATTTTTACAAGAATCTCTACTCCTTCGGTATCTTCTCTATCCAGGAATCACCTTTTGCATCTTTCAAGACCAGTACATAAAAACCGGCGGCATACTTCGAGAGATCCAATGTTTTCTGTCCGACAAATGTACCGGCCTCCAATTCCTGTCCTGTCATGCTAAACAACGAATATGTATTATTACCTTCTTCCAACAAAGGCGCAACAATGTGAATTTTATCAAAAGTAGGTTTAGGATATACTTGCCACGTTCCTTTCATGAACACAGCGCGTATTGGTGAGTACTCCCATTTTCCATCATAATCTACTTGCTTTAGGCGATAATACGTTGTTCCCTGAAATGGTTTTTCATCAATGAAAGAGTAGTACTGTACATTTTTAGTTGTGCCTTTGCCCATTACTTTTCCGGTATCGAAAAAGTGAATGCCATCTTCACTGCGCTGAATCTGAAAATAATTATTGTTTATTTCCTGCGAGGTACTCCAAGTCAGTAAGGCCTGATCTCCGGATTTCTCTGCATCGAAGTTCAACAAGGTAACAGGCAGAGGAGACGGACACCATTTGTACGTAATCGTTGTATCTTCCGGCAAATACCAGGAACGGCCATCGGTAAAGTCTACCGTGCGTGCAGGAGAGCCCGGTGGATTGTACATCACGTAATGCCGGCAAGGTCCGTTATCAAATACACCATAAGAAGAATAGTTTGCCAATACACTACTGTTCACGTGTCCAAGACTGTCGAGTGCGTGTATCCAATGATAAAAATGTGCCGGTGGTGGATCATTAAGATTATCCAAACCAGGATTGTTCCAGACTACACTTACAACACTTCCTCCTGCATAATCAAAACGATAAGGATAGGAACCAAAGCTTTCGTATTTGGTAACGACTTTGTCGGCCTCGTACGTAGCACGCCACGCCAGAATAACATCCTGCCAAACTTGTTCTTCCGTCAATGCAGGGTTGCCATAATAGTCACGTATATCTTTTACAAAGTCTGCATACAATGTTCTGGCATACACCGTATCATGAGCCATGTAGAGCAAGTGCGCATTCATGAGCGATGCATTAATGCCTAATCCATATTCAGGATTTACACCAAACCAGGTGTATTTAGCATGTGATGCTCCGTCAATAGTCCATACATACTTGCTGTCAAAAGAAGGAGGGAAGTTGGTGTCTTCCGTATCAAACCAATATTCTTTTGCTGTTTCCACTTCTGTTAAAAACAAATACATACCCATGTCTCGAACAGTATTGTTGTGTGTGTTTAAGCCCCATTGGTAAACAGCTGCACAAAAGTTGATCGCTTCAGAAGAAGACTCTTGTCCTGCACCACCTACACGAGCCGAAGTACCACCGGCATGTGAATGCCCAAGAAACGGACTGTGAAATCGCATGTAGGGAAAAAGAGGATCACTTCTGTCCCAGCTGTCGATGCCTCGTATCAGCAGGTTCACCATGTTTCCCCAATTGTTTGGTTGTGCCCACACCGCATCAAACTTGGCGACTGTGGCAGCGCCCCGCAATACATAACCCATTGAAAAATGGAAATCATTCAACAACTGAGGACCGAGTACTCCATAATAGGGTGTTAACGTATGCCACTGACTATTGTAATAAAGATAGCGGCCATCGTTTCCGACATTGGGATTCTTCAGCCACAATTCGAGTTCTACTTTTAACTCTGCGAGAAATTTATTTTTAGCCGCAGTATGTCCAACGAAATCTGCCAGTTCAGTGAGGATAGCAAGTTTGGCAATTTGTTTTCCTCCGGTATAATTATCTCCTGAAGTAACATATTTCGTTACCTGCATTTGATCATCGATGTACTTGTACAAATGCGGAAATTTTCCGGTTAGCGGAAGCAAGGGGAGTAATCCAAAATTGTCAAGCACCGTTGTATAAGAGGTTGCATAAGCACACTTTAATTTTCCACGCGGTACTTCAAATTCAAAACCGTTCAATGGCAAGGTTGAGTTTTTCCAATGATGCGGCAGCAAGCCGATCATGGGCAAGGTTTCTGTACCTTCCATCACCTGAGTTTGGTAACTGAATGTAGTGCTAAGCTTTGCTGCAGTTTCATTGAAACTCCAGTTCATCTCTGTACCTCGCACAAATACAAAAGCATGCTGCGCAAATTGCTGAAGCGTTGCCAGTGAATTGTCGGGAAGGGGAGCAACAGTCATGTAGTTTTTACCATTCAAACTGGAAACGAATTTTCGAATGGGATTGATGACTCCACCGTTAACCGGTCGATTCGGCTCTACCACATAGGTATAAGTGGAACCCGCTGGAAAAAATATTCCATAACTTGATCCTTGCACAGTAACACCAATGACATTGGTACCGATTGTATTATCGATAACCGGATCCCATGGCATCCATACTTCCGCCGCTTCAGGACCTGACTTTTCAATGAACACATAAGGTACACCTTGAACCAAGGTGGCCTCCATATTAGACGCCGTACTATTATTCAACCGAATCTTGCAATGGTAATCTCCATACGACACCACATTGAGTGTATCCCAAAGTACCCTGTTGCTAAGACCCACATTGATGGCTTGGTTTGGCCAATCGTTGTCGTTATAGGATTGAGGAAAGGTGTTCTTGACATTGTCGAGACGGTTTTTGAAAATCTCAAAACCATATTCATTTTTCGATTTTATCCCATAAGGATATACCCAGGTGGCGAATTGAGGAAAGGTATACAAACCCGGATCCCATATAAAGGCTGTCCACCATTCATGTGTAGTCGGCTTTTGCGTAAAACCGGGCGTTACTCTCGGAGATCGCGCAGGCGCATCAAACCAGGAACCATCCCATTGACCAGGACTGGGCGGTTCTCCGGGCAGGGGTGACAAATTATAACTTCCGAGACCTACATTAACCTCCTGTGCTAAACCTTCATAGTCCCCAAAACAGGAAAGCAGCAGAATACATGTTATCAACCTTTTCATAGCTAGCGGGTGTTTATAATCGAATGGTGCTAATAACTTATTCTAATATTAATAGCTATAGCTTCAATTACTCCGGATGGACTAAGAAATCAACAATTAGTGGTCTGTATTATGACACTTTATAAACCGTTGTATACCGTTTAAAGCACATAAAAACAGGATGAATTTTACAAATTAGAGCGAATTAAAAAAAATGGGTAGTTAGAAAACAAGAGTAAAAATGACACATAAAAAAGACCGGTTTATAAGCCGGTCTTTCCTTTGTCAACCATGAAGAGTCCTATTGTTTGACAATCTTCCTAGCCACCGTGCCCTGATCTGTTGCCAGCTTCAGGATGTACAGGCCGGTAGGATAGTGTTCTAATGTAATGGTATAGTTAGCTTGTGCATCCAATGTTCCGTTTGCCAATTGTTGTAATACATTACCGTTCAAATCGCACAACAACAAACTGCCATTGCTGCTTGATGAAAGATTTAATTGTACCTGTAAATGATCGCTTGCAGGATTAGGAAACACGTTGAGTTGTCCTTGTGCCAGTTGTGCATCGGTAACCGCAGTTACTGTTTGAGGATGTACCAAACTATCGATGGCACGTAACAAAGACCTCGTATTGGAAGTAGCACAATCTTCCGTAATCTGCCAGATCATGATACCGGAGGCATTGGCTAAAGCATAAGTCGTTTTGTCTCTTATAGTCGTTAATCCATTAAAAGAAATCATATTACTTCCAGAGCCGACCCTATCATCATCGTCAGTCACTGTATAGGTATTAATAACATCACAATAACGTATTTCATCACCGGTGTCATAAGTTCCCCAGCCATAACCGTAAAAAGGAACACCGATTGTTAACTTAGAAGCAGGCATAGCTTTAGTGGTATTCCAATACTGGAAGTCACTTACTGCCAAAGAATAAGGAGAGTGGTCGCCAGGACCTGACCATGGACCGTAAGCGTCATAAGACATGATATTGATCCAGTCAAATTTGGATGCAGCAGTATTGCTTACATAAGAGGCGAACCAATTAGCCAATGCTGCAGACATTTTTTTACCATGATTGTGCAAAGTATCTCCTAATTCAGTTACGAAACTTTGATACTGTACTTTAGTAACATAGGTACCATTTAAGATATCTCCTTCAATATCGACATCAACACCATCCAGGTTATGAGCCAAAACATAATCTCTTAAGGTAGTGACAAAAGTGGTTTGGGTGGCAGCTGTTCCTACAATAGCTTTATAGCGATTAGGAATAGTCGTACTGGATTGAGCGCCACCAATCGATATAAAAGCCTTTACATTTTTATTGTGACAAGCCGTAACCACTGCATCCACCTGTGTGGTGGATGTGCCGGAAATTGCCGTTCCGGCATTGCTTGTAGGATTAAAAAAGGCAATGTTGATGTGGGTCATTTTATCCAAATCGACCGAATTAATGGCCGTTCCAGGGCTCAGCCAGGTAGGGAGATACCCCACTACCTTGAACTGAGCAATAGAAGACGTTGAAACGAGACAAAGTAAAACCAGAATACACTTTAGAGCTACTTTTCTTTTCATACGTGGACGTTTTTGTTGGCTTTGTGTGTGGGGATAGAGAGTCGTACTGTTACGAATATACGGACTAAGTGCGTAGTTTGATAAAGCATCAAAATCGTGCATTCTGACATCCAAAGATCACAAAATATTAGTTTATAATCACTTACATAAAAATAGTATTGAGTTTGTCCGTGATGATGTCCCATAAAAAGGGTGTTGATTCTAAAAAAGCAAAGTATTATTCCCTAAACTATTATTTTTTTTTACCTTACCCGCTCAAACCAATTCCTATCAGAGGCATGAAAAAAACAATTATCCTTGGCTTATTCCTAGCCTTCGCCGGTTCAGTACAGGCTCAAATCAATTTAAAAAGTATTGAAAGCAAAGCCGCTAGCACTGCAACAGGTCAAGAAATCAGTAACTTATTGACAAGTGTAGAATCAAACATCAAACCCGCTGCGGAAACAACCGATTTCGCAACCAAAAAAACATCCTGGTTAGACTCTGCAAAGAAAGCGGCTACTTCTGAGCAGGGAGCTGCCTTGTTATCTCAACTGGCCGGTGGATTGAAATCTACTTCTTTTGGATCAGGTTGGGCTGCCATCAAAGACAAATGGTTTGCCAGTGCAAAAACGACCAATACAAACTCTGGTCTTAAAACATTAGCCAGTCAATTGGTTTCCAATCTTAACACTTCATCGTTTACCGGTGCAAACAGTAAAACTACTTTAGACGGATTGATCGGAGCGATTAAATAGTGGTTAGTCATTAGACGTTAGACATTAGTGCTACGCATAATTAGAAAGGGGATGTTATCTTATGATAACATCCCCTTTTTTCTAACCACTAACGACTAACGTCTAACCACTATATATATTCAATCTTATCATTCATCTATCAATACTCAACTCCCATATAGTTCTTTTAAAATTCAGAAATAAGTTCTTTTCATTTGTTAAAAGCACATGATATGAAAAGCAGAATAATTTACACCACAGTGAAATGCCTCCTGGGAGTAGGACTGGTATTTATGTTTAACAACGATCTTCTTGCACAGCAGCAACCGGCTTCTAAAGAAGATAGAGTGGCGAATGAATTAGCAACAATGAAAACAGATTTAACACTTAACGCGGATCAGGAAGCTAAAGTAAAAACAGTACTTACAAATTACAGCGAGAAACAAAAGGCATTAAGAGAAGCAGCGAAAGAAGACAAAGAAGCTGCTAAAACAAAACGCGGTGAACTCCAAAAACAAAAAGACGCGGAATTAAAAGCTATCCTGACTGCCGAACAATATCAAAAACTTTCGGATAAGAAAAAAGAACACACAGATGGTGGCCACGGAGGTGGACATGGCGGAGGTCACGGTGGCGACCACAAAAAAGGAAACTAAGCACAAAGCCATGACTAATTGGCTATAAATGATATTGAAAAATACGAGATTTTTAAACATGACATTTAAAGAAAAGCCGGTGGATGAACCGGCTTTTCTTTTCACTCCAGTTGTTCTGTTTTTTTTCTTAACGACTTCTTAACCTTCTAGTGATATCTCATTGCTTTCTTCGATAAAAATCTAACCTCTTTTTATGAAGAAACTAATCCTCTCTTTCGCTGCCTTATGCCTGACGGGCGCAGCATTTGCACAAACAACCATTCTTCCTTATGCGAGTACATGGAAGTACCTGGACAACGGCACGAACCAAGGCACAGCCTGGCGCGCCACGAATTTTAGTGATGCAGCCTGGAAAAGCGGCAAAGGGCAACTCGGTTATGGTGATGGTGACGAAACCACTGTAGTCAGTTATGGTTCCAACTCCTCTGCAAAGTACATCACTACTTATTTCCGCTCTACCTTTACAGTAAGCAATGCCGCTGCTTATGCCAATTTTCAAATCAATACAAAACGTGATGACGGTATCGTTGTCTACATGAATGGTTCGGAAGTGTGGCGCGATAACATGCCTACTGGTACCATTGCGTATACTACCTTGTCTTCTACCAATTGTTCCGACGATGGGGCAGGAGTAGAAACGACAACCTTAAGTTTAAGCGCCAGTCATATTGTTTCAGGAAACAACAGCATCGCCGTTGAAATTCATCAAACGGCCGCATCAAGCAGCGACATCTCTTTTGACTTGCAATTGATCGGTCTGCCGACGGCACCTGTCCTGACTTTACCGCGCCCTGATCATATTGTGGTAGTGATGATGGAAAACCATAGTTACAACGAAATCGTTGGTAATGCTTCCGCACCATTTATCAATTCTCTCATTACTGGAAATAACTCTGCCAACTTCACACAATCATTTGGATTGACGCATCCCAGTCAACCCAATTATTTAATGTTGTACTCCGGTTCCAATCAAGGTGTGACAACTGATGGTAATCCATCTTTTCCTTTTACTACTCCAAACTTAGGCGCACAATTGATCGCTAAAGGTTTTACCTTCACCGGTTATTCTGAAACCATGCCTAGCGCAGGATACACAGGCGCTACATCAGGTAAGTACGCACGCAAGCATTCACCATGGGTTTACTGGCAGGGTGCTTCTTCGAATGCTATTCCAACTGCTTCCAATCAACCCTTCACCGCTTACCCACAAAATAATTTCACCGCTTTACCTACCGTATCTTTTGTGATTCCTAATTTAGATCACGATATACACGATGGTACCGTAGCACAAGGTGATACCTGGGTAAGTACAAATCTTAGTGCTTACATCACTTGGGCAAGAACGCACAACAGTTTGTTTATTCTTACCTTCGATGAAGACGATCAGAGTCAAAACAACCGGATCACAACTGTGTTTGTAGGACCGATGGTAAAAAAGGGACAATACGCAAACACGATTAACCATTACAATTTGCTTCGCACATTAGAAGACATGTACGGCACTTCCTATGCAGGAAGTGCTGCTTCTGCTTCACCCATCACCAATTGCTGGACAACATCACCTGCTCGTTTGAGTGAAGACAATGGAGAAAATGCAGTGGCTGAAATGGAACTTTCACCAAATCCTGTAAGCGCTGAATTATCTATCGAAGCCAATCTGATCGCTGCTGATGAGATCGAACTTTCTGTAGTCAGTGAACTGGGTTTCAAAGTCGACTATGTCTACAAAGGTACACGTGCTGCCGGTGTACAACAGTTTTCATACAACACGTCACATCTTCCTGCAGGAACATATTACCTTATGTTGAAGGGAGAAAAAAATAATAAGACGGTAAGATTTATAAAGGAGTAGTTAGTGGTTAAACGTTAGTCATTAGTAGCTTCGCCATGTTATGTTTAAGGTTACTCTTATTGACTAGTCAATAAGAGTAACCTTTTTTTCTAATGACTAACGACTATATTTCTGGCTCACTTTTTACTCCTTAACTAACGACTAATGTCTAACCGCTAACGACTCAAAAAATGCCCACCGTCAAAGACCTACGCTATCTAAAGAATTCCGTTCATCAGAAACACACGTTGGATGTGTACATTCCTGAAGAAGAGGGCACTTTTCCGGTGTTCATATTCATACATGGAGGCAGTTGGTATGAAGGAAGTAAAGATATATATGTCTTGTTGGGAGAACATCTTTCGGAAAAAGGGCTGGTCGCTGTTATTATTAATTATCGATTGGGCAGTGAGGCCAATTACCTGGATATGGCTCATGATTGCAGTGCAGCAGTAGAGTGGGTAGCTGATGCGATCGATTGGTACAAAGGCGACAATCATAGTATTTATCTTGCCGGACATTCGGCAGGAGGGCATTTGGCAGCGCTTATAACACTCAACAAAAAATTCCTCGGTGAGGCATTTATTACACAACACGTCAAAGGTTGTATCCTTATTGACGCGTTTGGATTAAATATGGATTATGTGTTGGTCAACAATACGGCTTTTTTCGCCCGAGAATTGCGTAAAGTATTTACCGATGTACCGATCAATTGGAAAGACGCTGCTCCGGTACATTTCATTGATGATACACCCGTTCCTTTTCTCATCATGATTGGAGCTGAAACCTATCCATACCTCACATTCGACAATGCGGTATTCATCACACAATTGGATAAACATGAAATCTCCAATAAGCACTATACACTCCGTGGAAAGAATCATAGAGACATGGTGACAAGGATGAAGGATGGAAATGACGAAACATATGATCGCATCCTGGAATTTATAAAATCCAGCAGCATAAAGTGACCTCCATAAAAACTGATGGCAGGTATTTTGTAACTACTACTAAAAAAAACAATATGGAAAAGTATATCGTTCATCAATCTGTAAACATCAAAGCTAGTCCTGCTCAAGTTTGGGACGCTTTGACCAATCCTCAAAAAACTAAACAGTATTTCTTTAACTGCGAGATTTCTTCGGATTGGAAAAAGGGAAGTACCATCGCTTTTAAAGGAAAACTGTTTCTTGTTTTCCCAATTGAAATGAAAGGTGAAATAGAAGATATTCAAAAAGAAAAATTGCTTAAGTACACATTAAGTAATGGTCGCTCCAATACATTTTCTACGGTTACCGATACACTAAGCTATCACAATGGCATTACCACACTTTCTATAGCCGACGATGTAGGCCAGGGAGAAGGAGCTGAAAAGCGTTATAAGAAATCGGTAAAAGGCTGGAATAAAGTATTAAAAGGATTAAAAGAATTAGTCGAAGAAGGAAAATAGTTTTAGAGAAAAACTAAATTAATACTTATATTCAGGCTTAGCTCCTCTAGCATGTCACAAGCCTTCTCTTTCCATCCTATGCTTCCTACTGAACGTTCTCAAGTGGAAGACATGATTCTCAATTTATACAGCAATGACGGTGAAGAACCAAACGACTACATGAGTCGTGAAAAGATTCGTCCCACATTGGACAAAGCGCTTACGCATCCGGATAGTTTGCGTGTAGACGTATTCAAAGAGCAGGAGCAAATCATCGGTTATGCTTTGCTGTTTAGTTTCTGGAGCAATGAATACGGAGGCATGGTCTTGACATTAGACGAATTGTATGTAATGCCATCCTATAGAAGTCGTGGTATTTCTTCTCACTACATACAAACGTTGGAAAATAACTCTTCTTCTTATGTACTACTGGCCCTGGAAGTCATGCCGGGGAATGAGAAGGCAAAAGTTTTGTATACCAGACTAGGCTTTAAAGAGAACAAAAGAACATTCATGAATAAGAAGGTATAGTTGTTCGTTTATATGATTATTTTTTCGTGATGGATCATCTTTCAATTATAGTACAATTTCTCGCTTTTGAATTGGCCGTTGTATTTCTCGTGCTGTTCTGTATTGACTTTCTCGCATTTCAAAAATCTTTTATCGTAAGCTTAAGAAGCGCTTCGCTGTTTCACTTGCGATCAGCTGAAAGTATTCGATACCTGAAAGCCGTTTTAACAGGTTTGGCTGCACTGTGTGTTTGGATAGATTTTATAAACTATCAAGATTTCGAACATCTGATTGTATGGCAGGTACTAACGAATTGGCTTTTATTGATCTCTTTATTATTCCTTACTTTTCGCCAATGGATAGCTAAAGTTAACGGCATAACATATTGGATCGCGTCTTTCTGCTTTTTCATATGCCTTTTAATTAAACTCCGCCTTTGGCTTTTCGATGCAATAGAATATAGCCCTGTCTATTGGACTCATATCATTATGTTTAGCGCGCCATTGGTTATTGTTTTTTCCGATCTGGCCAAGACATTACAATTAACTCGTCGTTTTTGTGTGATAGCAGCAGCTTCTTTTTTAGTAACAGGACTCATTTATAAGTTATTATTTGTCACTGTTTCTTATCTTGATGCTTCCGATGAGGCATTTGAATTACAATTAGTACATAGCCGAAACTTACCCTGTTTTTATTACCTGGGTTGTATTCTTTTCATTGTAGCCTGGATAAGAAAGCCGGCTAAATAAGTGTTATAGCCTTTCGTTACCGGAACTACCTATTTTTGAGTAGAAGATAAAACAAAAAAACAGGTACCTTTGATTTTGTCCAGACGTATTCATTTTAACTTTCTACTATGAAAAAATTATTTACGCTATTATCTTTATTAGCAGTGCCGGCTGTGGCACAACCTACTTTTACAACGTTAGCTATACCGGCTAACAATACAGCGGTCAGTTCCCGCAGTGTAGCGTACACAGGTGTTTTTCCAACGGCAGGAGCAAACCAAACCTGGGACTACAGTGCATTATCTTTCACCAATGCAGCAACTAGTAACGTAGCTCATACCAATCTTAGTGATTCTCCCAGAGGATCTTCTTTCCCAACGGCCAGTTATTATGAAGTTGCCGCTGATGGAGCAGAGATCTTTTACAAAGTAACCTCTACGAGCAGCAGCGTGCTTGGTAACTACAGTGCTGCCAATGGTGGTGTAACAATCGTCAATAGTGATCCACAAACTACATTGACAGTTCCATTCAGCTATGGCGAAACTCAAACAGACACCTATGCCGGAGATTATGTGGCCAATAGTATACCTGTTAGTAAATCAGGTTCATTGCAAGTAGATTATAATGGCTACGGTACATTGAAAACTCCGGACGGAACCTATACCAATGTTCCCATGCTAACGGCTGTTGCAGATGAAACGCATACCTTTCAGGTTACAGAAGATTTCTCCTATCCGCAACGCTTTGTTTCGACAACATACAGCTGGGGCTATCCGGGTGCTTATTCTTTTATTTTCGCCATCATCAAAATAGAAGTTTATACATTTGGTACACTTTCCGGTACTTCAATCAACGCATTAAAAACAGAACAAATACCAACCGGTATCTTTAACACATCGAATGCAAACGTTGCTTCTGTATTTCCACAACCGGCTAAAGATCAAGTAACGATCAGCTCTGACAAATTGCATGGACAATACAACGCTACTATTTATAATTTACAAGGTGATGTATTACAAAGCCAGGAAGGCAATGCAGCAGATCAAGCCTTTACAATGAATGTTCAATCATTAACTAAAGGGATCTATCTGGTAGAAGTGAATAACGACGGACAATTGCTACGCACTAAGTTAGTCGTTCAATAAACTATTTTTATTGAATTTCAGAGAGGTCAATGTTGCGAACATTGACCTTTTTTTATTAAAAAAAATAAAATGCTTATGTAACTTATTCGTAAACAATGATAAAACGGCGAACAATATTTTTTATCATAAAACTTTGGGCAAAGAAAAATAAAACGTTGCCCCTTCCTTTACTTTTGCTTCCGCCCATACTTTTCCTTTATGACGAGTAATGATTCTATCCACTATAGCAAGTCCTATTCCAGCGCCCTCAAATTCTGTTTTATGGTGCAGGCGTTGAAACACCCCAAATAGTTTAGAATAGAAACTCATATCAAAGCCATCACCGTTATCTTTGATAGAATAAACTATTTCCTCAGCTCGTTCTTCTGCATTGATTTCAATAATTGTTTCTTCTTTTTTATTAGTAAACTTCACCGCATTATCAATTAAATGCATCCAGACTTTCCTCATCAACTCCTGGTCTGCCTTAACATCTGGTAAATCTTTAACGTGAAAAATAAGTTTACGATCTGAGTGAGTTTGTTGCAGGTTGTTGCAAATTTCTTTCACCAAATTACTCGTGTTTACAAGTTGACTGTTTAATTCTTTTTTGCCTGTTCGACCATACTCTAACAATCCGTCCAGCATTTGTTTCATTTCTTCTGTATTCATTATAACACGAGCAATCATGCGCAAGGCATCTTCATCTAACAGTTTACCGCTAAAATCACTGCGAATCATTCCCATGTAATTATTAATTGCCCTTAACGGTGCATGCAAATCGTGAGAAATTTTATGAGTAAAAGATTCGAGATCATGGCTGGCCTCTGTCAATGCCTGATTACTTTCTTGCAACTGTTGTTCCAACTCCTGAACTCTGGCAGTTAAAACTTCTATTTTATTTGATTCCTCCATGATTTTAAAATTCTAATAAAGCGAGAAAAAGGTCTTCATTAAGGGGAATGAAATCCTCATTCGCTCGACAAACTACGAAATACCTATGATTAACTAACCATTGTAGTCGTTTTACGTAATTTATAAAAAAGAGGACAACGACTAAAACAAAAAGGTTATGATCTATCGCATATTAGTCATTGACGACAGTGAAGATGATACTTTCTTTTTCAAGAAGGCTTTGTCCAATGCAGGTATAGAATATCAATTGACTTGCTTAGCAGACGGCATAACAGGTTTGGAAGCGCTTAGAAAAGACAATTACGATTGCGTTTTTCTAGATTATCAATTACCCGGCATAGATGGCTTGTCAATCCTTCAAAAGATACGAAGAGAGGGCAAAGACATGCCCATAGTCATGCTCACCGGACAAAAGGATGAACAAACCATTGTACGTCTTATGCAAGCAGGAGCGACGGATTATCTTCCTAAAGCCACTTTATCGGCAGACTCCTTGCGCATCAGCATTGCAACGGCTCGTAAAGTTTTTCTTATGCAAAAAGAAAAAGCATTGGCAGAAGCTTCCCTAAAAACCAGTGAAGCCCGTCTGGCGGAAGCACAACACATTGCATTGATTGGAAACTGGGAACAATCTTTTTTAGAAAATTCATTTTTTCTTTCTGATGAAGCACTTCGTATCATTGGTAGCAATAGCAAGAACAAAATGAGTTTATTATCTTTTTGCAAAAAAATTCATCGTGACGATTTTGCTTTTTTTATTGATCAGATAAGGCAGTTGAAGCAAACTCAATCGTATGATTTCAACATCCGTTTTGTTAACGGCCCAAAAGACATAAAATGTCTAAATCTTAAAGGCTATCTCGTGGCCGGCAATAAAGCTATTGGTACTATACAAGACATTACCGAATTGAAAAATGCATGGTTAGAAGCACAGAAAGCAGAAATTAAAAGTAAAGCAACAAATATAGTATTGGTAATTGCAGTAGTCTCTTTCATTTTATCAGAAGCTATTCTCGATCCTTTTATTGACCACATGACAGCCAGTGCCAGCTTATTGATTTCTCTTTCCTGCAAAGGGAGCATAGCGATGGCATTGAAGCCTATTGAAGTCCTGTTGAAAAAAATAATGATGAGTAGACTCTCTCTTAGGATGAGTTAAACAAAAGAGCAAGTAAAAAACTATACGTTACTTTTTCACTTGCTCTTTAAATTGCATGCATTTTTACTGTACCATTATTTTACTGGTGTAAATAACATTGCCTGATTTTAACCGGGCAACATATACTCCTTGCGGTACACCTGAAAGAATTAATTTATGATTGTTTGCACTGGAAATTAAATTACCATTTCCATCATACAGAGATAACTCGTAACCTGGAGCCACAGCCGCAGAAGCTTCTAGAATTTTATCAACTGATCTATAAAGGATATAATTTTCAGATTGGTTAGTCGCATTATCTATACCGGTAGTCGTGATCTCACCGATGTATAAGATAAAGTCCATTTCATCCGTAGGGTGTTCTCCTGTCTCAGTCCAATACGTTCCATCTGCATACGTATTACTGCCTGAATCAAAACGAGTAGGGAAGCCTTCAATGTAAAAAGTATAGGTAGTCGCAGCAGCAACATGCACAGGATTAGTAAATCTTATCATGACTTCCTGTTGAACGCCAGAAGTATGCACCACACCGGCATCTTCAGAATGAAGTAAGCTGGCTGCATTAGTCGTATTACCCAAAAAAACAGAAACGACATTTCCTGTCAGATAATCTTGAGAACTTCTATTGTATACTTTAATGGAATCGATCTGTCCGGCACCCAAGGTTAGAAAAGAAGAACCTGAATTGGCTCCGCCGCCGCAACAACCATTGTGATTCTGATTGATTGAATAAGGTGCTGTTTGACCGTTTGCTTTCCATGAAACAAAAGCCAGTACACCGCATAGTAAAAGTCTTTTCATAAATTTCTCGTTTGATAAAATAGTTTTTAACTATTCAATATAAAAAATAAAAATGGAACACAATATTAACATTGTCTTAAAACGCAGCCACTTAAGCTAAAATTCTAAGGTTTTTATTTTTTACACAAGAGCGTGTTAACATAAGCATAATATTCTCTTTTCTTTAAATCAATCTCGTGTTGCGACATTTGAAATTCAAAACAACGAGAATGAAAATGAAAAACATTGTGTTATCCGCTAACAGTAAAGCTCGATTTACCTCTTCTTTAGTAGCACTCCTTATGGTATGCTTTTCACCTATGCTGCAAGCACAATTCACTCCGGGGAGAATTGTTGTGGTGAAAACAACAGGATCGGTTTCAAAAGGAGGTTCGGCTGTTACATTAAATGAGTACACTAAAACAGGTGTGGCAGGAACATCGCTTGCATTGCCGGTTACAGGTGCTAACCCAATACAAATGGCTGCAGGATCAGGCGGATCGGAAGGATTCCTGACCAGAACACCGGATGGTACAGCTCTTATACTGGCCGGTTACTCTACATCAGCAACAGGTATTACGGACATTACCGGAACAGCTTCAGCCACCACTCCGCGCATTATTTATAAAGTAGATGCCTTCGGCAATTACAATCAGGTAGGCTCAAGTACCACGAATTATAATAACAACGATATACGCGGTGCTGTATCAGACGGGAGCAACTACTGGGCTTCCGGGGCTTCAAATGCAACCGACGGTATAAATTATTATGGCCCGGGAACACCAACTGCTCTGGCAACCGGCGTAAAAGCCTATGGTTTGCAATTGTTCAACGGACAAATTTATTTTTCTACACAGAAAACAGGAGGCGTTACTCCTAGCTTTGGTATCTATGCCTTAGGAACAGGCACTCCAACAAGTGGTACCATTACAGCTGATTTAATGATCAGTACAGGTACTGCTACTCCTGAGGATTTTTCAATAAATCCAACAGCAGACGTTTGCTACATTGCCATCAACATGAATACTTCTGCGGGAGGCATTCAAAAATGGACGAAGAGTGGAGGCATATGGACTCTAGCGTATACTTTTGCCACCGGTACCAATGGCGCCTATGGATTGGTAGTAGATTACTCCTCCAATAATCCCGTTATTTACGCTACAACAAACGAAGCCAATACAGTAGGAAATAGAATCGTCACCATTACTGATTCAAATGCTACAGCTACCGTTACTCAACTTGTTGGTTCAACTGCCAATACTTTCTACCATGGAATTGCTTTTTCACCTACTTGTCCGTTGCCTGCTCAACCGGCAGCGTTTACAACTTCTTCTTCCATCGTTAATCCCGGACAATCAGGTATTGTCTATACCATACCTAATGATCCCACTGTATCCTACAATTGGAGCTACAGTGGAAATGGAAGTACGATCAACGGAACAAGCAATAACATCACGGTAGATTTTTCCAATGCCGCCACGGCAGGTAACCTGCTTGTAACAGCACAGAATGGTTGCGGAATAAGTGCTGCAACAAGTAATGCCATAACAGTAGCAGGTGCTATGCGGATTACGGAGTTTATGTACAATAGTTCAGGAACAGGAGGAGAGTATGTTGAGTTTACGAATATCGGCGGTACAGCAGTAGACCTGAGTGGATGGAGTTTTGATGATAACAGCAGACTTGCAGGATCTCAAAGTCTGAGCGCATTTGGAACAGTTCAACCCGGGGAATCTGTTATTTTAACAGAACTTTCAGTCGCTACTTTCCGCACCTTATGGAATCTTTGCGCCACAGTGAAAGTAATCGGAGGCAGTACCAATGGATTAGGACGCGAAGATGAAATCAATTTGTACGACGCATCGAATGCATTAATAGACCGATTGACTTTTGGAGACCAAACTTATTCTGCCGGATCTATTCGTACCTCGGGAAAAAGCGGATGGGTAAGTGCAGCAGGACTCGGTAAAAATGACATTACAAAATGGACTTTATCAGGCAATGGAGATGCTGAAGTTTCTTATAGTTCTACGACACCGGATATTGGAAGTCCAGGTAAAAGTACTTTAGCCACTGTCATTTTTGATCCTTGTTTAGTAGTCAACGGCGCACCTACAATTGTCTTCCATACTACCACTACGAATTATTTAGACGGAGGAATTTCTATTGCACCTACAAGTCCGTTCGCATTGAGCGGTGTGATCAGCGATCCCACTGATCCTGCAACAACATCAGGTATTGACTTCACGATCGGTGATGCGGAAACAGCCGTAGGCAGTTTAACTGTTACAGCTACCAGCAATAACACCACTGTTGTTCCTGCTGCGAATCTTTCTCTTACAGGAAGCAATGATACGCGCAATTTAAAAATCACACCTGCGGCAGTAGGTTATGCCGGCATTACTGTTACAGTAAGTGACGGTACAAATACCACTTCGTTCGTTCTAAGTTATGCAGCATCAGCAGCATCGTCCACACCGGCTGCTACCGTGTGGCATACAGGAATGTCTGATGCCTCTGAAGCCATTTCTTTAGATGATGATTTCTTCCTTGCAAACGATGATGAATTGAATGTGCTAAATGTATATTCCAGGTCGTCATCAGGTTTGCCTTTAAAATCATTTGACTATACCTCTTATTTAAATCTGCCTAATCAGGCAAAACCAGAAGTAGATCTGGAAGCTGCAGCTGTAAGTAAAATGAATCCGGGCAAAATATATTGGTTGGGTTCTATGAGCAATACCAAAGCCCCTTTTAACAGTGCACCTAACCGTGACCGCATCTTCGCCACTGAGGTAAGCGGTACGGGAACTTCAACTACTTTTTCTTTTGCCGGATACTATGCGTTGAGATCAAAGATACTCACCTGGGGAGATGCCAACGGATATGACTTCACCACCAGTGCTGCAGCCGGCAAAGACTCAAAAGCGACTGATGGTTTTGCGGCTGAGGGCATGGTATTCGGTCCTGACAACACTACTTTATATATTGGTCTGAGAGCACCATTGGTTCCCACAGCTACAAGAACCCAAGCGGTCATCGTTCCCGTAATTGATTTTGAAAACTGGTTCAACAACGGCACACCAGCTGGTAATGCTGCATTCGGAGCTCCAATAGAATTGAACTTGGGTGGAAGAGGAATCCGAGGAATGATCAGAATGACGAATGGCACTTACCTCATCGTTGCCGGAAATGCGGCAGGAGATCCATTGACCAGCGCCATCTTCAAATGGGCAGGAAAAGCAACGGATGTTCCTGTATTGGTAACAACATCAGCCAATAACGTACTCAACATGGAAGGAGTTATGCAAGTAAACGAAAGCGGACAGTTATCGCTTTCCAAACTTCAAGTCATTTCAGATGGGGGAGACGATGTATTATACAACGACGGAGAATCTGCAAAAGATTTTGCAGATCTTGGTCTTAGGAAATTCAGATCCGATGCACTTAGCTCTATCGATCTTTGTCTGAATACTACTTCACTGACTACGATCTCTTCTTGTTCAACCTATGTATGGAACACCGTTACCTATAATGAAACAGGAATCTACACAGTCCATTTAACCAATGCAGGCGGATGCGATAGTACAGCCACTTTAGATCTGACCATCACGGATGCTCCTGCAATCAATGCCGGGCAAGACCAAATCATTTGTACTTCTGCAGACGCTGTTGTTTTAGAAGGTACTTCCACGCATACGACCAGTCAGGTATGGACTTCATCCGGTTTGGGTTCATTTACACCAGACAATACCAGCTTAACCGCTTCGTACATCCCAACAGAAACAGACCTCATCAACGGATCCGTAACGCTTACCCTGACATCTGATAATACAGGTATTTGCAGCACGCCGGTGTCTGATGACATGATTACAACGTTCAGCATTTGTACAGCAGTTGTCGGTTCAGCCGATGCATCAGACATACAATTGCTTCCTAATCCAAACGACGGAGATCTTGCAGTCACTATTTCAGGAACTTTTGTACCTACAGAGTTGACCATCTATAATACCAACAGCGAAAAAGTTAGAGAACTAACGATAGCCTCTCATTCCAATACACTTCATCTGGACCTTCATGAATTGAAAACCGGCATCTATATTATCCTGTTAAAAGATGCCGAAGGAAAACAAATGGTAAAACGCATGATCAAAAAATAGTTAAGCTTTTTTCCTTTGCCGAGAGCAGCCCGTTTACATGGGCTGCTTTTTTTGTTCTCACAAACTATAGTAAATTAGAGACAATGAAGAGCTCTATAAATTTAGCGACATTGGTGAGTCGGATACAGGAACGATTAAAACAACCGTTACCCGGATACCCGGCACAACTCGGTTTGTATTCTGATCAAGGCTTAAAAGATTACGAAAAACACCTGCAAAACTTTGAACAGGAATCCGATAAAAATCCCACCAGACAAAGTAGCGTACTGATTCTCTTGTATGAAAAAGACGGTCAGGTGCTTATTCCTTTGATCCAACGTCCCGAATACGAGGGAGTACACAGCGGGCAGATTGCATTACCCGGTGGCAAAGCAGAACCCGAAGATCAAGATGTAAGGGCTACAGCCTTAAGAGAAACTCGTGAAGAAATTGGAGTAACAGCGGAACAAATTACTGTATTAGGAACCTTAACATCCGTCTACATTCCGCCGAGCCGTTTTTGGGTGAACGTAGTATTAGGTTATAGCGAATCTGTGCCGGTCTTTATTCCTGACCAACGGGAGGTTGCTTCTGTGATTGAGTTTCCATTAGACCATTTGGCTGACCCGAAACACATAGAAGAACGAGAAGTGATCCGGGCGCAGCAGTGGAAGATGAATGCACCGGGCTATGCCTACCAGGGCCATTTTATCTGGGGTGCGACGGCTATGATTTTGACAGAATTAAGGGAATTACTTAAAAATTGAGACTATTTACAAATGTATATACATTTGTAAATAGTCTCAATTTCAACCTAAATCTACTATAAACACCTATTTTTTAAATATAGCAGTTCTAAAAATGAGTAGATTTTAAGTATTTTTACTTATTTATTTAATAAGTAGTTATTTTTTTAACTATGTTTGCCACATGGCAATTTCAACTACTGAAACTCACTATTTCATTCAGGGAAGAATTTGGATTGATTCCGATAAAGGGCCCTTTCTTGGTTTTGGAAGAATTCAACTCTTAAAAAAAATCCGTGAATACGGTTCTATCTCTCAGGCGGCCAAGTCTATGGAAATGTCTTACCGACAAGCCTGGCAACTGATTGAATCCATAAATCTTAAAGCGCCTCAACCATTGGTCATTAAAACTACCGGAGGAAAAGGCGGGGGAGGAGCATTAGTGACAGAAGCAGGAGAAAACATGATTGCAACTTATGAAGCGCTGGACCAGGCATTTCTTGAATTTCTGGAAATGAAATCGAAAGAACTGAAGCTTTAATTTTTTTGCCCATCGCTATGCTTGAAAATGAATAACGAAAATTAACCATTTAATTTATGAATAGACCATTACGAAACCTTTTGTTGATCATCACTTTAACTTCAAATACATTTTCCTTTGGCCAATCCCAGGGAGAATTTCACTCCGACAGTATCCTGGATCTTCAGGAAGTAGCCATTTACGGCACTCGTTCTAAAGATTCTTCCAATGCGATTGGAGCCAAAAAAATGGAAGTATTAAACCGAACAGACGCAGCTCATGCGTTGAATGCATTACCGGGTGTTTCAATGGCCAACTTCGGTGCAAGAAACGAAGCTACCATATTTGTCAGAGGATTTGACCTGAGACAAGTTCCGGTTTTTATTGATGGTGTTCCTGTCTATGTACCCTACGATGGTTATGTTGATTTGGCTCGCTTCACAACCTTTGATCTGGCAGAGATCAATGTATCTAAAGGTTTTTCTTCCGTACTGTACGGCCCCAATACATTAGGAGGTGCCATCAATCTGGTATCCAGAAAGCCCACGGAAAAATTGGAGTTCACCGGAGCCACCGGCTATTTGACCGGCGGTTACCGAAGCAACCTCAACGTAGGCTCGAAGATGGGTAAGTTTTATTTTCAAGGTGGAATCTCTCAGTTGAACCGGGATTATTACAACCTCTCCGAACATTTTGATTCTGTTGCACATGAAAATGGAGGCAGAAGAGATAACTCTTATAGCAAGGATACAAAGTATAGCATACGTGTTGGGTTTACCCCCAGTAAAAAGCAGGAATATGTATTCAGTTATGTGAACCAGCAAGGGGAGAAAGGAACACCCGTTTATGCCGGAACCGACACCCAAAACTCCTTATATGCCAAACCTCGTTACTGGCAATGGCCTTACTGGAACAAGGAAAGTTTTTACTTCCTTTCGAATACAACGATTGATTCTAATAACTACGTCCGGTTAAGATTGTATTACGACAAATTCACCAACCTGCTGGAAAGTTACGACGACGATAAATACAGCACCATCACCAAGCCTTATGCGTTTCAAAGTTACTACAACGATGATACCTATGGAGGTTCTATAGAATATGGGACTAAGCTCATTAAAAAAAACCAGTTGAAATTTGCGGCACATTACAAACACGACAGGCATCGGGAGAACAATGCCAACGAACCCGTGCGTACCTTTGAGGACAATACCATTTCCTTCGGAGTGGAAAATATTTATCAGCCGATCGCCCGGTTAAAAATCATTCCTGGGCTAAGTTATAACATGCGTAACAGCATTACCGCTCAGGATTATAACGGCACAACAAAAGTCATTTCCGATTTTCCCACCAATAGAAACGACACCTGGAATTATCAAATCGCGGCTTTCTATAACTTAGCGCAACATAGAGTCATCAGCGCAACCGCAGCTCATAAATCAAGATTTGCTACCGTGAAAGACCGTTACTCTTACAGACTGGGTACAGCGATTCCCAACCCGGACCTTCATGCTGAATCGTCTATGAATTACGAACTGTCCTATACAGACTTATTGATTCAAAAGATCCGGATTCAAGGGAGTTTGTTTTACAGCAACATCAGCAATACCATACAAAACGTCAACAACGTTCAGCCCGGTAAATCTCAATTACAAAATACCGGAACCGCCGAATTTATAGGAGCGGAAGCCG
>JAQBNS010000015.1 GCA_028288405.1 Chitinophagaceae bacterium
CTGTATTATAAATTCATTCGTCAACAGCAAATGAAGGAGTCTTAGTATGGTCAATAGGATGAAACGTACTCCTCTATTTCTATTATAGCTATTGAAATGAATAAACTGAGCAACCTTACCTTGCGAATTATTTTTGGTTTAATCGGAGCAGCACTGGTGGTAACCGGTGTCTTCTATAGTGAATGGACCTTTCTTCTTTTGTTCGGATTGATTTGTGGTATTTCACTCACAGAGTTTTTTCATCTTCTCCATCTATCCAAGATGCACCTCAATCGCATGTTCGCCGTTGTTACCGGAGTCTTACTGTTTCTCCTCAATTACCTGGTCCAGAACAACACACTCCCTTCCAATTATTATTATTTGGTGATTGCTTTTGTCTTTTTACTGTTTTTGATCGAACTATTTCAAACCAATCACAATCCCTTTTACAGGATTGCCAATACTTTTTTAGGTATTCTCTACATTGCTTTACCACTTTCTTTATTTTCCTCGACCGCTTTCATACATGGAAGTTACGACGCGGGGATTGTCATGGGCATTTTGCTTTTGTTATGGGCAAACGATATCGGGGGTTATATAGGCGGTGTTTCATTTGGAAAACATAAATTATTCGAACGCGTTTCTCCTAAGAAAACATGGGAAGGCAGTACCGGCGGAGCCTTATTCAGCATAGGTATCGCCTGGGTTTGTGCATATTTCTTTCCCAGCATATTGTTGAAAGATTGGATCATTCTTTCTTTGATCATCGTTGTCTTTGGAAGTATCGGAGATTTAGTCGAGTCTCTTTTTAAACGCAGTTTAGCTGTAAAAGACTCCGGAAACCTCATACCTGGTCATGGAGGTTTTCTCGACCGATTTGATGGCTTGTTTATTGCCTCTCCATTTTTAATCGTGTACTTGAAACTATTCGCGGCTTAACCATTTCACGAGAGAACCCGTTTAATTCCCAAAACAGATCTTATGGCTACCCCATCCGCTTCATCACACGAAAAAGAAAATCCGCTGGAATCCATGATGTCCCGTTTTGATGGGGCCGCACAGATCCTTGGTCTTGATCCTGAAACCTATAGCGTTTTAAAAAATCCGGCCAAACAAGTCATCGTATCGTTGCCTGTTACAATGGACAACGGTAAGGTAAAAGTATTTGAAGGTTACCGCGTCATTCACTCTACCGTATTGGGTCCTTCCAAGGGAGGAATACGTTTTGATATGGGTGTCAATTTGGACGAAGTTAAGGCCCTGGCAGCCTGGATGACCTGGAAATGCGCGGTAGTAGATATTCCATATGGCGGTGCCAAAGGCGGTATCACTTGCGATCCGAGAGCCATGTCAAAAGGAGAAATTGAACGATTAACCAGATCTTATACTTTATCCATGGCCGATATTTTCGGACCAGACAAAGATATTCCTGCACCAGATATGGGAACGAGTGCCATAGAAATGGCTTGGCTCATGGATGAATTTTCAAAAACCAAGGGACAAACTACTTTAGCCGTAGTAACCGGTAAACCCCTGGTATTGGGCGGTTCTTTGGGAAGAACAGAGGCAACAGGCAGAGGCATTATGGTCAGTACATTTGCTGCCATGCAGAAATTAAGAATGAACCCTAATAAAGCGACATGCGCCGTACAGGGTTTTGGAAATGTAGGTTCGAATACCGCTAAATTGTTAGATGAAAGAGGAATTAAAATTGTTTGTATCTCTGACATTTCCGGTGCCTATTGGAATGAAAACGGAATAGACATTAAAGATGCTATTCTCTACCGCGATGAAAATAACGGTAGTCTCGAAGGATATGGGAACGCAGATAAAATGGACAGCGCAGATGATTTGCTGACTTGTAAAGCCGGTATTTTAGTACCTGCAGCGAAAGAAGATGTGATTACATTGGCCAATGCTTCAAAAATACAGGCCAGGCTGATTGTAGAAGGAGCGAATGGCCCAACCAATTCAAAGGCAGATGAAATCATCAATGAAAAGGGAATCACTGTTGTACCAGATATTTTAGCCAATGCAGGAGGCGTAACGGTCTCTTATTTTGAATGGGTCCAAAACCGACTGGGAATGAGGTGGCCACTGGAACGAGTCAACAGACGCAGTGACCGGATCATGAAGGAAGCCTTCGATCATGTCTATAAAATCTCCAAGGAATACCAGGTACCATTAAGAACGGCAGCCTATATTGTGGCCATTGATAAAGTCGCGCAAACATATAAATTACGAGGTGTGTACTGATTGCAAGTTTTAGTTATATTTGCGATCTATATTTAATTTCATTCTATGACAATTCACAAGGAAGGCAGGACTCTACTTCTGGTTTTATTTCTTGCTTTATCTGCTGTTTCAACAGTGGCTTTTTTATTCTTGAGTTCACCTGGAAGTTACATCATTGTTGGTATTTCGGCATTGCTGTTTCTTACTGTCCTTCAGTTTTTCAGACATCCTTCCCGTTCATGGGTAAAAGGAGACGATCTCATCATCGCACCGGCAGACGGAAAGGTAGTGGTGATCGAAGAAGTATATGAACCCGAATATTTTAAAGAAAAAAGATTGCAGGTGTCTATCTTTATGTCACCTGTGAACGTACACGTAAATCGCTTCCCCATTAGCGGGATAGTTAAATATTTCAAATACCATCCTGGACTTTACCTGGTAGCATGGCATCCTAAAGCCAGCACAGACAACGAAAGAACAACAGTAGTCGTAGAACGTCCCGACGGTAAGGCTTTGCTCTTGAGACAAATTGCAGGTGCATTGGCCAAGCGAATTGTCTGGTACATCAAAGAATCAGACAACGTGGTGCAGACAGAAGAGTTAGGATTTATAAAATTTGGCTCCAGAGTAGATTTGTACTTACCGATTGGCACCAAGTTGAATGTCACTTTGGGTCAAACAACCAAAGGCGGCATTACCGTTGTGGGTTCTTGGAAATAAAAAAAATAAATATTTTTTTTATTTCTTTAGTACACCAAATCTGTTTTTTATATAGTTTTGAGCGTTAATACATCACTTTATGAAACACGTTACCGAAATGAAAGATGTGTTGGTTTCTGAATCAGAAATCACGTTAGAAAATTCTCTTATCGATATAGAGAATGCAGTACTTATCAAATCAGCTAAAAAGAAAGCCGAGGAAGAGGAAGAAACAGACGAAGAAGAGGAAGATCTTGGCGCTGATGACGAAGATGGTGATGACGACGAAGACGACATCGCTGATGACTTCAAAGAAGAAGGTTGGGATGAAGAAGATGTAGAAGACTGGGATGAGATCAAAGACTTTGACGAAGAAGAATTAGACGCAGATGATCTGGAAGATCCTTTGGCTGATTTAGACGACGAAGAAGAAGGTGACTTTGAAGATGAATCTTGGTAGTCATTCAGTGAAACGCTGAAGACTATTCAATTATAAAACCGTATACCATGCCTATCTCTACTATCAAACACGACCTGCAAGAAGCATCAGCTGTTCTGGAAAGGTTTCTTTCCGATGAGAAGAACCTGAAAGCCATAGAGGCCGCAGCAGAAGTCATGGTATACAGTTTAAAGAATGGCGGAAAGCTCATTTCTTGTGGCAACGGCGGATCACATTGTGATGCGATGCATTTTGCAGAAGAGCTTACCGGCAAATACAGAGAAGACAGAGAACCTTTTGCAGCCATTGCTATTTCGGAACCGGGTTATATTACCTGCACCGGCAATGACTATGGTTTCAATCAAATTTTTTCAAGGTTTGTAAAAGGCGTAGGCAAACCAGGTGATGTGTTATTAGCCATCAGTACCAGTGGTAATTCCGAAAATGTAATCGAAGCCGCAAAAATGGCGAAGCAAAAAGGAATGAAAGTCGTAAGCTTAACCGGTAAGGACGGCGGCAAATTAAAACCACTTTCTGACGTTTGTGTCAATGTCATTCACAATGGTTTTGCAGACCGTATACAAGAAGTACACATTAAGGTCATTCACATTTTCATGCGTTTGATTGAGAAAGCGTTTTAGGTTTTTTAGTTGTTAGTTACTAGTTGTTAGTTGATCAAATCAGCTGACAGCTCTCATTTTTTATTGATTAACAATTCATTCCCAATTCTTATATTTTTAACTAATAACTAGTAACTAACAACTTTTTAAACTTAATTTTTTTATGCTAGCAAAAACCTACGGAGGTGCCGTCATCGGCGTCAATGCATTTGTTGTATCCATCGAATCAAGTATTGTACAAGGCACCAAGATTTATATTGTGGGATTACCTGACAATGCCGTCAAAGAAAGCGTGCACCGCATTGAATCTGTTATCAAACATTACGATTATTTTCTACCACGACAAAAAGTAGTCGTCAATCTGGCACCTGCCGATGTACGCAAAGAAGGTTCTGCCTTCGACCTGCCCATCACCTTGAGCATCTTGTATGCTTCCGGTCAGTTGAAGAGTACACGATTAGAAGAATGCATCATCATGGGAGAAGTCGCATTGAACGGAGACTTACGACCGATCAAAGGTATGATGCCCATTGCCATAGAAGCCAAGCGACAAGGATTTAAATACATTTTACTTCCAAAAGAAAACGAAAGGGAAGCCGGTATTGTACAAGGCATATTCGTCATCGGTATCAGTACCGTCATTGAAGCCATCGACTTCTTAGAAGAGCGCATCGAAATTGAACCGGTGAAAATTAATACGCGAGAATTATTTTACCGGGAACTGAATGCTTACTCTGTAGACTTCGCCCATGTGCAAGGGCAGGAAAATATCAAGAGAGCATTAGAAATTGCAGCCGCAGGAAGTCACAACGTCATCATGATTGGCCCGCCCGGTGCGGGAAAGACGATGCTGGCAAAAAGAATTCCAACCATCCTTCCTCCCCTCTCTTTAGAAGAAGCTTTGGAAACAACTAAAATTCATTCTGTTGCCGGCAAGTTGGGCCGCACGGATGCTTTAATTACAGAGCGACCCTATAGAGCGCCGCATCATACCATTTCCGATGTGGCTTTAGTAGGTGGTGGTGGTTTTCCTCAACCCGGTGAAATATCTTTGTCGCACAATGGTGTGTTGTTTCTGGATGAACTGCCTGAATTCAAGCGGAGCGTCTTAGAAGTCATGCGTCAACCTTTGGAAGAGCGTAGAGTAACCATCAGTCGCGCAAAAATATCGGTAGAGTTTCCGGCCAACTTCATGCTCATCGCCAGCATGAATCCTTGCCCTTGCGGATTTTATAATCACCCGGAAAAAGAATGTGTCTGTGGACCTGGGGTTGTACAACGTTACCTGAATAAAATCAGTGGTCCGCTTTTGGATCGCATCGATTTGCACGTAGAAGTCACACCTGTGAAGTTTGAAGAAATTGCTTCGTCAGATCGTTCAGAGAGCAGCCAGGATATTAGAGCACGTGTCATCAAAGCCAGAGAACTACAGGCCGAACGTTTTAATACGGATAAAGGCAAAGGTATCTTTTCTAATGCGATGATGCCTTCGCCCATGGTGAAAGAGATATGTGTATTGAATAGCGCTGCTCAAAAGTTACTCAAAACTGCCATGGAAAGATTAGGACTTTCCGCACGAGCATACGACAGAATTTTAAAAGTATCCAGAACCATTGCTGATTTGGAAGGGAGTGTCAATATAGAAACCGCCCATGTAGCGGAAGCGATACAATATAGGAGTTTGGATCGGTCGAATTGGGCGGGGTAAAACTAAATAATTCCTCTTGCCAATGCATAGTTAATCATTTCACTATTACTCCTGCATTGCAACTTGCGCTTGATATTTCTGCGATGAGTCTGCACTGTAAAAAGACTAATAAATAAATGCTCAGCAATTTGCGAGCTGGTATAGCCTTTACTGATCAATCCTAAAATCTCGTATTCCCGCTCCGTTAATAGTTGAATAGTTCCACTTTCAGAAATGCTCTTTTGTAAAACGGGTCTGTATACTCCATGTTGATCACGCTTCAATACGTCGTAATAAATCACCTCGTCTTTCTTGAACTTATGAATATTGGTCATGGTAAATATGGTACGTATCGGTTGACCTGCAGCATTAACCTGCAAAATGTTTGTATCCATTAAATACCATTGCAACAAACCGTTGTGTGCTTTCAATTTAGCACAAACCGTAAAACGAAAATCCTTTCCGTTTTCAGGAGTGGAATGTTCAAATACGTAACCATAAATATCGTTCATGACCGGCTCCATAAATTCACCAAAATGATCTTTAAGTACCAGTTCAAATATGACATTTACCCCGTCTTGTCCCTCAAAAATTCGGGGATCATAGCCCATTAATGATTTCATATTGTCACTGATGAACTCATAATACCCTTTTTGTAAGTTGAAGATGGATATAATACAAGGCAAGTGGCCGATCAAAAATCTAAATTCTGGTTTTTCAGTTAATTCCTTAACATCTTTCCATTCATCGTCTTCTTTAAAATAGTCCTGATCTACAATATTACTAATCACAGATCGCAGTTTATGATGCATTGATTGCTCTTCCTTAACCATATCTACAATTTTTATCAAAATGCCTCAAAAATACATTAGCCAATGTAATGTTATTTGTCCATTCATAAAAACACAGAATGAGTGCTCATCAATTAGAATAGGGCTAAATGCTCTTTATAATGTAGCTAAATGCAAATTGAGGTTTTCGCTCCCATCCATTTTAAATTTTCACCGGATCGTATAAATTTTGGAAAGAGACAAAATTAGGACATTGACTTGTTTGGCTCTTCCATAAATTTCTTTTACCCTATGTAAAAACGCTGTTTGAGCTTTTCATACACTGCTTTTTACACTTAAACCCCAATAATTAATAGTACTTAACTTATATTTTTTAAAATTATTTCAATTAAATATTTGTTGGTTTATATTTTTTAGCCAAATAATTACATTATATTTGATCTAGAGATCCGTCTTTACCAGCATGAGGCAGACCTATTTTTTAGCTAGTTATTAACCCATAAATAATAAGTTATGAAGATTTCACATTTACCAGCAAAGATTGTGTTTGGGCTACTATTTATCCTATGTAGCATTGCCTCTCAAGCGCAAGGAAGAAAAGTAGGTTACATGCCATCTTGGGCAGGAGACGCTAACTCCATTCAGTACGACAAACTGACTCACATTAATTATGCTTTTGCCATTCCACAAAGTAATGGTTCTATCTATGCTGTCGATAATGGAGCGAAACTTCAAACGATTGTTTCCAGAGCACATGCAGTAGGTTGCAAAGTAATGATCGCTATCGGGGGTTGGAGCAATCAGGGAGCTCCTCTAGATCCTACTTTTGAAGCATTAGCTGCTAACGCTGATTCAAGGACTCGTTTTGTAAATGACGCCATGTACATCGTAAATCAATACGGATTAGATGGAGTAGATATCGATTGGGAATACCCGGATGCAGGTGCAAGTTCTAACAACTTCGATGCTTTAATGGCAGCCCTTTCTAATGCGTTGAAACCAGCCGGTAAATTACTTTCTGCAGCGGTTATCGGAAACGGTGGTCAAGGTGACGGTGTTTCTTTAACTACTCTTAATAGATTAGATCATTTGAACGTAATGGCATACGATGCCAACAACTACGATCACTCTACCTACAACTATGCACTGCAATGCTTAAGCTATTGGTCAGGCAGAGGCTTAGCTAAAAACAAAATTGTTTTGGGTGTTCCTTTCTATGGAAGACCAAGCTGGTCTTCCTTCGCTACGTTGGTTTCTCAAGGTGCCGATCCCAATGCCGATATCTTCAACGGTAATGGCTACAACGGAAAGACAACCATTGCAAACAAAACAACATACGTGAAAAATAATGGTTATGGTGGTATCATGATTTGGGAGCTGTCTCAAGATGCAACCGGAGGAAACTCTTTATTAACTGTTATTCATAATAACCTGGGAGGTGTAGTACAACCGCCTCCAGTAACACAAGGACCTTATGGTGGTACTGTTCTTAATTTACCGGGAAGATTAGAAGCCGAACGCTATGATGTCGGTGGCCAAGGTGTTGCTTACAATGACAATACAGGTGGAAATTCCGGTAATGCTTTCCGCACGGAAGATGTGGATATAGAAGCATGTACAGAGGGTGGTTATAACATTGGTTATGTAGCAACGGGTGAATGGGTAGAATATACCGTCAACGTTACTTCTACAGGTCTTTATAAAATTGATGCACGTGTATCTACACAGACTGGAGGATCTTTTACGATCGAAATTCCGGGATCTTCAACCACTACAGTCAATGTGGCCAACACAGGCGGATGGCAGAACTGGCAAACGGTAACCATCAACAATGTGAACCTGACTGCCGGACAAAAAATCATCAAGTTGAACTTCACAGGAGAATTTAACTTAAACTATGTAGACTTCACGAAAGCTTCAACTCCTCCGGCAACAGGCCCGGTAGTGGTATTCCAAAACTGTAACAATGATCCGGGTTATTCTGTCGGACTTCAGGCAGGTACTTATACTACGGCTCAATTGAATGCTTTAGGTATAGCAGACAATGACATCTCTACTGTAACCGTGCAATCGGGATACCAGGTAACCTTGTATAACAACAATAACATGGACGCAAGCGGTGGTTCTTACACCAGCACGACCAACACTTCCTGTTTGACAACTGTTGGATTCAATGATATGACCTCTTCTATCAAAGTTTCTTTGGTGACTACCAATCCTAATAACCAGGCACCAACTGTTACATTGACGTCTCCGGGAAATGGCGCAACGGCTAATGCTCCGGCATCGTTTACTGTTTCTGCCAACGCGTCTGATGCAGATGGTTCGGTTACAAAAGTTGATTTCTACAACGGTTCTTCTTTATTATTCTCTGACAACTCTGCACCATACTCTTACACCTGGTCAAATGTTGGAGCCGGAACATATACCATTAAAGCAATCGCTACAGATGATAAAGGAGCAAACACTACTTCAGGTTCTGTAACCATCACCGTGAACAACGCGACAACAGGTGGTTGCGCAGGTGTTGCACAATACGTTGAAAACGGTGGCTATAGCGCTGGCAGCAAAGTTAAAAATTCAGGTAACCAATACCAGTGTAAACCTTTCCCTTATTCCGGATGGTGTAATGGTGCATCATGGGCTTATGGACCAGGTGTTGGCGCGTACTGGACAGATGCCTGGACATTGGTTGGCTCATGCGGAGCCGGACGTTCTGAAGAAACTGCAACAGCTAGCGTAAACGATGCGGTTGTCAGTAACTCTCCTAACCCATTTGCTAACATTACAACGATTGAAGTATCAACTGCTGAAGCAGGTGATGTATCAGTAAAAGTATACAACAAAGCGGGTCAGATGATCAGAGTTATCTCTGAAGGTGCCCTGAATGCCGGAACACATCAGTTTGAATTTGACGCTTCAGGTTTGCAAGCTGATATGTACTTAGTGAAATGTACGACTCCTAATGGAGTGATTACAAGAAAAATTATCAAAACCGAGTAGTTTGCTTTACTAATTTTTCAGGTTTTTTTTAAAAAGGAACAGAGCTAACGCTTTGTTCCTTTTTTTATTTCACCAAAAAGAATCTGACGCTTTACCATCGGGCGCATTATTTTACTACCTTAATAGACGAATCCAATTCATCCTTTTGTGAGAATAGCTTTACATGTATTGCCATTATTCTTTCTAATACCTGCTTGTTGTTTTTCGCAGACGAAGAACACAGCTGGTGGTTATGCCATACGTCATTATGGAGTCAAGTCCTATGGCACGCATCCTCGCAATTTTTTTATTACCCAGGATAAACGTGAAGTCATGTATTTTGGAAATGCTTATGGAGTGATGGAATACGATGCTAAAAACTGGAGAGGAATTAATCTTCCAAATGGCAACAGCGGATTGTCTCTTTACTTGTCTCCTCACGACACAATGTATGTAGGTGGATTTAACGAGTTGGGATACCTGAAATCTGATACCTCCGGCCTCTTAGTTTATAAATCTTTATATGACAAAATTCCGAAAGCCCAACAATTCAATCGCGACATACAGAATATCGTAGAGGCTCCGGAAGGAATTATGTTTCATTCCGAGTTAGGTCTGCATGTCTTTAAAAACAATACTTTTAAAACACTGGAGCCCACCGTCAGTGGAAATCTTTTTACTTACATTCAAAAAGTAAACACCACGATTTATGTTCAGGAGAAAGGACGAGGATTGTTGCTATTGCACAACAACCAACTGAATATAATTCCCGGAGGAGAAGTATTCAAAAACAGTACCATTAAAGAAATTCTTCCTTACCCGAATCAATGCTTGTTGATCGTTACTAATAATTCACTTTCTGTATTTGATCAACATACACTTACTCCTTTAAAAGGAAATGCTAATGAAGTACTCCGTCAGCAGCAGATCACTCATGCCATTGAGCAGCCTAATGGTAATCTATTAGTGACTACTTACAACAATGGCTTTTACATGATCAATGCAGCAGGTGATGTCATTAAACATGTATGTATAGAAAATGGGTTACCGGATAATACGATCAATTATGCCTACACCGACAAACGCGGTGCGCTTTGGTTAGCGCTTGATAACGGAATAGCTTATCTCGAAATCAACACACCTTTCTCCTTTGTGGGTACAGATGCGGGCATTCAAGGCATGGGATATACTGCTGCTGTCTTTGACAACAAATTATATGTGGGTACTTCTCAAGGTCTTTATTATACTACAGCAGGAGAATACACAGAAAAGAAATTTTATCCTGTCAAAGGCATCAGTGGACAGATCTGGAATTTATCAGTCATCAATCATACCCTATTATGTTGCCAGACCGATCACACCTATCAAATCATTCGTGATGAAGCGAAACTGATCAGCGGTGACAAAGACAATGAGGGGCATTGGAAAATTGCTCCACTCAAAGACAAGCCAGGCTATGCGATTAAAGGTACCTACCTTGGCTTTCAATTGTACAAACTAGAACAAGGTCGATGGAAGTTTCTTCATAAGTTAGAGGGTTTTGAGGAATCCTGCAGAATATTCGAAGAAGACCAGCAGGGAAATATATGGGTCTGTCACGGCAATAAAGGGATATACAAAGTAACGTTATCTGAAGATTTGACACGTGTCGCTTCGGCCGACAATTGGAGTTTATTAAAAGGATTTAAACCCGACTACTTTAATTTTATTTCCATCATTAATCAACACCTGGTATTCGCCGCGGACGATGGTGTATTTATCCTTGATGAAAACAAACAAGTCTTTACGAAAGATACCGCACTGGAAAAAATAATAGGTCCCGATCGGTTCATTAGTCGCATTGTACAATACAGCGACGGTAACATCTGGGTATTCGATTGGGAAGGTGTAAGTCTTTATCGGTTTATCGCACCTGGACAATACAAAGCTCAAGAATCTGTTTTCAAAAAAATTATAGGCGAGTTGGTTGGAAGTTATGAGTTTATTTTACCCGTCACGCCAAGCCTTGTCATCATGGGTTCACAAGAAGGTTTTACTTTTTTTAATTTAAATGGAGCCATTGAAAAAAAGGAAACTTATCAAGTCCTGATTAGAAAAGTAGAAGCCAATTTTAAAAATGATTCTTTGCTGTATGGTGGAATGGAACTATTGAAAAATCAAGTTCCCTCTCTGCCCTATGACTTCAATGGACTTCGTATCACTTACTCTGCCGTATTTTATGAAAATCCAGAAAAAATATCTTACCAATATGCTTTAGCAGCAAAAGGTGATAAACAATTGCAATGGTCGAGCTGGACAAACAATACACAAGTTGATTTTTCTAACCTTTTGGAAGGATCGTATGTATTTCATGTACGTTCAAAAAACATTTATGAACAACTCAGTGAAGAATGCATCTATACTTTCATTATACTTCCTCCATGGTATCGATCATGGTGGTCCTATACCTTTTACCTGATCGCATTGGTAATTGGCTTTCTTGCCTTATACCGTTATGTGAACATTCGATTTCAAAAACAAAAAGAAAAGCTGGAACTTCAGAAACAAAAAGAGCTTTTGATTTTGGAACAAAAGCACATCACTGAAAACCTGCAAACAGAAAAAGAATTGATTGCTTTGCGCAATGCCAAGTTGGAAGCAGATATGGTATTGAAAAATAATGAACTGGCCTCCTTGGCAACTACTGTCACCCAAAAAACTGAATTCCTTTCGCAGCTTAAAGACAAATTAGAAACCATTCATAAAGATCCGGAGAACACCGGTCAAAACGTTTTCAAAGAAGTCATTAAAACGATCGATCAGGACCTGGACTTCGATGACAACTGGTCAAAATTTCAGATTCATTTTGATGAATTGCATCATAACTTTTTACATCGATTAAGAGAAAAATACCCCAAATTAAATCCCAGTTGGTTACTGCTCTGTGCCTACATTCGCATGAATAAATCCAACAAAGAAATCGCGGCACTCATGAATATTTCCTTGTCCGGGGTTGAAAAACGCAAATACAGATTGCGTGAAAAACTCGGGATGGAAGGAGAAGATCGACTCTCTGATTTCATCGCTACTTTTTAGTTTTTCTATACCAATGTTGCGTGAGGGATAGCAGCGGATAGCCCACAGCGAGCCTTTATGAACGATCATTATACTAAAGTTTGACCCGACCGAGGACTTGCAGCGGATAGCCCGACCCGAAGGGGCACGCCCAAAAATCAATTATTACCTGCAACGACCCTTTTGCCCATCCACTAATATGCTGTTATTCAATATCTTAACCTATCCTGTCCAGTTTATGTCCTGTAAGATTTCAGCTCATGTCCTATATATATGATGTGTAATAAGTACCATAAAAAGCAGGAATCATTCTACTTGCGATGTGTTTATTTATTTCACTTAAACAACCAGCTACCATGAAAAAACTAAACGTTTCGACACAAAAAGCGCTGAAGGCCTTCGCCTTTTTGGCGCTTACTGCCTTGCTTCCCAAGGGCATTCAGGCACAAACCATCATGTTCGATGATTTTACTTATTCCGGGGTAAATGAACTCGTTAGTCCGGCAACCGCTTCCAATAAATGGAGTGTGGTAAACGGACAAAGCGGTCCACCGGAAGGAGCGATGTATAGTAAAAATAACATCGAATTTGTGGCGGATCCGGCCAATGCCAATAACAAATTCATGAAAGTAAGTACGACCGTCAATGGAACAAGCAAAGCCATTGTCAATTCCAGAATTGAAAGTGCTTATGAGTATTTCGAAGGTACTTATGCTTCCCGTGTATACCTGACAGATGAAGCGACAGGAACACAAGACGGAAACATCCAGACGTATTTTACGATTGTGCCCTCAGATCTTGCGCAAGATGGAACAAAGTACAGCGAAATGGATATTGTGGAATACATGGCTTCCGATAAATGGGGCGCCAATACTAACAAACAAGCGTTGTATACTACCTCCTATCATAAATACATCGCTGATCCATGGAAACCTTGGAAAGTATATAATGTACAAACAAAATCCTACGCCGGCTGGCACACGTTCATGGCGGTATGTACAGACAAAGTAAACATCCGCTATTACATCGATGGTGTATTGATCGCTACACATTCTGTAACAGACAATGAAACACAAGCCGGTCTGCCCGTATATCCACGCAGCACCATGCAAATCGCTTATGCCAACTGGATCGCAGACAATGCACTAGGCGGCAGCACAGCCAATCGTACCAATACCATGCAAGTGGATTGGACATTGCATTATAAAAATACAGCCTTGTCTTATACAGAAGTAAATGCGCTGGTAGACAGTTACCGCGCATCAGGTTTGCAAAGACGAAACATGGCCGGTCAAACTTATTCTACCGGTGTCACCAATCAAGCGCCAAGCATCAGCTTAACAGCTCCAGCCAATAACGCAACCTACACAGCACCCGCTTCTATCAACATCACAGCCAATGCTGCCGATGCGGATGGCAGTGTAGCCAAAGTAGAATTTTATAAGGACGGTGCATTGATCGGTACGGACAACTCTTCTCCTTACGCTTTCAGTTGGACCAATGTAGCAGCAGGTACTTATTCCATTACAGCAAAAGCAACAGATAACCTGGGATTAACGACAACAACCCCTGCGATCTCCGTTAAAGTTTCTCCGGTTGCTGTTACGCAATCGCCTTACAAAGGATCTCCTATTCCTATACCCGGTATAGTGGAGGCGGAAGATTATGATTTGGGCGGACAAGGCATAGCTTTCAACGATGTCACTGCAGCCAATGAAGGCGGTGCTTACAGAACAGATGCAGTAGATCTGGAACCTTTGGGAACCGGTTACGATGTAGGTTATATAGTAACTGATGAATGGCTGGAATACACCGTCAATGTTACCGCAGGTGCTTATAACATAGATGCAAATGTAGCAGCGATAACAGCAGGTAAAACGTTCCGTCTGGAACTGGATGGTGTCGCGATTGCTAACTTCAATGTACCGAACACAGGAGCATGGGGTACATTCCAATTAAGTACGATGAACAATGTCACGCTTACTGCAGGACAAAAAGTGTTGAGAATCTACGCGACAAGCGGTGATTTCAACGTCGATAAAATTACATTTTCTAAAGTAGTAGTCAATAATCAACCACCTACCGTAAGTTTAACTGCACCGGTTAATAACAGTGTGTATACAGCACCGGCGTCCATCAACATCACAGCTAATGCAGCCGATGCAGATGGTACAGTAAGTAAAGTGGAATTCTTCAATGGCACTAATTCATTGGGATCTGATGTTACGGCTCCTTACGCTTTCTCCTGGACCAATGTAGCAGCAGGTACTTACACCCTCACTGCTAAAGTAACAGACAATTCCAACGCGGTAACAACTTCTACAGCGGTAACTGTAGTGGTGAACACTGTAACTGTTACAGGTCCAGTGATTGTTTACCAAAACTGTAATAACGATCCCGGGTATTCTGTAGGTTTACAAGCAGGAACATACACCACTGCACAGTTGATCGCGCTTGGTATCAGAGACAATGATATTTCCAGACTGGTTGTACAAGCAGGTTATCAGGTCACACTTTACAGTGATGATAATCTGGCAGGAACATCTTATACTTCAACCAGTGATGCGGGTTGCTTAACTTCTGTTAATTTCAACGATCTGACTTCTTCTATAAAAGTTGCTTTAGTGACCGTTAATCAGGCTCCGGTAGTAACGTTAACAGCACCGGCTAACAACGCTACATTCTCTGCCCCGGCAAGCATCAATGTCACCGCTAACGCTTCTGATGCAGATGGGACAATAAACATAGTAGAGTTTTTCAACGGCAGTGTTTCTTTAGGCACTGATGCTACCTCTCCTTACGCTTTCTCCTGGACAAACGTCGCAGCCGGTACCTATACCATCACTGCTAAGGCAACAGATAACGCCGGTGCAACGACTGTTTCATCTGCTGTAACTGTTGTAGTCAATACTGTTGCACCTACTCAAACTCCTTACGCAGGCATTTTCGGAACAATACCCGGAATCATCGAAGCAGAGAAATACGACTTAGGAGGACAAGGTATTGCATTCAACGACATAACGACTGCTAACGAGGGTGGTGCATTCCGAACAGACGCGGTGGATGTGGAGCCGTTAGGCACAGGTTATGATGTAGGATATATTGTTACAGATGAATGGTTGGAATACACCGTCAATGTAACAGCAGGTACCTATAAAATTGAAGCCAATGTGGCAGCCATTGCAGCCGGTAAAACATTCCGTCTGGAATTGGATGGTGCACCGATAGCCAACTTCACAGTGCCAAATACAGGAGCATGGGGAACATTTCAGTTGAGCACTGTAAACAACATTACTCTTACTGCAGGACAAAAAGTATTGAGGATCTATGCGACAAGCACAGATTTTAACGTAGATAAAATTACATTCTCTACAGCTACCACTACTCCAAATGTAGCACCGAGTATTACCTTAACAGGTCCTGCTAACAATACTTCTCTTTCGGCTCCGGCAAGCATTGCTATTACAGCCAATGCCAGCGACAGCGATGGATCTGTCAGCAAAGTAGAATTCTTCAACGGTACACAAAAACTAGGTGAAGACCTTTCTGCCCCTTACACCTATACCTGGACAAATGTAACGGTAGGTACTTACACGCTATCGGCCAAAGCTACGGATAACTCTGGTGCTACGGCTAGTTCAACTGTAGCCACTGTGACCGTAACAACCGTTACTACTTCTCCGACGAGAGTGGTTGGATACTTACCTACATGGGGGAATATAGCGACCGATGCAGGCAATGTAGATTATACCGTAGTGACACATCTGAACGTAGCTTTTGCCAATCCAAATGCGAGCCTTTCAGGAGATCTTGATATTCCTGCCGGCTTGTTGACTGCTTCACAAAAAGTACACGCCAAAGGCGCTAAGATCTTGTTGTCTATTGCAGGCGGCGGTGGATCACCAGCATCCTATACTTATCTATTGAATGCAGCGCGTGTAGACAACTTCGTAAGCAAACTAGTACAGGCCACTGCTACCTATCAATTGGATGGTATTGATGTAGACATTGAAGGAGGTATTTTCGCCGGCGGTTTGACACCTGCGATGTATGAAACGTTTGTTACAAAACTGGCAACAGGATTACATGCACAAAGTAAAATCATCACATGTGCGATTGCTACTTCTTACGCCAACTCTATCACCAGCGCGGCTGCACAGCAATATGATTTCATCAACATCATGTCTTACGATGCTACCGGACCATGGACTCCCAATAATCCGGGTCAGCATTCTCCTTACCAAATGGCAGTGGATGATGTGAATTATTGGAATACAGTAAAAGGCGTTGCTAAAAATAAACTGGTTGTCGGTGTTCCTTTCTACGGATATGGATGGGGCACATACGGACAAAACGGAGCAGTAGCGGATTATACGTTTGCAGACATTGTGAATCAATATCCGGGATCTGAAAACAATGATCAGGTGGGTTCGGGAAATAATGTTTTATACTACAATGGTATTCCGACTATAAAATCTAAAACCACTTTCGCCAAAAATAATGCAGGTGGTATTATGATCTGGCAATTGTTGGGTGATGCCAGTGGAAGCAAGTCTTTATTGGCCGCTATCAAAAGTGCTTTAGGAAATACTGCTCTTGATCAGCCAACAAACAGTTGTGCAAGTATAGCGACATACGTAGAGAACGGTGGATACACTCCGGGAAGTTTGGTACAAGCAGATGGCAAAGAATACCAATGTAAACCTTTCCCTTATTCCGGTTGGTGCAACGGCGCCGCTTGGGCCTATACTCCGGGCACAGGAGCTTATTGGTCCGATGCGTGGATACTGATTGGAAGCTGTAACAGCTCCGCTCGTTCCGCTAACCAGGCAAGTGTAAACGAAAATCTATTAAGCAATGCACCTAATCCATTCTCTAATTTCACCACTGTTGTAGTGGAAACAGCAGAAGCAGGAGATGTAACATTAGCTCTTTATAATAAAACGGGTCAATTGATCAAAACAATCAGCCAAGGATACCTCGGAACAGGATCGCACGAATTTGTAGTAGATGCTTCCGGTTTACAGGCAGATATTTACCTGATCAAGTGCAACACTCCACAAGGAGTGATCACCAGGAAAATCGTTAAAACAGAATAATATTCCTTTTTTACCTGTTTAAAGGGACAAGCAAGCTGCTTGTCCCTTTTTTTATGTCCCTGAAAAGGGGCTCTTTTCTTGCTTAAACCCAAAAAAATATACGTCCCGTAATAAAGCTGTTTACCATTTTTAGGTTCGTTTGTCTTCACTCCAGGAAGCTGTCCTCTATCACAAATTCCTTTTAAAAACAGCAAAAAGCCCTTTTTACAATTTCACCATTAAAAAACAACGTATGAAAAAACAACGATGTGAAGAACCAGTATCGGTAACTCCTCCGAAAAAAGGACTTTACCAGTTTTATTGGCGGACTCTCGCAGTCCTGTTCTTTCTGCTGATGAGTCAGCAGACTTTTGCCCAATTCAGGGTAGTTGGTTATGTGCCTACTTGGGGAGGAAACCTCAACGATGTACAGTATACCAAACTCACCCACATCAATTATGCTTTTATGATTCCTACCGCTAGCGGAGGATATCAGGGCATGGACACCGGAAGACTAAACAGTCTTGTTTCTTTGGCTCATGCGAAAGGCGTAAAAGTAATTATCTCCGTTGGCGGTGGCGGCGGCGGTGATGCCTTCAGATCGATTGTTCCGAATGCAGGTTTGCGCACTACATTTGTCAATAACATGTTGGCCTTTTGCAATCAATACAATGTAGACGGCGTGGACATCGACTGGGAATTTCCAAGCGATGGTACAGAAGCCAACAACTTTGCTTTGTTGATGCAAGAACTCGGAGCTAAGATGCATAGCAATGGCAAATTGTGTACAGCAGCAGTTATTGCATACGGTGGAACGAGTTTCACGAATGGAATCTTTGGTGCAGTAGACTTCTTGAACATCATGGCTTATGATGAAAACAGCTATGATCACTCTACTTATGATTTAGGTGTAAAATCTGTGAACTACTGGGTAGGCCGCGGATTGCCTGCAAACAAAGCAGTATTGGGTGTTCCTTTCTATGGAAGAGACAGATGCTGTGATTACAAAACAGTCGGCTATAATGACATTTTAGCAATGGGCGGAAGTCCAAATGCTGATACTTACAACAATCAAATTGGTTACAACGGTATTCCAACCATGAAGAAAAAAACTGCTTATGCTATGCAAGCTTGCGGCGGTATCATGATTTGGTCTCTCGATACAGATGTTTTAGGTGCTAACTCTTTGTTGAGTGCCATTGACGAAGTAGTAAAAGCAAACAGCAATCCTGTACCGGATAACCTGGCTAAAGGAAAAGCAGTCACTGTTTCTTCTACTGAAGCCAATACAACAACATCTCTTGTTGCAAGCAATGCAACAGACGGAAGCTACAATACGAGATGGGCTTCTTTATTTGCAGATCCTCAATGGTTATCTGTTGACTTAGGTGCAAACTATAGCATCAACCGTGTGAAACTAACTTGGGAAGCCGCTTTCGCGTCCGCTTATCAAGTGCAGATTTCTACAAACGGTAGCGATTGGACAACTATCAAATCTGTAACAGCAAATGCAACTGCTACAAATGACCTAACCGGTTTATCAGGTATTGCGCGCTACGTAAGAATCTACGGAACAGCCAGAGCAACAGTTTATGGTTATTCTTTATACGAAGTAGAAGTATACGGATCAGCAATTGAAAGTCCTTTCAGCGGAACAGCCATCAATATCCCTGGTAAAATCGAAGCTGAAAACTACGACTTAGGTGGACAAGGTTTAGCTTATAACGATTCTGAAACAGCCAACCAAGGTGGTGCATACAGAACAGATGGTGTAGACGTACAAGCTACAACAGATGCCGGTGCCGGTTATAACATTGGTTATACTGCAGACGGCGAATGGTTGAAATACATGGTGAACGTAACTGCTGCCGGAAACTATAGTTTCAGTTTCAGAACTGCAGGTACAGGTACAGCCAGCAAAATCAGATTAGAAGTTGATGGTGTAAGTGTAACAGGAGACGTCGCTCTACCTAACACAGGTGCTTGGCAAACATGGGCTACTACTACAGTAGGAAATGTAGCTTTAACAGCCGGTGCACATACCATCAGATTATTTATCGTAACAGGCGGTTACAATTTGAATTATGTAACCGTAAATTCTTTGGTTCCCAATGTAGTGCCGACAGTAAGTCTTACTGCTCCTACTTCCGGTACACAATATACTGCTCCTGCTTCTGTAACTATCAGTGCCACGGCTAATGATACAGACGGAACAATCAGCAAAGTAGAATTCTATAATGGAATTACATTGATCGGTACAAGTACTACTTCTCCTTATACTTTCACATGGAGCAATGTAGCAACAGGTACTTATTCTATTTCAGCGAAAGCAACGGATAACTCTGGTGCTGCCGTTACTTCTGCTGCTGCAAGCATTATTGTAAATGCTCCGGTGATTACAGAAACCCCTTAT
>JAQBNS010000018.1 GCA_028288405.1 Chitinophagaceae bacterium
CTACACAATTTCCGGTAGCACCACGGTAAACCAAATAAGCTCCCAATGCAGCATTCAGAAGACTTTTACGTTTTCCCGTTAAGGCTTTATACAGCAAAGCAGAACCGGCAGTAACAGAAGCGATACGCTCAGGTCCGGATACGTTGATGTTTGATTTTGATTCCATGTCAGTAGGATTTAGCTGAATACTAAATCAATACATTCATAAATGATACCAAGATAGTAAACAATCTGTCTTACCCCTAAATCCCCTAAAGGGGACTTTCCCTCTTAATTTATTTCTATAGTCCCCGCAGGGTCTCCTGAAAGGGACCCTGCGCTCTTGAATGCTCTGGGTTCCGTCTTTCAAGAAACTCGCAGGGTCCTCTTCGAGAGACCCTGCGGGGACTTCATGTCTATAATCAACACGTTACTTTTATTTTCTTAAGTCCCCTTTAGGGGATTTAGGGGCAAGACTGTTTGTTAATACTATATGTAGAATCTTTTTCGCACTATGAGACTCAAGCGCCTATTGCTCTTCCTAAAATATGTTCTCCGTGCTTCGCTCTGATCTTGTCCATCGCTTGGTATAAATTAATGGTGCGCTTAGGATCATCGAATAAACTGATCTGATAATTTCCTCTTACCAGATCGCTCAGGCGTACACCGATCAGTCTTACCAGCATGCGTTTGTTGTATAATTTATCAAACAGATCTGTCACTTTATCCATCAGAAATTCATCGGATGAAGTATAGAGAAAAGAACATTGTTTGGTTTGTGTATCAAAATTAGAATAGCGTACTTTTACAGTAATACATCCCGTAAGAAAATTTTCTTTACGTAAAGAAAATCCCAACTCTTCCACCATCTTCAACATTTTCGCACGCAACATTTTTACATCAATCGTATCCGTTTCAAAAGTCGTTTCCGTAGAAATGGATTTGCGCTCGGAATACGGTTCTACAGGTGTATGATCGATACCGTTGGCGCGTTGCCAGAGTAAAGGACCTGTTTTGCCAAACATAGATTCTAATATTTTGACGGGCATGGCGCTTAGTGTCTTTACATCTACAACTCCCACTTGCTGCAATTGTTCGGCTGTCTTTCTTCCGATCATCGGTATTTTTTCTACGCCTAAAGGAGAAAGAAATGATTTTTCATTGCCAAAAGGAATCTGTAATTGTCCATTGGGTTTGGATTCTCCCGTAGCGACTTTAGACACCATTTTATTTTTAGACAATCCAAAAGAGATCGGTAATTCCGCTTCTTTCATCACGTACTGTCTCAACTCACTGGTCCATTTCATGCAACCAAAAAATTTATCCAATCCTGAAATGTCCAGGTAAAATTCATCGATGGAAGCTTGTTCAAATACCGGTGCTCTGGAAGAAATAATCTCACGAATGACTTTTGACTCTCTGCTGTACTCTTCCATATCCCCTTTGATCCAGATGGCTTGAGGACAAAGTAAACGAGCCATCTTGGAAGGCATAGCGGAATGTACACCAAACTTACGGGCCTCATAACTACATGAAGCCACAACGCCACGATCGCTAGAACCTCCTATGATGACCGGTTGACCGCGTAACTCTCTTCTTTTCTTTACTTCCACAGAAACAAAAAAAGAATCCAGGTCCATGTGCACGATGGAGCGTTTTTCATTGTCTTGCATCATATCACTTGTTTTTGTACGATGGGTAATTTTTCCATGTAGTCTACTTCCAATGTGGGATAGTTAAACTCTTCCGATATTTTACCGGTGAGTTTGTAAAATCCTTTTCCTTTGAACGGATAGCGTTTCAACGACGGCGGAAAATGCACCGTATCGAAGGTTTTACTTTCCCGATCAAAAAAATGTCCAAAGGCCATGCGATCGCCTTTAGAGGTATGGCTGTTTTTTAACGTAACAAAATAACCGATCATTGTTACTTTTTTATTCAGGTACTTCATTTGATCCGCAGCCAACACACCGGTATGATGTTCTATAGGTAGCAAATCAAAAGGAAAACACAAAGGAAATTCCAGCAACTCGATTTGATCGTACGCCTCTTCGTAAGCGAAACTTTTCAGTTCCGGTAATTCGAGTTCTTTCAGATCCGGTTCGAATAGTTCCATACCACGGGAGATCTGTGCTGTTTTGGAAAACAAACGAAATCCTTCCAGTAATAATACTTTTTTTGATTTGCCGGTAAAGCGAAACGCATCGATGCGAATCAACAGCATCAATTGTTGATGAGAAACAGGAATCCGTTTGGTGAAATCGTACAAATCTTTGTAAGATCCATTGATTGATCGTTCCATAGCAATGACCTCTCCTATTTTACTTTCTAGGGAATGAATGTAGCGAAAGCCGATATAAAGCTGTGTTCCCTGAATCGTATCCAGGTAATCGCCTTTGTTCACGCAAGGTGCATGAATTGCTGCTCCTGACATACGGGCCTGTTGGATATAATACTCACGCGAATAAAAGCCGCCTTCGTTATTGAGCACCGCCACAAAAAACTCCATGGGGTAATGTACTTTCAAATACAAACTGTGATAACTCTCCACCGCAAAACTGGCAGAGTGTGCCTTAGAAAAAGAGAAACTGGCGAAGCTTTCGATTTGTCGCCAAAGTTCCTGTATAATATAGCGTTCATGTCCTTTATTGAAACAGGATTGAAAGAACTCTTCTTTAATCAAGTCAAATCCTTTAGAACCTTTATACTTTCCTGACATCGCCCTACGCAAGATATCGGATTTGCCCATGTCCAATCCGGCGAAGTGATGTGCAACCTTGATCACGTCTTCCTGGTATACCATGATGCCATAGGTTTCGTGTAGCAATTCTTTTATTTGAGGGTGCAGGTATTGCACTTTACTGGAGTTACGAAAATTGTGGATGTATTGGCTCATCATACCCGATTGTGCCACGCCGGGGCGAATAATAGAACTGGCTGCTACCAGTGTAAGGTAATCCTGACATTCCAATTTTTTGAATAACATGCGCATGCCAGGAGATTCCACATAAAACGAACCCACGGTATCCGCTGTAAACAAAGCCCGTTTTACCAATTCATCATCGATGGCGCTTTGAGTATTCAACTCTACTTCTATGCCTCTGTTTTGTTTAATGATCTTCTTGGCATCACGAATATGTCCCAAGCCACGTTGACCCAATATATCGTACTTGTACAGACCCATTTCTTCTGCTTCAAACATATCGAAGTGTGTCAAGGGATAACCTTTGGGAGGCAGATCAGTAGCGGTATAACAATTAACGGGTGCTTCTGAAATCAAAATACCTCCGGCATGAATGGATAAATGGTTGGGTAAACCTTCCAGTTCTTGTCCGTATTTAAAAATCAAATCTATAATTTTATCGCGGTCCTTATTATTCGTTTTTAATATGGCGCGATCGTTGACCAATGCATCTATTTCCTGTTTCGGCAAACCAAATACTTTACCCAACTCACGTAAAATGGATTTGCCTTTAAATGTATTGTAAGTAGCCAGCAAAGCCGTATGTTCCAAACCATGACGTTTGAAAATGTATTCGGTAATTTTTTCCCTTTCGTAATGTTCGAAATCCAAATCGAAGTCCGGCGGTGAAGTCCGGTAAGGATTGAGGAAACGTTCAAAGTATAAATCCAATTTGATCGGATCTACTTCTGTAATGAACAAACAATAAGCAACAATGCTATTGGCACCACTTCCTCTTCCTACGTAAGCAAAATTTTGTGATTGCGCATACCGTAAAATGTCCCAGGTGATGAGAAAATAAGCATTGAAATTCAACCGATAAATCACTTCCAGTTCTTTCTTTACACGCTCCAACGCTGCTTCATCGTTTGGCGGATAGCGTTTCGCTAATCCTTCCATAGTTAGTTTTTCTAATAACGCATGATCTGCTTCGTGGCTTTCGGTAAAACACCTTTTATTCTTTACGCTGTTATCCAGTATAACTTCGCAACAGTTCAACAATTGTTGTGTTGTTTCAATGACTACCGGAAAATCTTCATATGCTTTATATAATTCATATACCGGCAATAAGCATTCGTTCGGCTGTGCCTGTTGATGTGGAAGTAATTTGGACAACAAAGTATTTTTATCAATAGCTCTCAATAAACGGTGAACGTTAAATCCTTTCTTATCTTTGAACGTTACCGGATGAAGCATCACGCAACGCTCTTGTTGCCTGGCTTCCGGCGAAAAACGAAAACGATTCAATTCTGAGATACGGATGCCCAGGTATTCATTTTCATTCAGTTCTTGTATAGTCTTCGCTTTCCAGGGATAAATAAAAAACACGTCTTCCAGAAAAGGTGCGGATTGAGGTAAAGGCTGTGACGATCGATTGTGTTGAGATAAAAAATGATTCAGGGTCTGCAAGCCTTTATTATTCTTGGCTAAACCAATATACAGTAACTGATCGTCCTGATGGAATTCGATGCCAAGTACCGGTTTGATGTTTTTCTTTTTGCAGGCATTGTAAAAAGAAAAAGAGGCAGACGTGTTGTGAATGTCTGTTAAAGCCAATACCTCCATGCCATGAGCGGCCGCTTCGTCCACCAGTTTGTCCGGCGCTAAGGTTCCGTATCTTAAGCTAAAATGACTATGGCAATTGAGTAACATATATTACTAAATATATTAGCAATATATACGTTTGGATAACAAAAAGCTATTTTTATTAGTACTATTTAATTTTATAAATAACTAAATATCAATTTGTTATACATATATGTTTGCGTGAGGGATAGTAGCGGAAAGCCCACAGCGAGCAACAAAGTCTGTTTATCAATGTATGATTGATCCGAGCGAGGACTTGGAGTGGATAGCCCGACCCGAAGGGGCACGCCCAAATCTTCCTACTAAAACTGTTTATATAATCGACTAAATCTTAATCAACTTTTCTAATAAAAATCTATCTATAACAACAACGCATCTATTCGATGAGCCTGCACCATGTTCTCGCATGGAGACCAGGTGAACACCGTGAACTTACCATCTTGTGAAGCCACGAGTGCCATAGCATCGCGTTGATCAAAAACAAACTGCGCAGCAGACAAGTGACGTGTACCGCCGTTTTGTGCAGGATCTACGATTTGCGCTTCACCGCCCCATACAGGTTCTGTCATCACCACTTGTTCGATCGGTGCACCGCCTTCTCTTCTTCTTATCTTTTCACCGAAAGCCAGCAGTTCGTAATTATCATTCATCACAATTGCGCCGTCTATCGCAGTAAGCCCCGCAATGATTTCTACTTCTTTACTGATGGCATTGCGCCATAATGTAAAATTGGTTTCACTTACATTTTCCTTCATGCGATCAGCCAATCCTGCGAACGCAGGATCTATGGAATGATGCAAAGGATGACGCACCGATTCCCGCCAGGCATCAGAACCGGCAGGAACAAATAATAAAGTTCCTCCTCTTTTGTGTGCCCGTATAGATACTGAAAGTTGAAGCAATACATTTAAGGTATCGTTGTTGCCCGCTGTAGATCCCTGATCCAACAAGGTCTTCAGCAAAGAAGGACAATCGGGTAATCCGGCATTGTAATCGTCTACAATTTTTACTTCATCACCGGTAAGCACAGCCACGTTGGAAAACTTACCCAAGGCATCTGAACGACGATGTTTGATCACCACTAAACCCGGTTCGGAAACATCTATAACAAAACATAAATTAGGAATCTGAAAGGTGGCTCCCCATACATACAATTCTTCGTTCTTACACCATACACCCAAGTGTACACCGGCACGTTCAAATCCGGGAGCGATCTTTGTCAGTAACGTCGGATCTAAAGGTATAGGCTGCGCAAACGATATCGGTTGACCAGCTTGTTCAGGAGAAAGAAACGCCAGTGAGATACGAGGTGAATGTCCTTCTTCTCTGCGAAGACTGATCCAGAAAGCCGCTTCAATGATGCTTTGTATTTGATCGGCTCTTGGTATATCCGCTAAATATTCTTTCCCTTTATTTACAGCTTTGTCTCTGTGTTTTTGAAAAATTTCTTCAACTTTATTGGCTACCATTTTGGCAGCCTGGTAGGTGGATTCTCGAGTCATGCTTTTATGGAGTACTGAATTCATGCGTAAGATAGTAAAAATCACTGTTTTTTCTGTCTACAGAATTAGCACAGATTAACAGATTAGATTCGTTCATACTCTAAACCACATGTGCCATGAAAACGTTCCATGCATCTATTTTTGTAATTTGTTTAGCCCTGACAAGCTGTACCGTTGTACGCCCGGGCGAAGTTGGTATGATACAACGTATTGGTGTCATCAAGCCAACACCTATATTAAGCGGTGCTAAAGGATTCAATCCTTTTACCGATAAGATCATCAAGATCAATTGCCGTGTAACGGAAGTTTACAGTCAGTTGATTGTACCAACCAGAGAAGGATTGAGTATCAATGCAGAATTGAGTCTTCTCTACCACGTCAATGCTGACAGCATCAAGAAAGTATACGTGATGTTTGGACAAAACTATCAGGAGGTTGCCATCATGACAAACTTCAGAGCAACTACACGTGAAATCACTGCGAAGTATTATGCAACAGAACTCTATTCTACCGAACGCGAAAAAATTGAACATGCTATCAAACAACAAATGATCGACGCAGTAGAGAAATATGGTTTTGTAATTGATGCCGTCTTATTGAAAGACATTGTATTGCCGGAGCAAATTTCTAAAGCCATCCAAAACAAAGTGCAGGCACAACAAGAAGCTATGCAAATGGAATATGTCATCTTGAAACAACAAAAAGAAGCTGACAGAATCGTAGTAGAAGCAGAAGGTATAAAAAGAGCGCAACAGATCATCAATGAAGCGATGACACCTGTGGCATTGAAATACAAATACATCGACATGATGAAAGGTCTGACCACTTCTCCTAACGCTAAAGTCATCATCACGAACGGCGATATACCGGTGATGTTGAATGACAGCAAGTAGATCTTTAGTAATAAGAGTGATGAATAAAAAAGAGTGTAAGGCAGATAAGGGCATTTCCCTCCTACGTCGGGTCGGGCTTTCGGCACTCGCTTTTTTTCTTTGAATCAATCTATAAAGTAATGCCTTCGTTTGTACTCAAAGAAAAAAGAGCTCAAACAATGCCTCAATCCCTAATGCGAACCTTGAGTATTTCTCATGACCTGCATTAGGGATTAAGCATTAAACTAAAAGAGAAATCCATTTTCTTTTTAACAGAGTAATTCTATATTACTTCTACAAAAAAGCCACTCGTTAATCTTATAAAGTATAGCATTATGTCACAAAACATTTCCACTTTGCTTGGTAAAGAATATGATGATCTAGTCTCTCATGTTTGTAAAACTATTCCTAAAGAAAATCTTTACCTTCCTAATCCTAATAATGTAACAGACATGTTTGGTCACTCAGACCGCCATCCGCAAACCTTGCGTAGCCTGGGACAGCTGTTTCAAAAAGGCAGACTGGCCAACACCGGATATGTTTCCATTCTACCCGTAGATCAAGGCATAGAGCATAGTGCCGGCGCTTCTTTTGCAAAGAACCCTATGTACTTCAATCCGGAAAATATTATCAAGCTGGCCATCGAAGGCGGTTGCAACGCTGTCGCATCCACATTTGGCGGATTGTCTTTGCACGCCAGGAAGTATGCGCATAAAATTCCTTTCGTTGTAAAAATCAACCACAACGAATTATTAAGCTATCCCAATACCAGCGATGAAACCTTATTCGGTTCAGTACGCAATGCCTGGGACATGGGAGCTGCCGGTGTAGGTGCTACTATTTATTTTGGGTCAGAGCAATCACGAAGACAGATCATTGAAATCGCTGAAGCATTTGAAGAAGCACATAACCTGGGTATGTTTACCATTTTATGGTGCTACTTACGCAACGATGCCTTTAAAAAAGATAAAGACTATCATTTATCTGCAGATCTCACCGGTCAGGCCAATCACCTGGGAGTAACGATCAAAGCGGATATTATCAAACAAAAACTTCCGGAAAACAATGGCGGATACAAAGCCTTGAACACCGGTGGTTCCTCTTATGGAAAATTGGACGAACGCATTTATACAGAACTAACAACCGATCACCCCATCGATTTGTGTCGCTATCAGGTAGCCAATTGCTACATGGGCAATATCGGATTGATCAATTCCGGTGGAGCTTCTGCCGGAGCAGATGATTTTAAAGACGCTGCCAAAACCGCGATCATCAACAAACGCGCCGGGGGTATGGGCTTGATTTCAGGAAGAAAGGCTTTTCAACGTCCATTTGCAGAAGGAGTTGAACTATTGAATACGATACAGGATGTGTATTTAGATTCGAAGATTACCGTAGCATAAACAAGGTACGAGCGAGGAGTTAAGAGGTACGAATTTCCTCGCTCGTACCTCCTAGCTCCTCGCTTATTGTGTCAATTCAAGATTTTAATTATATTTGTAACAGCAGGATCACAATCTCCTGCTGTTTTTATTTCTAGCACTTTATAGAAAAAAGAAGATGTCAAACAGTCCTTTTGAAAACAAAGTATTGGATCAATCTTTTTACCGCTTATTTGATGACATTTCTTCGGTCATGAATAAGTATAGTCCCAGAGAATTATCTCAGCCTCGTTCCATGGAGCTGATTCACAATCCCGACTTCCTGGCCTTCCTGGATGCCAACCTGGCCATCACCATGATATTGGATTTTCAGACTCAGGGATATTTTTACATCAGCGAAAATATCAAAGAAATATGGGGGCATAGCAGAGAAGATTTTTACAATCATGGACTAAAGAAAACAGTTACCATATTCCCTTTGGCTCAGAATGAAATCATCATTCATAAAATATTCCCGTTGTTGTTTGATTATTTTAACAAACATGCTTTAACCGGTGAAGCCAGTGATCTGCGAGTATCCTATCCTACTAAAGTAATTCGTGGCGATGGTACAGAAGGCTGGTACCTCCACCAAATGAAGGTGTTACAAACCGATGAACATAAAAAACCAATCTTAGGATTAAAGATCATTACAGATATCAGTGATTTTAAGAAAGACGATATCATTACCATGAAGATCGCCAAGAAAGATCACAACGGTATCTTTAAGAATATCTTCTCGCAAAGTTTTTCGGATCAGAACACGTCTTACAATGTTTCTGAAAGAGAAAAAGAAGTTTTGCTTTTGCTCGACGAAGGCAAGTCAACATTGGAAATCAGCGCACTGCTTTTTATCAGTAATCATACCGTCAGCACACACCGAAGGAATTTATTGAAAAAATTTGATGCAAAATCTACCGTAGACATGCTGAAAAAAGCTACTGTACATGGCATTATATAGGGACGAGCAAGGAGCTAGGAGGAACGTAATTACTCGTCCCTCCTAGCTCCTAGCTCCTTGCTCCTTGCTCTTTACTCCTTACACGCCTCACAACAACCCGAGTGAGAAATCGAATCTTCCATGTTAAATAATGTTCCGCATTTTTCACACAAATGCCAGGATTGAAAAAGCGATGAAGGCTCGGCAAGAAAACGATTGGATAGTAATTCACTTTCTTTAGAGCGTACAAATAAATGATCCAGACTGCTGCCAATTTCAAGTTTGGTGGCCTGATCAATTTTTAGTGTATCAATCTTCTGCTTCAACTCATCAATCATTTTTTCCCGTTCGATGATGGCATTGCGGTGTGTCAAATCTTTTTTTGTCAATTCTGTTTGCAGGTACTTCAGGTAAGTCCCCATTTCATCTGCATTGCCGGCCAAGCGATTAAACAAAATCAAGTACTGTTTCAACAATGGATTTTCCAGATCATACGGATAGCGTACATTGTGATCAATCTCACTCCACCCTTCTTCAAAGATTGTTCTGACCTGCAATTCTGCTGTAAACGATTGTTTAGTCGGACTCGTCTCTATGATGTAATGCACCGAACGATAACCATACTTATGTTCTTTGATCTCATAACCTTTCGCTTCAAAACGTTTGATCAATTCATCCGGATCACCCTTTCGAATATTAGCAATTGGCGTTTCTTTGGTTTCCCATGTTTTGACAATGTAGTCATCGATCAATTCCCAATCGTCTTTAAATAAATGCAAAGCCCTGACTCCAATGATATCCGTTAGTTTCAGGTAATAGTTTTGCAACGAGTAAGACTTATCCGGATCTTCTATTTTTTTTCGAATAATTTTTTCGATCACATGTTCACTTTCTTTTACCCGGTACCGTACAGAGTGTACTTTCTTAGCCTGCAATAAACGCTCGGCGATGTCTTTGGCTGTAGGTTCGTATTGCTTCCTACGCTCTTCAAAATCTGTATGGATCTTTTCCAGGTCTTTCCACTTTAAGCCGGTGGACCTGAATTCCAATTCAGAAATATTATACTTCGTAAAAAACTCTTTCTGCGTGATCATGTAAATTCTGTAACAATAGCTGAATGAAACCATCAAATGTGCTCGTCAAACACTTGCTTGCTTCAGTATTAAAAATACATTACGGAAGTATCACCAGCCGTGTAAGTATAACTTTCGATGATACTTCTCACGTCTTGATTATCGGGATACAAATGAATGTATGTTTTCAATTCTTCAAAAGTCGACAGCTGTACCTCTTGTGGCACAAAGCCATAGCCCAGGTATTTGCCGGATTCCATCAATACAATACCATACTCTTCTTCATTTCTGCCCTTTTGCTTGATGGCCAATGTTGCTTGTTGTGCTACAAAGGACAACACTGCTCGTGCCACTTTTTTGTTGTAGCGATTGGTATCTTCTCCTTGTTCACATACTTTGCAGGAAGTGGATACCAGCGCCTCCTTGCAAGACACCGAAGATTTGTGCAAGCCGCATAGTCTACTGCACAAGTGATGTTCCTGCACGGCGTCCAATAAAAAGTCCCTCGCTTCCAGAGCGGTGCGAAAAGACAAGATGGTTTGCTGAAATTTCTGAATGAGTCCGACGGATAACCGCGCATAACCTTGCTGGTCGGTATATTGATAGATGCAGTAATTTTTCACCACACGCTTTTGCGAGCGGTTATAGGCCGGCCAATGTTTTTTAATTTCATTGGACTCCATCAATAACGCTACCAACTCACTCCCACAACGTTCAAAAGTCACGCTGTAGATTTCATTCATAAAGCGCTGGCTTTGTTTGCTGTTTTGCTTTCCTGAAAAATGACTGATGACTCTCTTCTTAATGTTGATGGCCTTTCCAACATAAATGATTTTACTTTTATGATTATGAAAGTAATACACACCCGGTTCTTCCGGCAACGCATCAAACTGTTCGCGCGGAAGATGAGCCGGCAATAATGTTTCGCGGGAGTTGCGATGCAATGACTTGTCGACGAATTGCTCTTGGTCATTTTCCAGTAATAATTTCAACAACTTCACCGTAGCTTCTGCATCGCCTTTGGCGCGGTGTCTGTCGGTAATTTCTATATTCAGAGAACCGCACAAATTCCCCAAACTATACGAAGGAAGTTTGGGGAAAATTTTACGGCTCAGTCTAACGGTACATAATTTTTTGCGTTCAAACGATAGGTCCAAGGTTTGGAACGATTGCTTCAAAAATGTAAAATCGAAATTGACATTGTGCGCCACAAAAATACAACCCTCTGTAAAATCGAGAATGTCTTGTGCCACCTCCGAAAACGTCGGAGCATCTTCTACCATTTCCGAGGTAATGCCGGTCAAAGAAGTAATGAAGGTCGGAATACGCTGTTCGGGATTGATCAGCGTATGGTAATAGTCTATAACTTCCTTGCCATCAAAACGAAAGATCGCAATCTCCGTGATGTTGTTGCCGGAAGCATACCCTCCCGTCGTTTCAATATCGACTACGGCGTACATGATGAATAACTAATTTACTTAGCAAATATAATCCATTTCGGAATAAAACTAAAT
>JAQBNS010000061.1 GCA_028288405.1 Chitinophagaceae bacterium
GCAAAGCGACTAGTTCCGGGAAAATCAATTGCAACAAACCCGCCTGGTACAAGAGTTTAAATCCGTAAGAAGGTTTAGGAGATAATACAATTTTATTAAGTTCGTCAGAAATACGTTCCATCGATACAATCTTCAACCGATCCTTATTTCTCAGCAGCGCATCAAATGTATCCGGTTCGATGTCAAAGCCCAACTGACTGGCAAACCGAACGGCCCGCATCATACGCAATGGATCGTCAGAAAACGTAATGTCCGGATCAAGTGGTGTACGGATGATCTTTCGTTTGATGTCCTGTTGTCCATTGAAAGGGTCTGACAATACACCATAATTAGACCGGTTAAGTCCTATGCCCATGGCATTGATGGTGAAATCCCGACGGTTTTGATCATCTTCCATGCTGCCGTCTTCGACAATCGGTTTTCTGGATTCGGAGCGGTATGATTCTTTACGTGCTCCGACAAATTCTACCTCCAGTCCTTCCGTATTGAACATGGCTGTACCAAAGCTCCTAAAGACATGTACCTGTGGCTTATCAGGTAATAAAGCCGATACTTCCTCCGCCAGACCGATTCCACTTCCAAGGCAAACGACATCTATATCTTTGGAAAGCCTGTTCATGATCAAATCCCTCACATAGCCTCCAATGACGAAAGCCTGCACGTCCAGCTTGTCAGCGGCTTGCTGGATGATACCAAAAACAGGAACTTCTTTCAGCTTTCCTTCCAAATTCATGGTGCAAAGATAGAAGAAGATTGGGTTTAAGAAAAATTAGTGGTTAGTCGTTAGTGGTTAGTCATTAGTAAAAATGGATATTTTCTTTGGTGTCAGGTCAGAAGACCCGACACGCCAGTCCCCGCAGGGTCTCCTGAAAGGGACCCTGCGTTCTTGAAAGCGATGAGCATTCGAGCATCTCGCAGGGTCCTCTGCGAGAGACCCTGCGGGAACAAACCTGACAACAATAACCAATCTTCCGTCTGCGTTAGGGATCGAGTGGAAAGCCCGAAGTGCGTGAGGCTTGCGGGTGGTCGGACTTGGAGCGAGAGCCCGCCCCCGCCAATTTAGGTCCGTTAAATGCTCTAAAACATCCTTGGCGGGGAAACGCCCAAATCTTCCCTTCCATCATACGAGAATCCTTCCTCCCCAATAAAATCCATCTCAGAAAATAAAAAGTTAAACTATTCGTCCCTATCCTATTCTACACCTTTACTTTACCACAATCCAATCCCTTGTCTATTAAATCAACTCAAATTTCTTCAATAAGTCATTGGAAAGCCCTACCTTTGTTTCCCGTAATCAATAATTTATAATGACTTCTTCTACCAAATACATCTTTGTTACGGGCGGGGTAACTTCATCCCTCGGAAAAGGCATCATCGCTGCTTCATTAGGAAAACTCTTGCAGGCGCGCGGCTTTACTGTTACCATTCAAAAATTCGATCCCTATCTTAACATTGATCCGGGTACGCTCAATCCTTACGAGCATGGCGAATGCTATGTCACCGAGGACGGAGCCGAAACCGATCTGGATCTTGGGCATTACGAGCGTTTTCTGAATATTCAAACCTCGCAAAGTAACAACATCACCACCGGCAGAATTTACAACAACGTCATTACCAAAGAACGCGAAGGCGCTTTTCTGGGTAAAACCGTTCAGGTTGTTCCTCACATCACCGATGAGATCAAACGCAATGTAGAACTACTGGGAGTAGAAGGTCATTACGATTTCGTGATTACTGAAATTGGCGGTTGCGTCGGGGATATTGAGTCACTTCCTTTTTTGGAAGCGGTACGTCAATTTCGTTGGGAAAAAGGACCCAATGAAACCCTAGTCATCCATTTGACTTTGATTCCATTCTTAGCCGCAGCGAAAGAATTGAAAACCAAGCCTACTCAGCACTCTGTTAAACAACTATCAGAAGCCGGAATACAACCAGACATATTAGTTTGCAGAACAGAGCATCCTTTGCCTGTAGACATCAGAAAAAAAATAGCACTGTTTTGCAATGTCAACATCAACTCCGTCATCGAAGCCATGGACGCAGAGTCCATCTACGATGTGCCGCTGTTGATGCGCAAAGAAAAACTAGACGAACGCGTATTATCAAAATTGAAACTGACAGGAGTGAAAGCCGATCCGGATTTGGATACATGGAAAGACTTCTTAGGTAAACTTAAAAATCCAACATCCGAAATTAATGTAGGATTGGTAGGTAAATACGCTCAGTTACCGGACGCTTACAAATCCATTACAGAAGCCTTCATCCATGCCGGAGCGGTCAATGAAACCAAAGTAAAAGTACGCTGGATTCAATCTGATGATTTATCACCGGATAATATGGAATATCACATGCGTCAGCTAGACGGCATATTGGTAGCGCCAGGCTTTGGCTCTCGTGGAATAGAAGGAAAAGTAGCTGCGGTGAAACATGCCAGAGAAAACAACATTCCATTCTTCGGAATTTGTCTGGGTATGCAAATAGCCGTCGTTGAATTTGCACGCAACGTGATGGGACATAAAGAAGCCAACTCCACAGAGATGAATCCGGACACCGAATACCCGGTGATCGCTTTGATGGAATCGCAAAAAAATGTAACGAAAAAAGGCGGCACCATGCGTTTGGGTTCTTATACCTGTGAATTGGTAAAAGGATCTAAAGCTTATACGGCATATGGTAAAACTAAAATCCATGAGCGTCACCGTCACCGTTATGAGTTCAACAATAAATACCTTAAAGCCTATGAAAAGGCGGGTATGATTGCTACAGGAATTAATCCTGACGGCAACCTGGTAGAGATCGTTGAATTGAAGGACCATCCTTTCTTTGTCGGTGCACAATTTCACCCCGAATTAAAAAGCACGGTGTTAAACCCACATCCGCTTTTTGTCAAATTTATTAAATCAGCTTTAGAATACTCTAAAAACAAGTAGTAACCATGATGGATAGAAATCAAACCATAGGGCTTGTATTGTTTGCCGTACTTACGATTGCCTATTTCTTTTTTATGAGCAATCAAGCACCGGAACAGCCCGTGGCTCAAGCCGTAACGACGAGCGTTGCGAAACAAGACAGCACTACCGCTACTCCCATTAAACCGGTAGTTGCCCCAACAGGAGCGATCGGAACACAAGGAGAAAACAAAGAAGTCGTATTGGAAAATGAAGAATTGAAAATCACTTTCCAGACACAAGGTGCCATCATCAAAGACGTATTGGTAAAAAGATACCTGACTTTCGATAAAAAACCATTGCATTTAGTGAGCCCGGCCAACAACTTCTTTGCGTTGAACGGATTGAACCGCAACAATACACCGATCGATTTGTACTCTTTGTTTTACGAATCATCTCAAACTAAAAATGCGGTTACCTTTTCTGTTACGGATTCTACCGGCAACAAACTGACACATACTTATACCTTGCCAGACAAAGGTTTTGCTCTTGACTATGAAATAGGAGGATCCGCTTTGAAAACCTGGTTAAACATTGCTGCACCATTGGAATTGGTATGGAACAACAGTGTGGACAAAATAGAATACGATGCCGAATTGAGCCGTGCGAAAACAACGGTCAACTATTATACGCCGGAAGAAGGCTTTGACCAGTTGGACGAGACCACCAAAGATAAAGTAACGGAAGTCGTAGAGAGACCACTGAAGTGGGTTTCTTTAAAACAGAAGTTTTTCAACGCCGGTATCATCGCCAAAAATAATTTCCAGAAAGCAGAACTGAGTAACGTTCCGACAGAAGCCGTCGGTAAAATCAAAAACCTTTCTGCCAAGATGACCATTCCGGCCGCATCGATTCAGAAAGATACCTTGGCCTTTAAATTCTTCTTTGGTCCTAATCAATACCAGATTTGCAAAGCGGTAGGTGACGATTACGAGAAAAATGTTTACCTGGGCTGGCCTGTCATCAATGGAATCAACCGCTTCGTCGTAGTGCCGGTATTCAACTTCCTGGAAGGTAAGATCGCCAATTATGGTGTCATCATCATTATCCTGGTCTTGTTAATCAAATTACTTCTGCTTCCTCTTTCTTATAAGTCTTATGTTTCCATGGCGAAAATGAAAGTCATGAAACCGGAGCTGGATGAAATCAAAGCAGAACATGGTGACGATGCACAAAAAGTACAAGCGGCACAAATGAAATTGTACCAACAGGTTGGAATCAATCCGTTGAGCGGTTGTATACCGGTCTTGTTACAAATGCCTATACTCGTAGCCATGTTCAACTTTTTCCCGAACTCGTTTGAACTAAGACAACAAGCTTTCCTGTGGGCACCTGATTTGTCCACTTATGACTACCCTATTCTATTGCCATTTACCGTACCGTTTGGCTATGGAAGTCACGTCAGTATCTTTACCATTCTGATGACCATTTCTACGCTGGCTTATACCTATATTAACAATCAGGTGAGTACAGCAGCAACCGGACCGATGAAAATCCTTTCTTATGCCATGCCGGTTATTTTCATGTTTGTATTGAACTCCTTCCCTGCCGGTTTGAGTTTCTACTACCTGATGTCTAACGTAGTCACTATCGGACAGCAATTGATCATCAGACGTTTTGTAGACGAAACCAGCCTAAAAGCAAAATTGGATGAAAACCGTGTGAAGATTGCTTCCGGCCAAGGCGGTAAAAAGTCGAAGTGGATGCAGAGAGTGGAAGATGCGATGAAGGCACAGGAGGATATAAAGAAGAATAAGAAGAAATAGTGACTAGTTGTTAGTGATTAGTCGTTAGTAAATAAGAAAAGCTGCCTTTGGCAGCTTTTCTTATTTTTTAGAGATAAATATTCAACTCCGCAAATACACTGCGGTTCTGGTATTTAAATTAGTAGTATAGAAGCTTTATAAATTTTAACTAACGACTAACCACTAACGACTAACCACTATTACACAAATAGTTATAAGTTTATCCACACTACTTATCCCCCATTTTGTGAATAAACGTGGTAATACTTAATGAAAGACCACTCAGTAATGGTCTGAGATTATAATTTATATTTGTAGAAGGAGAGAATTAAAAAGCTTCTCATTCTGTTCACATCATAGTCTTTTTAACGATTAAACGCATGGGTAAAATAATTGCTATTGCCAATCAAAAAGGAGGAGTAGGAAAAACTACTACAGCCATCAATCTAGCTGCCAGCTTTGCCGCTCTGGAATACAAAACCTTATTGGTCGATGCCGATCCTCAAGCTAACTCTACTTCCGGATTGGGTTTTGATCCCAAGCAAATCGAAAATTCAGTCTATGAATGCATGGTGCACAACCTGGATCCTACCGATCTGATCATTGCCACCAATGTGAAACACCTGGACCTGTTGCCATCCCATATCGACCTTGTCGGTGCGGAAGTGGAAATGGTGAGTTTGGAAAACAGAGAGTTTCGCATGAAAGAAGTATTGGGTAAGATCAAAGATAAGTATGACTTTATCTTATTGGACTGCTCTCCCTCTTTGGGTTTGATTACCGCCAACTCTTTAGTCGCTTCTGATTCTATTATCATTCCGGTGCAATGCGAATACTTCGCGTTGGAAGGTTTGGGTAAATTATTTTATACGGTTCAATTGATTCAAAAAGGATACAATCCTGAATTGGAAATTGAAGGTGTATTGCTTACGATGTACGACATGCGTATGCGTTTGTGCAATCAGGTAGTAGAAGACGTACGCAACCATTGCCAGGAATTGACTTTTGAAACCATCATACCGCGTAACGTGCGTATCAGTGAGTCGCCAAGCTTTGGATTGCCTGTTATTGCGCACGATGCAGAAAGCAAAGGAGCCATCAGCTATTTAAATTTAGCACAAGAAATATTGGAACGTAACGGCATGGTCGTTACTAAATAACAATCAACTTTTAGCAGACATAGACATGACAGTGATGAGCGACCCGAAGAAGAAAAATGGTTTAGGCAGAGGCCTAGGAGCTTTATTGAAAGATACCGAACAACCTCTTAAAAGAGAAGAAAGAGTAGTCGTATCCGGCCCTAGTATTGATATGATCAGCATTGATAGTATCGAGATGAATCCTTACCAGCCAAGAACACACTTCGAAGAAGAAGCTTTACAGGAATTGAGTGAGTCCATCAAATTGCATGGCATCATTCAACCGATTACTGTACGCCGTCTTTCTGTCGGCAAGTACCAGTTGATCTCCGGAGAACGTCGTACACAAGCCTCTAAGAGAGCCGGCTTAACTACATTACCTGCTTACATCCGCGAAGCCAATGATCAGCAAATGCTGGAAATGGCTTTGATCGAAAATATACAACGCGAAAACTTAAATGCGCTGGAAGTAGCCTTGAGTTACCAACGTTTAATTTCTGAATGCAAATTGAAGCAAGAAGAACTAGGTGATCGCGTAGGAAAGAAAAGGACAACGGTCAACAATTACCTTCGTTTGTTAAAACTTCCTCCGGACATTCAAGCAGCTATTCGTGATCAACGTTTAAGTATGGGTCACGCCCGTGCCATCGTCAATGTTGAAAAGGCGGAAGAGCAATTGTATATTTTTAACAAAATACTGAGTGATGATCTTTCTGTAAGAGCGACAGAAGAATTGGTACGCAACATTGGTCAAAAGCCAAAAGAACAAACTCCTGCAGCAAAAGCAGCAGCAACTGCAGATAAAGGTGCTGCCAGTGGCGGAGAGATCAACCAATTGCAAACGCGCTTGTCTTCTCACTTTGGCACGAAGATCAATATCAAAAGTGACAAAGTGGGTAAAGGAGAAATCAAGATTCCATTTGTATCTGTTGATGACCTCAATAGAATATTAGACCTTCTCAATTTATAGCAGGCTTTGTGATGAAGTACAAGCACATTCTTATCCTTTGCTTCTTCTTCCTTGCTGTATCAACAAGAAGTTATGGTCAATCTACCGACAGCACTTCTACCCAAGAGGAAGGTACACCCAAAAAGAAAGTTAAAAACCCACAGAACGTCGCCGCCAACAAAGCGGCGCTGATGTCGGCGGTGGTTCCCGGACTTGGTCAATTTCATAATAAAAGGTATTGGAAACCTCCGATTATATACGTCGGTGCAGGTATTATTACTTATTTTATCATTGACAACAACAAGCAATATCAACTTTACAAAAACGGATATAACCAAAGAATAAGCGATCCCAACGCCACAATAGATCCTTCTATCAGCGGGTATTCTACTGAAAACCTTCGTATTCTGAGAGACGATGCTCACCGTTACCGCGATATGTCGGTCGTATTTGGTATAGCGCTTTATGCCATAAACATCATCGACGCTTATGTAGATCGTCATTTGATGGAATTTGACGTCAGCGATGACCTTTCCCTGCATGTGAAACCATTTTTATATACGGCAAATAATCACCAATTTGCGTCCGGATTAACATTAAACTTTTCATTGAAGAAATGAACATCACCCTGATCGGTTATGGGAAAATGGGTAAAGCCATTGAACAAATCGCACTTCACAAAGGACACGAAGTCACTTACAAAATAGATCAAAACAATCATGATCTGCTTCATACCCTGAACGGCAGCAAAACAGACGCCGCTATAGAATTTACACAACCTGAACAAGCTTTTCATAATTTGAAATATTGTCTGGAAAACGGCATTCCCGTGGTATGCGGTACAACGGGCTGGTTGGAAAAAAGAAAAGAGATTGAAGCCATTTGTCAACACAACAAAGGAGCCTTCTTCTACGCCAGTAATTATAGCGTGGGTGTGAATATTTTCTTTCACCTCAATAAATGGTTGGCACAGGTAATGAATGGCTATCCTGAATACCAAATCTCCACCGAAGAAATTCATCATACCGAGAAAAAAGATGCACCAAGCGGTACATCCATTACACTGGCAGAAGGCATCCTGGAAAATTATCCGAGCAAAACCAATTGGGTCAATGAAGCCATGGGCAAAGCGAATGAAGTACCGATTGTATCTAAACGCGAAGTCAATGTTCCAGGTACTCATACCATCTTATATGAATCTGCCATCGACTCGATAGAGATCAAACACACCGCACACTCGCGTGAAGGTTTTGCTCAAGGCGCTGTGCTAGCTGCCGAATGGCTGAAAGGCAAAACCGGGGTATTCGGCATGGACGATCTTTTAAAAATAAAAAACTAACCGCCAACATGATAGCTGCGTGAGGGATAGTAGCGAAAAGCCCGCAGCGAGACACCTAAATCTGTTAATGCAAGCGAGGACTTGCAGCACAATCGAGCACGAGAGTACGAAGATTGCGAACGCAGTTCTGCCCGACCCGAAGGGGCACGCTACATTCTAATCACTAACAACGACTTCCTTATTTTCATCATTTAATAAACTCTACCGGCTTAAAAAATATACCAATGAACTGGAAATTCTGGCAAAAGAAAAAAGAAACCAAACCGAAAGCCAAAGAAAAATGGTGGCAGTCGCTGTTGTTTGCGGTCATTGCTGCAACCTTGATTCGATGGTTATTCATGGAAGCCTTTACTATTCCTACACCATCCATGGAAAACTCTTTGCTGGTAGGCGATTATTTATTCGTTAGTAAATTCCATTACGGTACACGTACACCGGCTACGCCACTGCAGGTGCCCTTAACCCATCAAAAAATATGGGGGACCAATATTCCTTCTTATTCCGATGCGATTCAACTGCCTACTTACCGCCTCCCGGGCATTACACACGTTAAAAATAACGATGTAGTCGTTTTTAATTATCCTGCTGAAGAATTTCCCACCGACTTAAAGACGAATTATATTAAGCGTTGCATCGGCATAGCGGGAGATACCATACAACTAAAAGACAGGACGGTATTCATTAACAGCAAAGAGGTAACACCACCAGCCGGAATGCAATACACCTATTGGGTTACAACAAACGGAGAGATCAGTAATTTACTTTTTCATAAATATAAAATACCTAGTTATAACGGAGAACATCAAATGGTGGGTATCAGCGATAGCACCTCCGGTTATCGACTAAGCATAACACCTAAACTTGCGCAACAACTATTGGATGACCATGTGGCTTCTAAAATCGAATTGGTTGATGTCTCCGACCGTCGCTATAATCCGATGCTGTTTCCTTTAGCAAAATATTCCCAATCATGGACAGTGGATAATTACGGACCACTTTGGATTCCTAAAGAAGGCAGTACCATTACGCTCAATGCGCATAACATAGAGACCTACGAATCAACCATCAGAGATTATGAAGGCTGGGATAAAGTAGAAAACAAGGGAGATCATTTATTGATCGACGGTGCGGTAATAAAGGAATATACCTTTAAGCAAAATTATTACTTCATGATGGGAGACAACAGGTACAATTCAGCCGATTCCAGATTCTGGGGCTTTGTACCGGAAGATCATATCGTAGGAAAAGCCTTTGTCATATGGCTCTCGCTAGATCCAGGAGAAACTTTATTCCATAAAATGAGGTGGAATCGTTTATTCGATCTTATTCATTAAGCAATGACTATTTAAAAAAAACTCCTTCGAAAGAAGGAGTTTTTTTTATACCCTTTCTATACTTATCATAAAAATAAAGTAGATTCGTTCATCTTGAATTAAAACTATACCCGCTATGAATTGGATTTTTTGGAATAAGAAAAAAGACCAACCTAAGAAAAAAGAAAAGTGGTGGCTATCATTTCTCGAAATCATAGCACTAGTCGTATTTATACCTTGGATATTCGTCCAACACTTTGCCATTCCCACACCTTCTATGGAAGGCTCTTTGCTGGTTGGAGATCATTTGCTCGTTAGCAAATTTCATTATGGTGCCCGTACTCCGGCTACTCCCTTGCAGATACCTGTTACACATCAAAAAATATGGGGAACCGATATTCCCTCCTACTCTGATCTCATTCAATTACCGATGTTTCGTTTACCGGGTTTCAGTTCGGTGAAGAATAATGATGTAGTCGTTTTTAATTGGCCGGAAGAAAAAATGTATCCCGTAGATCTTCGTACCTACTATGTAAAACGTTGCATGGGAATTGCCGGAGATACCTTACAAGTAAAACAACGAGATGTCTTTATCAATGGTAAAAAAGCATGGACTCCCCCGGATGTACAATACACGTATTTAGTCACGACCAATAGCACCGTCAACGAACGTATTTTTGAACGCTATGATATTCCTAAGCCCGAGAATGGTCAACGGGAGTTATACAATTTTACTGACAGTACTTCCGGTTATGTATTAGACCTCAAACCGGCAACGGCCCAACTCCTATTAGATGATCATGTAGCGGATCGTATTGATTTTGTAAACGATATGATCAAAGAAAATTCTTCCTTACTTTGGCCATTTACAGCAACGAGTAAATCGTGGAGCGTTGACAATTATGGCCCGGTATGGATCCCTAAAGAAGATGCGACAATCAACCTGGACAGCCAAACGGTTGCCATCTATGCCAAGACCATACAAGATTTTGAAGGATGGAAAACTGTTGAAAACAAAGGACATTATCTATTGATTGATGGAGAAAAAGTCACAGTATATACGTTCAAACAAAATTATTATTTCATGATGGGAGACAATAGAAATAATTCTTTAGACTCACGTTATTGGGGATTTGTACCTGCAGACCACATTGTAGGCAAACCAATCCTGATCCTATATTCCAGTGATCCTGAAAAAAGCATTTTCAAAAAATCCAGGATTAAACGAACGTTTAATTTCATAAAATAAAAAAATATTCTGTTTAACTGTTTCACTAAATAGTGAAACAGTATTTTTATTTTCAACTAAGAATGCATAGCATACTGTTTGCTATTTTTAAGTTGTATATTAATCAGAATACACTTTTCATAAAGGACTCCAGCAATCCTTTAGCTATGGACAATATTTACAAGAAAGTACTTCAAGATGCGCTAGGATCGTATTGGGAATATAATTTCCTAACGAATGAACTATACCTGAGCCCGGAGTTCATGGAAGGTCTAGGATATCCCGATCATGAAGAAAAGACGACCCGAGATAAACTAAAAGACAAGGTATTCCCTGAAGATGCGTCGAACAGTGCGAACGCACTCGCAGAACATGTTGCGAGCAAAGGTGAAATTCCTTACCTAATAGAAGTCCGCTATATACACAAAGACGGCCATACCATCTGGATGCAATCCTCCGGACGCATTATCAGCTGGACAGAAGACGGTCAACCTATCCAAATGGTCGGTTGTCAATTCGATATTACCAAACAAAAAGAACTTGAATTACAATTAAAACACTCTCAGATTTTTTTAAATAAAACCAATGAAGTCGCACGCATTGGGGGATGGGAAGTAGATTTCAAAAATGATATTGTGTACTGGCAACCCATGACCAAAATTATTCATGAAGTACCTGAAGATTATAAGCCAGATTTAAGCACAGCTATTGATTTTTACACACCGGAAAGCAGAGAAAAAGTTATCGAAGCGTTAAAAAATGCACTGGAGCTCGGCACGCGTTACGATTTAGAGCTGGAACTCATCACGGCTAAAGGAAGAAAAATATGGACCAGAGCCATTGGTTTACCTGAGTTTAGTGAAGGTAAATGCATACGTCTCATTGGTACCATACAGGATATCGACAGAGAGAAAAAAACACAACAGGAATTAGAGAAAAGCGAAGAACAATTTCGTACCGCTTTTAAATACTCCGCTATTGGTATGGCACTTGTGTCCGTAGCAGGAAAATGGATGAAGGTCAATCAAAAGTTATGCGATATAGTAGGTTATTCAGAGGCTGAAATGCTTCAGAAGACATTCATAGAAATGACTCATCCCGATGATGTAGCGACCGATGTGGCTCTGGTGGAAAGATCTTCACGAGAAAAACTGGAAAACATACAACGTGAAAAAAGATACCTCCATAAAAATGGGGATGTAATATGGGTGTTGGTCAATATTTCCATATTAAAAAATACAGATGGTACATCCAGTCATTTCATTGCACAGATACAAGACATTACCGAACGCAAGGAAAAAGAAAATGAATTAATGAAAGTCAATCAGGAGCTCACCTCTCTTTTTGATTCCGATGCTCATGTCGCCATTATCGCAACAGATACCAAAGGATTAATTACTCATTTCAGTAAAGGAGCAGAATTATTACTGGGCTATACCCGGGAAGAAGTGGTGAACCGGTTAAGCCCCTTAGCCATTCATTTGGCTGAAGAAGTAGAAGAAAAAAGAAAAAAGGTATCCGAATTATTGGATAAACCGGTAAAGCTTTTTAATGCACTGACAGAACTGGCCAGTATTGGTATTTACGATTCTCAGGAATGGACTTATGTACGAAAAGACCAGACCACCTTTCCTGTACAGGTTGACATTACCGCCATTAAAGACGGGTTGGGTAATATCACAGGCTATATCGGCATCGCCACAGACATCAGTCAGATACTAGCGACTAAAGAAGCACTAAGACAAAGCGATCAGCGCTGGCAGTTTGCATTGGAAGGCTCCAGCAACGGAGTCTGGGATTGGAATATGATCACCAATGAAGTGTTTTATTCCCATAAATGGAAAAGCCTTATTGGGTATGAAGAACATGAAATACCCAATACTTATGAAACCTGGTCATCGCGTGTGCATCCCGAAGACTTAGAAAGATGTCAGAAAGATCTTCAAATGCACTATACCGGTCATTCACCAAGCTATATTAACGAACACCGGATGTTATGCAAAGACGGTACTTACAAATGGATACTGACGAAAGGTAAAGTCATTGAGCGGACGATTGACCATAAACCTGTGCGCGTCATGGGGACACATACGGACATTACCTGGCAAAAAGAAAAAGAAGATGAATTGAGTCGCACACTGGATATTGTGAGTGAACAAAACAAACGCTTACTCAATTTTGCTTATATCGTTTCTCATAACTTACGTTCCCACTCCAGCAATTTCAAATTGCTGTTGGATGTGATTGATGTATCTGAAACCAGAGAAGAACTTTACGAAGCCATGCATCATTTGAAAGATATTTACTACTCACTGGATGAAACGGTTAAAAATCTGAATGAAATCATCAAAATACAAACGAACATCAGTAACCAAAGAGAAGAAATTAATCTGTATCAATACGTAGAAAAAACGACCGATCTTCTAAGAGGAGAAATTAAACAGCGACAGGCGATTATCCGCAATGGAATAAAAAAAGATCAATCCATTTTATACAATCCTGCCTATATGGAAAGTATACTATTGAATCTGATCACGAATGCAATAAAATATCGCCATCCGGATAGAGCGCCGCAAATTAGTTTAAGCGTCTATCACGACAACAACTGGTTGGTGCTCGAAATCAAGGACAATGGATTAGGTATTGATCTTTCTTTGCATGGCCAAAAATTATTTGGTATGTACAAAACATTTCATGGCAACAGCGATGCAAAAGGCATTGGATTATTTATCACCAAAAATCAAGTCGATGCCATGGGCGGTAAAATTGAAGTCCTCAGTGAAGTTGATAAAGGATCAACATTTAGAATATTTTTTTCTTGACATTAAAATTATATTTTTTTTATTTTGACAATCGATTTGGTGAATATCTTAAATAAAAGTATTTCCAAGTTGTTCCCCCTCTTTTGAGGTATTTATTTCCCAATAAAAGCCATTCTTCATAGGAAGGAAGAAGATATTGAATAATTAGCCGTACATTCAGTGTTTGTTATACTCAATACTATGATTCTTGAAGGAAAAAAACTGATTTTAGCGACCAAACCATTTGCAAAAGAAGTACGTTCGAAAAGCTGGATGCATACCATTTCTACCTTGGTATTGCTCATTGCCAGTTATGTATCGATCTTTTTGGTAGAACCCGTTTTTCTTAAAATCTTTTTTTGTTTACTCGCAAGCCTGGTATCATTAAGGATGTTTATCATCTACCATGATTATTTGCATAAAACCATTTTGCAAAATTCAACGGTCGCTAATATTATATTTACGCTGTTTGGTTTATACATCCTCGCTCCCAGAAGCATCTGGAAGCGCTCCCACGATTATCACCATAAACACAACAGCAAGCTTTACACATCCAGTATCGGTTCTTTCCCCGTCATCACTAAACGCAAGTTTTTTGCATTGAAGAAATCAGACCGGTTCTTTTACTTATTTATCCGTCATCCATTTACCATACTGTTGGGACATGTCTTCGCCTTTACCTTTGGGCTTTGTATACAACCGCTGTTGCGCAGCCCCGATAAGCATTGGGATGCCGCTATAGCTTTAGTGATGCACTACAGTATTGGTCTTCTGCTCTATCTTTCCTTTGGACCACTTAACTTTGTATTAGGATTCCTTATGCCTGCGGTTATTTCAGGTGCTATTGGTTCTTATTTATTTTATGCTCAACACAATTTTCCTACTACACACTTTGAAGACAAAGACGGCTGGACGTATATCAATGCGGCAATGCTTTCATCCAGTTACATGAAGATGAATAAAGTGATGCACTGGTTTACCGGTAACATTGGCTACCATCACATCCATCACCTCAATGCAAGAATTCCGTTCTACAGACTTCCAGAAACATTTGAAAAAATTCCTGAGTTACAAAACGTAAAAACAACCTCTCTCAATCCTATTGAGATTTTCAAATGCCTGCGTTTGAAAGTGTGGGATACGGAAAAGCAATGTATGATCGGACGCCGGGAGATGTCGACCAAGGTTTAAAAGTTGTAAGTTGTAAGTTTTTTTTCACTTATTACTTTCCGCTTACAACTTATCACTTTACCATAAGATTGGCTTTATTCCCTTCTCTTCTAAATAGTCATTCGTCTTACTAAAATGTTTACAACCCATAAAGCCATTGTAAGCAGAAAAAGGAGAAGGGTGTGCAGCTTTCAATACCAAGTGTTTATTGGCATCAATGAAACCACCTTTTTTTTGTGCGTAAGCACCCCATAATAAAAACACCAGATTTTGTTTTTCCTCAATCAACGCACGAATCGCTGCATCTGTGAATTCTTCCCATCCTTTGTTTTGATGAGACCCAGCCGCATTAGCGCGCACTGTAAGTGTAGCATTCAGCAACAATACTCCTTGAGAAGCCCAATGTTCCAAATTTCCTGAGGCAGGAATCTCCTTGTTGATGTCGGATTTCAGTTCCTTGAAAATATTGACCAAAGAAGGAGGAGGTTTTACTCCTGAAGGTACCGAAAAACACAATCCATGAGCCTGTCCTACGCCGTGATAAGGATCCTGACCGATGATCACCACTTTTGTTTCGACGAACGGGCATTTATCAAATGCATTGAAGATTTGAGGACCTGGCGGAAAAACCTGGTACAACTTTTTTTCTTCTTTGATAAAGTCAATCAATTTTAAAAAATAAGGGGCTGAAAACTCCGTATTCAGCCTTTTCTTCCAGGATTCCTCAATTTTTACATCGCTCATAAACATCATTCATTATTATCCACAATATATGCTTCAAAGTTTATTTTATATAAACTTTTGCTAAATTTAGCTGTTACATCTAGTACTATCCAACCAGTATTTTATGAAGGCTACAGAGATTACAGACGGTGTTAAAGTAAGTGTCACCACCACTTTCCAAGAGGATTACTCCAATCCTATGCAATCTCACTATGTCTTTACTTACAAAATACGCATCGATAACTTCAGCGAATATACGGTACAATTGTTAAGAAGACATTGGTTTATCGTTGACACCAACTGTACCGTAAGAGAAGTGGAAGGTCAGGGAGTAGTAGGCTTACAACCTGTACTTGAGCCCGGAGAGAGTCATGAATACGTTTCTGGCTGCAATTTAAAAACAGAAATCGGTAAAATGTCAGGAACCTATACCATGGAACGCATCATCGACGGCAAACTATTTGACGTAGTCATTCCTGAGTTTGTGTTAATGACACCTTATAAGTTAAATTAGTTATTTAGTTATTAGTTGTCAGTTATACATGATATAACAAACAACGAACAACAAGGAACTAACAACGAACAACTACCTTACCTTCTTGATACTTTCTCGAATATCTTCCTTTCTGCGCTATTTTTTTTCAGCGACAAATGCTCATGGCATACACTCCCCTTTCATTTATGAGTTGTATACCCGTATCATCTGTGTGCGCAAGAAATACTATACTTTAGATGAATTGAAATCCTACAGGCAGTCCCTTAAACAAAATAATAGTGAAATTACTCTTGTTGATTTAGGAGCAGGTTCTTTCAACAAACCTACTCTTCCGAAACAAGTACGCGTCAATACGATCCATAAACGTTCCAGTCATTCAGAAAAGGATACCGAATTGCTTTATAGACTGGTTTTGCATTTTCAACCGAATCACATTCTGGAACTGGGCACTTGCTTGGGAGTATCTACTTTGTATTTAGCCAAAGCCAATAAAAAAGCCAATGTTTATACGCTCGAAGGCAATCCTGATTATGCCGCATTGGCACGAAAAGCCTTCATTCAATATCAAACACACAACATTACACTGATAGAAGGCAACATCCATCAGACCTTAAAGATTGCGATGGACCGCATCCCCTCTCTTGACTTCGCCTTTTTGGATGCACACCATGCTTACGAACCGACTGTTCAGTTTTTCAAAACCTGTTTAGCAAAAATCAACGAGCATTCCGTCATCATACTCGACGACATTCATTGGTCGCCAGAAATGGAAAGAGCCTGGGAGACGATCAAAGCGATGGAAGAAGTAAAGCAAACCATTGACCTGTTTCAATTCGGGATCGTTTTCTTCAAGCCTGGACAAGTGAAAGAGCACTTTGTGTTGCGGTATATGGGATAGTAACAGCAACAGTTTGAGCAAGAGCAACAGATTCAAAATCTTGCTCTGCTCAAACTGTTGCTGTATTGCGTGAGGGATAGCAGTGGAAAGCCCGCAGCGAGGTACAAAGGCGTGTAATATCTTGAAAAGATGACCGAGCGAGGACTTGGAACGGATAGCCCGACCCGCAGGGACACGCCCTTATAATTTTGCAACTCTTTAATCGTATAAAATCTACCACCTCTCGCCTCTGTAAAACTTCAACTCCTTTTTCATAAAAAAAACACCCATATGATTGCAAAGTACGGCGATATGTATAAATTTATAGTTCAATATAACTTTTTCAAGAATGACAACTGAGGAGAAAAAAGACAATAAAAAAGGACTGATCATCTTGTTGGTTCTATTATTAATTGGAACCAACGGAATCTGGGGATTTGTGACGTTGAACCAAAAAAACACATTGGACCAACAAACTACAAAAGTTACTGAACAGACCGTTAAAATCGATTCTCTTAATAAAGAATTTGAGTTGAAAATCATACAGTTGGACAGTATGAAAAAAGCCATACTGGATCTTGGTGGAGATACTACGCGTCTTGGAGAAGAGATCAGACAATTGCAGGTGAACATGGCGAAAGCTTCTCGTGACTCCCGCAAATACAAGGCACTATATGCAGATTTACAGCGTGATTTCGATTTGAAACTGGAAGCAGGAAAAAAAGAAATTGCTGACCTGAAAGCTTTCCTTGCTCAACAGGATACCATCATCACCAAACAAAAAATCACAATCAACGAGAAGGAAAATAACATCTCTAAGTTGAACCAGGAAAAAGAAGACCTCCAGGTAAAGGTGACATTGGCCTCTGTGCTGAGAGCTGACAAATTTGTGGTAGAAGCATTAGATACCAAAGGCAAAGCTCGCCCGGCGGATGATGTGAAAGCGAAAAAAGTAGACAAAGTAAAAATTGCCTTTACGCTGGAAGAAAACAAAGTAGCCGATGTGAAGGACCGAGAAGTCATCATGCGACTGATCGAACCGGACGGAGCAGCCTTATATGAGACATCTACCGGTGGCGGAGAATTTACATTCGATGGCAAACAACTTTACTACACACTGAAAACCAATGTTTTGTACGACAAAACAGCAAAAAGATTGTCTTTTGAATACAAAAAAGGTAGTCCTTACAAGATCGGCACGTATACCGTACAGATCTATTGCGAAGATGCTCTAATTGGAGAAACGACCTTCAAGGTTCGCTAAACAGCCCTTTTACAACTTATTAATCCCGTTATTTCTCTGAAATAGCGGGATTTTTTTGTGTTTATAGTAGAAATAACTATCTTTGTGACCCTTAAAAAAATTTATAAACAATAATTTATGAGCCTGAAACAGTACGAGACGGTATTCATTTTAACTCCCGTTTTATCTGACCAACAGATGAAGGATACCGCACTAAAATTCAAGCAATACTTGCTTGATCAGGGAGCTAAAATTGTGAACGAAGAAAGCTGGGGTTTGAAAAAACTCGCTTACACCATCGATCACAAAAACACTGGTTTCTATCACTTACTTCAATTCGAAGCTGATCCTCAATTGATCAAAACGTTCGAAGTGGAATTCCGTCGTGATGAACGCGTGATGAGATTCTTAACTGTATCCTTAGACAAATACGCTTTGGCTTACAGCAAAAAGAGAAAAAATGGTGAGTTCAAAAAATCAGTAAAAGAGGAGGCATCAGTATGACACTTGTAAATGAATCTGTAAACAGAACGGAAGTAAGAAAGAAATACTGCCGATTCAAAAAGATGGGCATCAAGTACATTGACTACAAAGATGCTAGCTTCTTGTTGAAATTTGTAAACGAACAAGGTAAACTTCTTCCAAGAAGATTGACTGGTACGAGCTTAAAATATCAACGCAAAGTTTCTCAAGCGGTAAAAAGATCAAGACACCTTGGCTTAATGCCATACGTGACTGATTCACTTAAATAGTCATTGAACCATGGAAGTAATACTAAAAGACGACATAAAAGGTCTGGGTTATAAAAATGACCTGGTAAAAGTAAAACCTGGTTACGGAAGAAATTATTTGATCCCTAACAATTTTGCTATCCTTGCTACTTCTTCTACAAAGAAGGAATTGGCTGAAACATTGAAACAAGTTGCTCACAAAGCAGAGAAGCTAAAAACTAGCGCTGTTGAACTGGCTGCAAAACTGGCAGAAACTACCTTGGACATCCCTGCTAAAGTGGGTGAAACAGGTAAGATCTTCGGTGCCGTAACTACTCTTCAAGTCTCTGATGCTTTAGCAGCAAAAGGATTGATTGTAGACCGTAAAAAAATCTCTTTCAAATCTGATGTGAAAGAAGCTGGTGATCATATCGCAAGCATCGATCTTCACAAAGAAGTGAAAGTAGAATTGAAATTCAAAGTAGTATCTGCTTAAGGCAAGCTACTCTCCGGATTATAAAAATCCCGTCCTCCTTCGGAGTGACGGGATTTTTTTTTAGCCGATAATGCTTATCTTTCACCATGGCATCACCGGCAGTCAAACAAGTGCTCTACGACCTCTGCTCTTCCTTTGTGGACGAACGCATACTCATGTATCAGAAAGCGATGAAAGACGCTCAGGAAGCCGCCAATCAGGAAGAAAAAAGCAGCGCCGGTGATAAGTATGAAACCACCCGCGCCATGATGCAGATTGAAAAAGATAAAAATGCCAAACAACTGGAAGAAACCATCAAGTTGAAAAAAGCATTGAGTCAGATCAATCCCCACACGACATCAGAAACCGTAAGCTTAGGAAGTCTTGTGCTGACGGACAAAGGCAATTTCTATATCTCCATCAGCGCAGGAAAAATCAAAGCAGAAAATACAGAATACATCGCCATCGCTCCTACCTCCCCTCTTGGTGCGGCTTTCATGAATCGTAAAGCCCGGGAGAACGCAGTGTTCAACGGAATTTCATATACCATACATCAGGTAATATAGTAGAAAGAGAAAGAGAAAGAGAAAGAGAAAGAGAAAGAGAAAGAGAAAGAGAAAGAGAAAGAGAAAGAGAAAGAGAAAGAGAAAAAGAAAGAGAAAAAGAAAGAGAAAGAGAAAAAGAAAGAGAAAGAGAAAGAGAAGAACTCTTCTCTTCCTACAAATAACTAACGACTAACAACTTTTTTCATGGACAAAGACTTCCTCCAACAACTCGCACAGCAACTCCGCAAGCCCGACGGTGACATGGGTAAAAAAGTAGGAGAAAACATGAATGCCAGCAATGCACTCATGAATACGTTTACCTTAAACGAATTAAAAGCACAAAGCAACGATTGCATTCTGGAAATTGGAATGGGCAATGGTTTTTTCATCAAAGACATTGTAGCGAATGACCATTCGATCACTTACTACGGTTGCGATTATTCTGAATTGATGATCAACGAAGCCACAACGTTGAATCAATCTTATATTGAAACGGGTCAGGTAAAATTCTTTCTTGCGTCCGCCAATCAACTTCCTTTCCTGGCTCACAGCATCGACAAAGTATTTACGATCAACACCATTTATTTTTGGAGCAACCCCTCTGTAGAATTAACAGAAATACACCGTGTGTTAAAACCAGGTGGTCAGTTCTTTTTAACGGTTCGCTCTAAATCCACTATGGAAAATATTCCGGTGACACAATTCGGATTTAAGATTTATGATCAGGCTTTATTGAAAGACTTGCTGCAGACCACTGGATTTATGGTAAAGCAAGTTGTAGAAAAAGAAGAACCTGATATGGAATTTAGCGGCAACACCATAAAAGTAAGCACCTGGATCTTCTGTGCAGAAGCCATCTAATTCTTTAGTTCTATACCTAACCACTAACGGCTAACGACTCTATTCCATGAAAGCAAGACTCAATCTCATCACCTTAGGTGTTATCGATTTGAAAACATCTGTCGATTTTTACGAAAACGGTTTAGGATGGAAAAAATCAAGCGCCAGTCAGGAAGGCGTTGCTTTTTTTCAGCTCAATGGCATCGTATTATCACTTTACCCAAGAGAAGCGCTGGCAGAAGATGCGCAGGTATCGCCCGAGGGACAAGGGTTTTCAGGCATTACTTTAGCTTATAATGCCAAGTCTGAACAAGAAGTAGACGAAGTAATAGCGAAAGTAAAAAAACTGGGAGCTACGATTACCAAAACACCACAGAAAGTATTTTGGGGAGGATACAGCAGTTACTTCAAAGATCCGAACGGACATTTATTTGAAGTGGCGTATAATCCTTTTTTCGAATTTGATGAGAGAGACATTTTAAAGTTGGAGTAAGGGATTTTTTTAATTTAATATTGAATAAGGATACTGTCCTTTTAGTCAACAACATTTTGGGCGTATCCCTTCGGGTCGGGCAGAACTGCGTTCGCAACTTTCGCACTCTCGTGCTCGCTTGTGCTGCAAGTCCTCGCTCGAATCAATCTTAATTCATTAACGAATTGCACGACCTCGCTGCGGGCTTTTCGCTACTATCCCTCACGCAACTTGTATAAACATTGCTACGACAAATAAACACCAAAGTACCACACCCACCCTATAAAAAACAGTTGCAACGGTCCTCTGAACCATAAGTAACGAGGGCCAGGCCCTTCGTAAGTTCCTTTTTCATAATCCAACCGCTGCATGGCTGCAAACACATTGGACGGAAGAATTAAAATAAAAAAGATAATCAATAACCAGGCAGTGCTTTTTTGTTCGTCGGAAAGTATCAATCCCAAAGCACCTAGTATTTCCAAGACTCCGGTACCGTAAATCAATTCCTTTTTAAACGGAATAAACACTGGAACCATCATGGACATACCATTTGAAAATATAAAATGTCCTACGGCTGTAAAGAGGAGCATCGCAGACATGGCTACTCTACCCGATAGCGAATAATTAACTGCGTCATACATGAAAAATGTAACCGCAAGGGTCATTAGAAATACAGTTAGTAAAATGATTAATGGTTTCATAAAGAAAAATTTACACAGGCATTAGTCTGCTTATAGCACCTTGATGAATATAAAAAAATCAGACCGTTTTTCCTAACGTGTTAAAACACCATTCGCCGCTTATCGCACAGCGCTAAGTTTTACGTTCCCGGCCTCACTGCTTTTATGCGCGAGTTCAATGACCGCTATCGTATCCAATGCTTCTTCTGCACGCACTGCCTGTGCTGCGCCGTGTCGTATGGTTTGATACACCGATTCGTAATAATCCATATACGTGCCGGCGGCTGTTGGTACAAAAGATTCTTCTCCTTGTGTATTGGTAATTTTGCCCCACTGAGAAGAAGCCTCCTTGCCCCAATCATAGGTAGTAGGTAATACTCCTTGTTTCAACAACGCTTCCTGTGGATCTGTGCCGTATTTAGTATACACGCCGTTCGTACCTTTGATGAGGTATTTTACAACCGGACCTTGTGCAAACATACCAGCCGTAACAATCGCATCGTGTTGCTCATAATGTAATGTAATGTGAAAATAATCGATGACCTTACTTCCTTCCCGTTGTTTTTGCAAATCGCCGGTAATCGCTTTCGGCCAGCCAAACAAGACCAAGGCCTGATCAATCATGTGCGGTCCGAGATCATAGAGCAATCCAGCTCCCGGCACATCTTCTTCTTTCCATTTCTTCGGTCCGATCTCCGGACGGTAACGATCAAAATGTGTTTCAAATAAAGAAAGTTGTCCCAATACGTTGTCTTGTATCAATTGACGAACTGTCTTAAATTCTCCTTCAAAACGCTTGTTGTGGAATACATTCAATGTTCTTTGTTGTTGAGCCGCAATCCTCATCACTTCTTTTCCTTCCTCCACCGTAATAGAAAAGGGTTTCTCCACTACGACATGTTTGCCTGCCAGCAAAGCTTGTGCAGCCATGGAAGCATGCAATTGATTGGGCGTATTTACCACGACCAATTCCACTTCCTCATCGTTCAACACTTCTTCAAAAGAACGGACAATCGTTGACAAGGGATAGCGCTCTGCAGACAATGAGTTTGTCCGTTCCACAATATATTTTAATTGAAAACCAGGGTGCGCTTCAATAAATGGTGCATGAAACACCTGGCCGGACATGCCATAAGAAGCAAGTGCCGTAACAATGGGTTTAGACATACGACGTGGTATTATTCGTTAACTTCTTCCAATCCTTTGATGTATGCTGCTCCTCTGTGCTCGGCAAAAAACTCTGAGACTAACATGACACCTGCCTGAAACCATAAGCCAGTACCAATGCCCATCCAATAATCTGAGGTATGATTCATAAATATGATCAACAATACTCCTGCAACGGCTAACGCTGCTTCAAACCAGCGATAAATCACATAATTCTTCATTAATTTTTTCATTCTTGGCAGTTCTTCCGATTTCAATTTATGTGAATCTTCATTGAAATATCCCTCTACTTTACGCACATCTACCAGACTTCTGAAATAGATGCTGGCACCGAATGCCACTTCAACAATGCCTATCCAAAGCAAGGGCCAGGCGAGTCCTTTGTAAAATAAACTAAAGTTATTGCCCCATAAAAAATATAAGGCTTCTGTCATCGTAATCAAACCAATGGCCAATAGCAACAAACTTTCTATTTGCTCTGATTTAAAATAAGTATAAATAAACTGCTTCGATTTCATAGTAAATCAATAAGAATGCGTTAAAAAGGGCTTCTATGCCCTACAAAATACAAAAAGAATCGTGGAACACATGATATATTTTTAAATCATGTGTAACTTAAAATAAAATAAATGGACATGCATTTCCGTACTGAGCTTTCTGTTAATAAATCGTTACTTCAACTCCACCATAGAACAAGTTTCTTAACAATAGGTTCATGTTTCTCTGAAGAAATAGGTCGTTTATTAGAAGTCAGCAAATTTAACGTATTGAACAATCCTTTTGGGACAACGTTTAATCCGATTTCCATGGCAACTATTATTCAATCCATTTGCCGTCCATCAGGTACAACATCACTGCCCGTTCTTGCAGGTGATGTATGGCTGGATTACCGCTTCCATTCTTCCATTTATGGTTACAGTGAAAAAGAATTGGAGGAGACCATCGATCAAAAAATACAACAAGCCAGAGCACAACTGGGCCAGCCGGATTCGGTATTCCTCATTACCTTGGGCACAGCCTGGGTCTACCGGTTATTGAGCGAAAACACCATCGTTGCAAATTGCCATAAACAAAGTACTGCACTCTTTCAAAAAGAACTCTCGCCTTTCGATGAATTGTCAAAAGTCTTCCAGGATGCCTTGAACCTGTTGTTCGAGACTTTCCCCCATTGTCAGGTTATTCTTACACTAAGCCCGGTACGCCATACGAAAGATGGTCTGGAAGAAAATCAAATCAGCAAAGCGGCCTTGCGTCTGCTTTGTCATCAATTGAGTAATGTTTATTCCAAACTTCATTATTTCCCGGCTTATGAAATTGTATTAGACGATTTACGCGATTACCGTTTTTATACCAAAGATCTGGTACACCCCAATGAGCAAGCGGTGGAATACATCTGGGAAAAATTTCGTCACACTTTCTTTGATAAACACACGGATCAGACCGTGCATCAATGGAAACAAATCAGACAAAATATCCTGCACAAACCTTTTTATGAGAAAGGGAATGCCTATAAAAAATTTCTGGAACAGACCTTGCAAGAACTGGAGCACATCCAACACAAAATTGATGTGTCTCAGGAAATCGAGGAACTAAAACAAACCATTCAACGTCATGCCTAACATGAATCACCCTTCTAATGCACTGATCCATGAAAGTAGTCCTTACCTGCAGCAGCATGCTTACAATCCGGTAGACTGGAAACCCTGGAACGATGAAACGTTACAACTGGCCATCACCGAAGATAAGCCAATCATCATCAGCATCGGTTATTCTTCCTGCCACTGGTGCCATGTGATGGAAAAACAGTCCTTTGAAGATACCGAGGTAGCCGAGTGGATGAATAAACATTTCGTCTGCATCAAAGTGGATCGTGAAGAGCGACCAGACCTTGATCAGATCTATATGGATGCCGTACAAGCCATGAACATCAGGGGTGGCTGGCCCTTGAACGTATTCCTGACACCGGATAAAAAACCGTTTTACGGAGGCACTTATTTCCCAAAAGACCATTGGATACATATTCTTAGTCAAGTATCGAATGCGTTCAAAGAACACCGTGAAGACTTAGAAAAATCTGCTGACGGTTTTGCCAATACCATACAAGCTTCAGAAATTAAAAAATACGGCATCAACGCACCGAAGCCCATTGATGATGGCATCATCGAGGAAGCCTATACCCGCCTGGATCGTCAGTTTGATACCGTCTGGGGAGGACTCGACAAAGTGCCTAAATTTCCCATGCCTTCTATCTGGCAGTTTTTACTGGGCTACCATTATGCAACAGGCAAGCAAGCCGCACTGGACCAAACACTCCTCACCCTTCATCGAATTGCTATGGGCGGTCTGTACGATCAGGCAGGAGGAGGTTTTGCACGCTACTCTACCGACGGGGAATGGCTGGCTCCGCATTTTGAAAAAATGCTGTACGACAATGGTCAGCTTTTAAGTTTATACAGTCACGGTTATCAACTCACCCAAGACCGTAACTTCAAAGAAGTCGCCGACCAAACCGTAGAATGGTTAGCCAGAGAAATGACCACAGCAGAAGGTGGTTTCTACTCTGCGCTGGATGCGGACTCTGAAGGTGAAGAAGGAAAATTTTATGTGTGGACATTAGAAGAACTTATACCCGTTTTCTCTCCGGAAGCCGATATTTGGCTGGAATATTTTTCCATACAAGAAGAAGGCAATTGGGAAGGCCATAACATTTTATTCCGTCAACGCTTTGATGAAGGGTTTATCAAAGACTGCAAATTGGAGCCCGCCTACTTTTACAAAAGAAGAACAGAAATTTACAGTAAACTATTGTCGCTACGCAGCCATCGTCCAAGGCCCTTTCTGGACGATAAGCAAATTGCTTCCTGGAATGGGTTGATGTTAAAAGGATTGGTTGATTGGCACAAAGCTTCAGGAAGTGAACAAGCCTTAAAGCTCGCTATCGATAATGCCTACTTCATTGAAAAATATTTAATGGGCAAATCTCATCTTTCGCATTCTTATAAAAAAGGCGGAAAGAAAAGTCCCGGTTTTCTGGACGATTATGCTTACGTGATCGAAGGTTTTATTGCTTTGCATGAAGCAACGTTAGAACCGCGCTGGCTGCATGCATCGAAGGATCTGATGAATACTGCGCTCAACGAATTTTACGATGAAGCTGAAGGTTACTTCTTTTATTCTTCTACTGCATCCACCGATTTGATTGCGCGCAAAAAAGAAATCTTTGACAATGTGATTCCTTCTTCCAATTCCGGCATCGCTAAATGTTTGTTTCAGCTAGGCCATTTCTACCTCTACGAAGAATGGATACAAGCGTCAACATCCATGTGTCAGCGCATCAGTCACCTCATTAAAACGGAAAGCAGTTACCTCACCAACTGGGCGACGCTTGCCTTGTGGATCAAAGAACCTTTTCTGGAAGTCGTAGTAGTTGGACCTCAAGCCCTTGAATTTGTAGCCCAGCTGAATCATTCTTACCTGCCTTTCAAAATAGTTACCGGCTCAAAATCAGCGGATAACCAAATCCCTCTATTGGAAAATCGTGGAACTCCGGATGAAAAAACGTATATTTATATATGCAACAACGCAGCTTGTCTGCGTCCGGTAGCGAATGTAAACGAGGCTTTAACCCTTATTCAGAGTCACTATGAAAAAAATTAGCACAGCAACATTCCTGTTCGCCTTCTTCATTTTGTTTTTGTCTTACACCGTATCTAACGCACAAGAATTTTCAGACGTATGCACGTCTGCTGAAACTGTTTCCAGTTTAAGCGAAGCCTTGCAACAAAAGGAAACCATTCAAAAACTGGACCTCTCCATGCAGAAATTGACGACACTTCCCTTGGAAGTTACGCAATTGAAAAATTTGCAGTGCCTGGATTTATCTTTTAACAAATTCGGGACTTTACCGCCCGAATTAGCCAACCTGAAAAATCTGACCTACCTGAATCTTGCCGGTACACGCTACATGGCCAAGGTTCCTGCTGTATTGAAACAATTACCCGGCTTAAAAATTCTGGATTTGAGAGATCATCCGGAATGGAATAAGACGGTTTTTGAAGAAGCTAAAAAAATGCTGCCTAATGTGCAGATCATTACCCAATAATTTATTTTGTTCGCCGAAATACTTTTACCTCTTCCCTTACCCGGAACATTTACTTATCAGATTCCTTTATTCCTGCAAGACCAGGTCATTGAGGGAGTCCGGGTACTTGTGCCTTTTGGAAAAAGAAAACTCATCACCGGCGTAGTCAAACATACGCACGAGCAGGCGCCCTCTCATTACGAACCCAAAGAGATTTTGGATGTATTGGATCTCTCGCCTTCCATTACAAGCAGACAGCTGCGTTTCTTTGAATGGGTAGCTCAATACTACAGTTGCAGCGAAGGCGAAGTCTTACAAGCTGCACTGCCTTCGGGATTAAAATTAAACAGCGAATCTTTTTTAGAATTACATCCTGAGTTTGAAGACTTCGAATCGTTGAGCGCACAAGAAATGGTACTGGCTACGGTATTAAAAGACAAAACCATTTCCTTTGAAGAAGCAGCCAAAGTGTTGAAAAGAAGCAGTGCACATCCTGTCGTAAAATCGTTGCTCGAGAAGAAAGCCATTATACTGTACGAACAGGTTAAAGAAAAATACAAACACAAAACGGAGAAGAGAGTTCGTCTGGTCAATGCAGTAATCGTTGAAGATAAACTACAAGAATGGTTTGAGAAATTAGAGAAGACACCCAAGCAGTTAGAAGTATTGCTAACCTTCTTGCGTCTGGTGCCGGTGCTGAATAAACCAGAACTCAATACGCTGGGCACAGATAAAAAAACATTACTAGGAGAAAGCATTTCTGAGTCTTCCCTGAAAACCCTGATCAAACAAGGTTTGATGGAAGAATATAATTTTGTTACAGATCGGTTAAACTTTGATTTCACCCATGCTGAAGCGCCAGATCTTTCCGATCCGCAGCAACGAGCACTCGATAAAATTTTTACGCTGCAGGAAGAAAAGAAAACTGTTTTGTTGCAGGGCGTAACCGGAAGCGGTAAAACAGAAATCTACATCAACCTTATTAAAAAAGAATTGGAGCAAGGCCACCAAGCTTTGCTACTCGTGCCGGAGATCGCGCTTACGACACAATTGATGAACAGACTGGCGAAGTTCTTTGGAAAAGAAATGGGCATTTACCATTCTAAATTTTCCGATAACGAACGTGTAGAAATCTGGAACAATATCCTGAATGAAAAAACAAAATTCATTGTCGGTGTGCGTTCTTCCATCTTTCTTCCTTTTACGGACTTAGGGTTGATCATCGTAGACGAGGAACATGAATCGTCTTATAAACAACAAGATCCCGCGCCACGCTATAACGCCCGGGATTCGGCCTTGTACCTGGCTTCTATGTACAATGCCTTTACGGTATTGGGCTCCGCTACTCCTTCACTTGATTCCTATTACAATGCACATCTTGGGAAATACGGTTGGGTAGAATTGAGCGAACGCTACGGCGATGCCACTTTACCGGCGGTACAAGTGATTGACATGAAGCGGGAGAAAAAATTCAAAACCGAACAGTTGGGTTTTTCTTCTGTACTCATCAAAGAAATACAGGAGACACTCAAAGCGAATAAACAAGTCATCATCTTTCAAAACAGACGAGGCTATGCACCGGTACTCGAATGCCAGGATTGCGCGCATGTATCCCAGTGCCCTCACTGCGCGGTAAGTTTGACCGTACACGCTTACAAACACGAACTGCGTTGCCACTACTGCGGTTATTCGGAAAGCATTCCCCCCGGTTGTAAAGTGTGTGGAAGTACACACCTGAGTACACAAGGCACAGGAACAGAAAAAATTGAAGAAGATTTAAAACAACTCTTTCCTGAAACCAACGTCATTCGTATGGATCAGGATACGACGAGAAGTAAAAACGGATTTCAGCGCATCATCACGGCTTTCCAAAATAAAGAAGCAGGTATCATGGTCGGCACACAGATGGTAACCAAAGGCCTTGACTTCGAAGACGTAGAACTGGTAGGCATCTATCATGCAGACCGGATGTGGAATTTTCCTGATTTCCGTTCCGTTGAACGAAGCTTCCAAACCCTTGTACAAGTCAGTGGTAGAGCAGGAAGAAAAAGTCAGCAGGGAAAAGTATTGATTCAAACATACGACGTTAAACATCCATTGTTTAAATGGACGAACACCAATGATTACAATGGCTTTGCCAACGAAGAGCTGCACGACCGTCAAATGCTGCATTATCCGCCTTTTACCCGCTTAATCAAGCTGGTCGTCAAAGGACAGGATAAATCACTGACACTCAAAGCCTCGAAATTATTGGCAGGAGAATTAAGAAAACAATTGAAAGACGCCACAGTATTGGGGCCTGAAGCCCCTGCCATAGATAAAATAAGGAATTATTATATACAGGATATTTTAATTAAATTGGAAAGAAACAACCGGGAGATGCCTTTAAATAAGCAAATCATCGCCTTAAAGGCAAAGGACATTACGAGCTCCAAAGAATTTCGAAACATATACATCACCATCGACGTAGATCCTTTATTATGAAATGGTATTCTTATTTTCTGCTGCTTAGCCTGTCTGTTATCGCACTCTCTTCTTGTAGCGATGAAATAGACGATGGATCAAACAATCCCCCAATTGATTCTTCTCTTTTGGTGAGACCTGATACCCTTAACAAAGACAGCCTGAAGCAATCTACCGGTACCGTAAAACAATGGAACTTCAGTACCACAGATGAAAGCGTAATTTCTATGCCGGAGAAACTCAACATGGGTGCCAGCTATAAAACGATTGAAGCCATGTTGCCTGATTTCAAAGGTGTGCGCGCAGAGAACCGCAGTGCAGAACTAGCAGACAAAGGATTTGTAGAAGGCATGTCGGAAACGGATTTGTTTGGACAAAAAGCAAAATGCGTTTTCCATTTTAAAAACGATTCTTTATACAGCTATGATGTTTCTGTTCCGATTATGGACATGAAAGAAGCAGAAAAAAAATACAACGAGATCAAAGCATTTTACAACGACAAATACGGTGAAGCTCAAACACCCAAAGTAGAAGAAGACAATTACACGTCCACTACTTCTTACTGGAAAACACCTAAAGGATATGTTGTTCTCGCCAATGACTTAAGCAATGCCGAGATTCAATTTGGTATACATAATTCTTTGCCTAAGTAATTACAAATACATTTTTAAGTTTTCTTATTGCGTTAGGGATTGAGCCATTGTCTGAGCTCTTCCCGCTTTTTCAGCGGGAAAGCGAGTGGCGAAAGCCCGGCCCGGAGGGAACTCCATTATACTCATCCAGAAAGTCTGCTTTTCAATCATCAATCCCTGACAGAACATTCTTTAATGAAATCTCCAGTGTAGAATCCACTACTCAATTGCGTATAATTATCTCCTAACAATTTTAATTACATTCTCTAATCAAGCCTTTATAGTCATTTACAATACTTTTTAAAAAATGGCATGAATTTCAAACATCTACTTCTCAAAACAGATGAGCCATGAAAACTGCAGAGAAAAAAAACAAAGCCCAATCAGCTTCTGACAAGAAAACAAGTGTACAGACCCCTGTTCCTCCACAAGTACAATATCCGTTGGAGAGTCCTGATTCTAAAAAGAATCAGCAAACCAAACCAGGCAATCAGTCCGATAAAAAGTAATCCTTAACCCAACTAGTACCTATGAGAAATTTTGATGCAACGACAGGTGGCTTTGAGAAAATGGGATCAAGACGCGGATTTAAAAAAGAAAAACAGGAAAACAGAAAAACGCCTTCCAATAAAATCAGACATAGTGTTGACGATTACGAAGAATATTTCAATACCCGCTATGGCAATAAACTATACAAATAATCCGCTGTAAATAAAAAAACTGTATATTTAGCACATACATTTCAGTTTTAATCATGCCTATTTCAATAGACGTACTCCGTGTAGGAAAAAAATATTATTTAGTGAATCACGGAGAGCGATTTGAATTTTCAGTTATTGAAGCCTTGTTTGATAATAATTTTCGATTGAAAGATTTATCCAGTCTGGAAGAATATCAACTGAATGATTTAATACAATTTGGAAAAGGGAATGATTACGATTTGGAAGAATTACCTGTGTAATCAAACCCAACCGGTATGCAGTTTGGAAAAGTAGATGCCCCTGAAACAATTGATTTTACCTTACCTGCAGACCATAAGGATACAGCAAAGGTACTGGCCAAATACAAAGACAAGGACAATTTTAAAATCTATGTCGGTTGTGCCAAATGGAATAAAACCGATCTTAAAAACTTTTATCCGAAAGGAACCAAAGATGAGTTGGCTTACTACTCTACCCAATTCAACAGCATAGAATTGAATGCCACTTTTTACAGTTCTCCTTCCAAAGAGCAAGTAAAAACATGGGCCGCCAAAACACCTAAAGGTTTTAAATTCTTCCCGAAGATTCCCAATACGATAAGCCACTTCAAACGATTGATTGAAGTAAAAAAGCCTGTAGAAGAATTCTGCGATGCGGTAGTTTTGTTTGAAGATAAACTCGGTATGACATTTCTGCAAATGCACGACAACTTCAAACCTAAAGATATAGACCGATTGGAAAAATTCATGAAAGAATTTCCCAAAGCAGTGCCATTAGCCATTGAATTAAGAAATGCAGAATGGTTTGAAGACCAGAAGACAGCCGCTCAAGTGTATCAACTCATGGAAGACTATGGCAAGACCAATATCATCGTAGATACAGCCGGCAGAAGGGATATTTTGCACATGCGGTTGACTAGCCCAACAGCTTTTATACGCTATGTCGGAGCCAATCATGAAAGTGACTATGCCCGATTGGACGAATGGATCGAACGCCTTAAAGTATGGAAGAAAAAAGGGTTGCAGGACGTTTACTTTTTCGTGCATCAAAACGTTGAAAAAGAATCTCCTTTACTGGCTACCTATTTTATTGAAAAGTTAAACAAAGCCTTTAAACTGGAATTGCCGGTCCCTTCAAAATTGAATAGCACGGCTAAAATTTTCAAGGAGGTAAAAAGTAAAAAATAGCTCCTGCAGCTCAAGTCTAGCCGGACTATTCCTGAATACGTATTACCTTTGTACTTTAATCTCTTTTTATGAATCGTATTTTACTTTGCTTACTCATGGTAAGCGTTTTTTTGATCAGCTCTTGTTCGAACAAGTTTGACGGAGAAAATGGTGTGCTCAAAGAATATTATGAAATAGGAAACGGACAGGCGCTCAAAAAAGTAGCCGAATACAAAGACGGCGTATTGAACGGGCCTTACCTGGAATACTATTCCAATGGCAACGTTAAAACAGACGCGCATTATGTTAAAGGCGAATTGGAAGGTGTACGCAAACATTTTTTTGAAAATGGAAAAATGAAAGCGGAAGAAACGTACAAAGGAGGTAAAAGAAACGGTCTCTACAAGTACTACTATAAAAATGGAAATGTAGAAACAGAACGTTATTTTCAAAATGGTTTGAAGCATGGCATGTATACACAATACTACAAAAACGGCAAACCTGAATTCACCTATAATTACAGCCAGGATAAAATGCAGGGTGAAAACAAAGAGTACTATGACAACGGGCAGGTAAAATACATTGCTTTCTTTGACCAGGGAGATCCCGCTGTCGGACTACAGGAATTTACCAAAGACGGCGAAGTGATCAACAACGATTTTGCTATTTTTACCAAAGAAGAAAACACATTGGCGTTGAAGCAATCTTATAAATATGTATTTAATATTGCTTCTTCATCGGATATCAAATTATACGAAGGACAATTAAGGGAGAATAAGTATTTTGACAAGAGTAAATATTATGACCTGCTTAATGTCAATGACAATGGTTATTACCAAAGAAGGTATTTAGTGTACCCTGGAGAATACGAAATGTCTGATCTTAATATTATTGCGACTAAAGAAACTGAAATGGGTAATCTGTATATCAAAACAAAAAAAATCAGAGTTTCCCTTAACAATTACTTTTAACGCTTACTAATGGATTTGGCGAAGTCTTTCATTTAATCCAAAATTATCCGGAGCGTATTTCAGTCCTTGTAGCAAGACGGCTTTGGCTTTCGTTTTATTTCCTATTCTGTAATAATAGGCGCAAGCTTCGCTGTAGGTCCTTTCCACATAACGTTGATTGATACTGGCCAATGTATTTTCTGTGACACCGTTTTCAAACAACTTCATGTACTCTTCTCCTTTAGAAGATTTCTGTTGAGCGAAGGCTTGAAAACTCAAATCCAGATAGCAATTACTAATGATCTCATTGACATTATCATGCTCTTTCAAAAAAGGATATTTTTCAATACTGGCTGCTAAATCACTGTATACTTTTTTAGCATCGGAATAGTTGGATAATTTATTCAAGGCACGATGTGTAATCAAAGACCTTAAATCCACGTTTGTCGGTTTCAATTTATAAGCTTCATATAAGTAATGATCAATGCTGTCATTCTTACTCGTTAAGGTGGCGACCCTGGACAATTCATACCAATAAACAAAACTAATATCCGCCTTCGAAACACTGTCTTTAATATCTGCTGCGATCAGTTGATAGCTTTTTTTGAACAAAGCCATATCGTTTGCATTGACGAGCTGTGCATCTTTTATTCTTATGAATTCATTCAACACATCATTCCGATTAGATTCCTGACCTTCCTGTTCGGCATAACGCAGCAACATTAAAAAATTAGAAACATCTGAGAACTCTTTGTACTTCGTATTACTCAATTGTTCATACAAAGCATTCTGCATGATGAAATACGTTTTCTTCGAAGGATAAATAAGATAGGCCTTCTTATACCATTCCAATGCTTGTTTGTAGTCTTTCTTGTCGGAAGAAAATATCCCGAAGTTAAAAAACTGAAGTCCCAGCAATTGTCGCAATGAAATATCTTTATCGGTGAAGAAATACTTATTAAACAGATCATTCACTGTTTGTGAGTCGTACTCTTCTTTACTGATCTGTTTGGAATTGTATAACTGCTGAACATATTTATCAACGAACTGACTACTGAACTGATAATATCCAAAGTCAGGACTCGTAGTCTCTATTAAAATTTTATCGGCATTGGGATAGGCAAACAAGTATACGTGTGTAGGTTTTTCCTTAATCGCATAAGGAACATTCGTTTTAGAAAAAATAAAAGCATAGAGTGCAGAAGCTGAAACACAGTTGTACTCGCCGGAAATAAAAACATCACTGAATGCATTGTCCAACTTATAGACCTTCAACAACGATTTGTGAACATAATCATAAATGAGTTTTGTTCTTTTCGCATTTGTTTTGGCAGAATTAAAGTTAGCCTCAATGTAATTGACACACTCGTTTATTTTATCCAAAGACACTTTTTTACTAATGGTCTTGGATGGATTGGAAGGAATCAAAAATAAATCCAATAAAACGGAAGTATCCTTGTTTTGAAGGTACGTCGTAAACAGTTGTCTTTCCTGGTTGGAGGTGAAATTCAAGTCAGAAAAACGCACCAGAGAATCTTTAGCGGCCTGACCAAAGACTGTCGTTGAATATAGAAGAATAAAAAAAACAAAAAGTCTCAAAACAAACATGTGTTAATGATTTGATAAACCGATCAGCCTAACTGATAAAATCCTTATTCAATCTACTGATGCTATGATGCGCTGTCATATCGTAGGAACAAGGTACAATAGAAATATAGTGATTCGCTAAAGCCACTTCATCCGTGTCTTCGCCCTTATCTTCGTTTTCAAATTGACCACTCATCCAGAAATAACGTCTGCCGTGCGGATCTTTTCTCTCTTCAAATACTTCCTGCCATTTGGACAAAGCCTGACGGCAAATCTTAATGCCTTTGATCGGATGTTGCTTGGAGTAAGCAGGGAAATTCACATTCAAGGCGATGCCTTCCGGTACACCTTTTTGCAATACATTCTCCATGATTTGTTTCACAAATTTTTTGATATGACTCATCTCCGCCATCGGTGAATAGTCACACAATGAAAAACCGATGGCCGGTATACCTTCTATGGCTGCTTCTATCGCAGCAGACATCGTACCGGAATACAATACGCTGATCGAAGAATTGCTGCCGTGGTTGATGCCACTGACTACCAAATCAGGTTGCTTGCCCTTCAACACATAATGTTTGGCCAGCTTGACGCAATCTACCGGAGTGCCTGAACATTGGTAGGCTTCCACTCCTTCATAGATATCACTAGGATCCAAGCGTAAGGATTCACCAATGGTAATGGCATGTCCCATGCCCGATTGCGGACTGTCCGGAGCAACGACCAATACATCACCCAACTCTTTGGCTACTTCAATCAAGGTACGAATACCGTGAGAAGTAATGCCGTCATCATTTACTACTAATATAAGTGGCTTAGCCATGTATTATTTCTTTTTCAAAATCTGATGTCCCATCTTATCTCTTTTTGTCAACAGATAAGACTCGTTGTGTTTATTGGGAGCAATCTCCAATGGAATATTTTCGACAATCTCCAGACCATATCCAATAAGACCTGCACGCTTCTTAGGATTGTTGGTGATCAATCTGATTTTACTGATACCCAAATCTCTCAGGATCTGCGCCCCTACTCCGTAATCACGTTCGTCCATTCTGAAGCCCAATTGCAAATTAGCTTCTACGGTATCGAATCCTTGTTCCTGAAGTTTGTAGGTTTTTAATTTATTCAATAAACCGATTCCTCTTCCTTCCTGGTTCATGTACAAGATCACTCCTTTACCTTCTTTCTGCACCAACTCCATCGACTTGTGCAATTGCGGACCGCAGTCACAACGGCAAGAACCGAAGATGTCACCGGTCATACAAGAAGAATGCACACGCACCATAACGGCTTCGTCTGCTGTCCATTCGCCCTTCATCAAGGCCAAATGTATCTCACCCGTATTGATTTGTGTAAAAGCAATCAGATCAAAGTCTCCGAACTCTGTCGGCATGTCCACACCGATTTCACGCTTGATCAATGTTTCATGCTTCAAACGGTACTCGATCAAATCTTTGATAGAGATTAATTTCAAATTGAATTTATCAGCAATCTCTCTCAGCTCAGGCATCAAAGCCATTGTGCCGTCTTCACTCATGATCTCTACCAAAACACCCGCAGGCTGAAACCCGGCAAGACGAGCCAAGTCAATAGCGGCTTCGGTATGTCCTACTCTACGCAGTACACCACCTTTTCTTGCTCTCAAAGGAAAGATATGTCCGGGTCTGCCTAACTCTTCCGGCTTGGTATTGGGATCCACCAATGCCTTGATTGTTTTTGCTCTGTCAGAAGCAGAGATACCTGTTGTACAACCATGACCCAATAAATCTACCGATACGGTAAAGGGAGTTTCATGTGTAGCCGTGTTTGTACCTACCATCAATGGTAAATTCAATTCATCGCAACGGTCATCAATCAAAGGGGCACAGATCAATCCTCGTCCATAACGTGCCATGAAGTTGATGATCTCCGGCGTTACACTTTCCGCGGCGCAAATAAAATCACCTTCGTTCTCACGGTCTTCATCGTCTACTACGATCACCACTTTGCCTTGTTTGATGTCTTCTATTGCTTCTTCTATTTTATCCAGCATATCACGTATTCCGTTCTGTAGGTTTCCAAATGTTTGTTTTTACTCCGGTCATATAATTGACCAATCCAATCAGCAGCGCTAAGTTCATCACATAAAAATGTGAAACGAAACGCAGCAAGCTGAGGTGCACATTTACTTTTTTTAACAAGTCGTCTACAAAAGGAACAATCAGTAAAGCCAACTGACCAACCAATGTCAATTTATAGATATCATGTAACGGCAACAAGAACAAATTTACCAGTAAAGCGGTAATAATAAAAATGGGAGCAAGCCAACGTAAGATTTTATGAGAGATGAAACTAAAGGCCAATCCGGAGGTCAATGGCCACAATATGGACTTCAGTGACCTTAAATTCTGGAAATTGCCGATAGAGATCCTTACTTTTCTTCGAAACTCTTCCTTTATTTTATCTGTAATGTCCTCGTAGTATACAGCTGACAATTCATTGATGGCCTTTTTATGATTTTTAAAAACACTCATCGAGATATAGAAATCGTCAACAATATGAGTTGCAGGAGCCGGTTTATACTCTTCCCGTCTAATGGCAAAACAGCCACCGAAGGCGCCGATCATCGCCCCCCACAATATGCCTTCCTGGTACTTGATATGATTCTCCCTCTTCAGGTATTCGTTTTCTTGCACCGCAATACCTTTTTTGCTGTGGTGCTCATTGATTAAATTTCCTCCTACAACTGCAATTTCATTGTTCTTATAATGTTTGACCAATTCGTAAATGGTCTCCGGATAAAAGAACACGTTCGCATCCGTAAGAACCAATATTGGAGAAGAAGAGTTCTCCACGAGTTCGTTGATGATGTTCGGCTTTCCGGTACGTCCTGCAAAAACAGTCAACGACAACTGAGGGTATTTAGCTTTGTAACGTTCAATGATCGCATTGGTCGCATCAGTAGAATTGTCTGAGCCAATGTAAAAGTGAATCTTATCCAACGGATAATTTGTTTCAAACGTCGATTGTATTTTCTTATCAATGACTACTTCTTCATTGTACACAGCCAACAAAATATCAACATGCGGTAAATCTTCTGTAGTCAAATAGACGATCGCATTATTTTTCTTTTGACCGGTCAACACGGACAAGATCAAAGGAAACAGTACATAACTATGCACCACCAATAACCAACACAACCAAAATATGATTTGAAGTACGATCATGAACGGTTTAACAAACGTTTATATAAAGTAACCAAGCGATCTACCACTTTATCGTTGTCGTATTGCTCCATAATGACCTGACGCGCATTAGGACCAATAGATGCATACTTATTGGTATTTGCAAAATAGTCTAATAAAATAGCGATCCATTCTTCTGCTTCATCAAACTTCAGAATGTCTTTGTTGGATTCACAAGCGATGCCTTCTGCACCTATATTAGAAGTCAGAATACATTTCCCTAAAGCCATTCCTTCAATGATCTTCAATCGCATACCGCCACCGGAAAGCAAAGGCACCAACATGAGATCGTATTGCTGCATGAAAACAGAAGCGTCGGCTACATAACCGTGAACAAAGATTCCGTTACCGGCCAATTGTTGAACTGATTCCGGTGTATCTTTTCCAGCGATGTGTAATTCCAATAATGGATTTTTTCTCTTGGCTTCAGGCCAAACCTTTTTTATAAACCATTCGAGTCCTTCCAGATTCGGAAGCCAGTTCAGCGAACTGATGATGAACATGGAATTCGGTTTAGGTTTTATAGTAGGATCAATAAGGAAACGATTAAGCTGTACTCCCGCCGGAATGAATTCCTTCGGAGTATTCACACCTAATTCATTTAAACGTTGATTGTCTTCTTGTGTAATGCCGGCAATGACATCGTATTTAGAGAAATACTTTTTCTCAAACGATTTCAATTTGCTTGACAGTAAATTCAGGTAAATCTTTTTTAAGGGATTCTTCTCGTTGCGCGCCAAGCGCTGCCAGATCAGGTATTCCACGTTATGTGCACGCAACACAACAGGTGCCTTGGAATACGTTCTGATGACATCGATGTAATACGCTACGAATGTCCCCTCTACGTGAATGATATCAAAAGAATTGTTTTGTAACAGTTCAATCAGGGCGTTTTCAAAATCCTTTGAAACAAAGCGTTCCAAATTGTATGGAATGCTTTTGAATAAATTTAAAAACGCATCAACCGGAGAAATTGTAGTGTCTATGAAAACAGTTTTGACTTTTGCGATATCTTTTAATACATCATCTTTTTGAAAATGCTTAGGTGTATTCACTGCCAATACATGCACTTCATGTCCTTTTTTAGACAAACCATACATGATGTCATACATAGCAATGGCGCCACCATCATGTGGAGGAAAGGGTACTCTAAAACAAAGTTGGAGAACTTTCATTAAGCTTAAAAACTATTATTTCTGTTGCAATACGTTCTCTATGGACAGCCACAATTTATCGGCTGTTAAATCCCATGAGAACTTTTTACGTTGCAACTTTCCTTTTTTAATTAATTCTTTCCGAAGCTCATGGTTGCTGTAAACTTCTACCATGGCTTCTTTGATCGCTTTTACCGAATTGGGATCTACTAACAGCGCTGCATGTCCTGCTACTTCAGGCATGGATGTCGTATTGGACGTAATCACCGGTACCTCACAATACATCGCTTCCAGGATCGGTATTCCAAATCCTTCAAAGAAAGGAACGTATGTGAGTGCATAAGCCGAAGCTAAAATATCTTTTAAGTCAGAAGTAGATACTCGTCCAAGAAATAAAACATCTTGCTTGTGTATCATCTGCATGTATACGTCATTGACTTCTGAGTTGTCTTGCATTTTATTGCCGACCAAAACCAGTTTCATATCACCGGCTATTTCTTTTTTGAAAGTATCAAAGGCGCGCAATAAGTTGGCAATATTTTTACGGGGATTGATAGAACCCACGTAAACAAAGTAAGGCCTGCCATTGGCATAGCGATGTCTTACTTTATGCTGTGCTTCTTCATCCAATGGCGCATATTTTTCATTGGCACCATTGTACACCACATCGATCTTATCCGGATCAATGCCATAAGTCTTTACCAAATCCTGCTTGGAGTATTCAGACACCGTAGCCAATCGATTGCAGGCATGCGCATAACGTTTGTAATAACGGGTATAAAACCAGCGGTGCCAAAAAGGTAAATCTTGGGGACGGTGTTCGAAATTAATATCATGAATAACATTCAATACCGGTGCCGATAATTTCAATGGAATAATGCCATCCGGTGAAATGAATAAATCGACTTTCTTGAACGATAAATAAATGGGCAGTACCCAATGAAAATAAATGAGGTATAAGAACGGATGCCTGGCTGGAGGAAAGAGCACTACAGGCTTTACATTATTGGCAAATATAAATTTCTTACTGTAAGGTCTGTCAAATATAAAAATGAATTCATGTTCGGGATGATCCGTTGTGATGCGCTTCAATGTTTCGTAAGCGAACCATCCGATGCCTTCCATCTTATCTTCCAACAACAACCGGGTATTTACTGCTATCCTTGCCATACGTTATCCAACAACTATCCCCAACAGTCCATTGATTTGATCTGATATTTTTTTCATTTCCCTCATCTGCAGTTGAAGGTCCATGACGGTTTTGTCTTCCTTTTCTACTTTAATCTTCGACATGATTTCATCCATCATCAAACGAATAGCCACTCTTTTCAATCGCAAGACCGAACGAGGTGTCATCGTAGACAATAAATCTTTGTCTGTAGGAACAATGATATGAAACTTTTCCCAATTGGCGGATACGGCATGAGAACTGGATAGCAAGCGTATAGACTCTTTGCGGATAGCGGCATCCGGATGTTTGATAAAATACAAACTCCCTACCGCTTCTCCTTTACTCAAACGTTCTGTCATCTCTTTTACCATGCTGTTGTAAACAGGCACTTGAAAAGAAATTTCATCCAACTCACCCAGGATATAACTTCCCAGAGATAAATTTTCACCGATGAGTTCGTCAAAGTAATTCAACAACAACGTAATCGTAGACTCTTCTTCTCTCTTTACCAGTTCAGTGGTATAATCAAATGACTGTTCCTGGATTTCTGTTTGTTGTTCGAGAAGGGCTTCTTCCAGCGTTTCCGAAGAAGGAGGTTGTTGACCTTGTCCATTCTTACGACCGGCATACACCAACTTATTGTATTCAGAAATCAAGACCTGCTCATCCACATCCAGCAAGCGACTGCATTCTCTAAAGAATACCGCACGCTTGATGCCGTCTTTGATTTGTGTGATGCTTTCTACAATGTCTTTGATGACCGCTGCTTTCTTATACGGATCACGTCCTGCTTCTTCGCTGAGCAAGCCCGCTTTGAACGTGATAAAATCTTTTTTGTTCTGCTTGATGTATTCCATCATGCCTTCCCCACCCAGCTTGCGCACGAAGCTGTCCGGATCTTCCTGATCAGGCAAAACGACGACACTGACATTCATTTCTTCCTTCAGGATCAAATCAACACCACGCAAAGCAGCTTTCATACCTGCGTTATCTCCATCGTATAATAATGTAATGTTAGGCGTGTAGCGACGCACCAGTTTGATCTGGTCTTCCGTCAATGCCGTACCGGATGAAGCCACCACATGTTCGATGCCGCCCTGGTGCAACGACACCACGTCGGTATAGCCTTCTACCAGAAAACATTCGTCCAGTTTGCGGATAGCTACTTTGGCCTGGAAGATTCCGTATAAAACTTTACTCTTATGATACACCTCCCCTTCGGGTGAGTTGAGGTATTTGGGTTGATTTTTTTCTTTGGTTAAAATACGCGCTCCGAAACCGATGACTTTCCCTGCCACGCTGTGTATGGGAAACATCACACGTCCTCTGAAACGATCGTAGAGTTTGGTCTTCGTGCTGTCGTTGGCATTTTCACGCGCCAAAGCCAGACCGGCTTTCTGCATAATCTCCGGTTTGAACTGATCGGCTAACGCCTTCGTCAATAAACCTTCCCAGGCATCCAGACTATACCCTAAATTAAATTTTTTGATAATGGGATCGATGAATCCTCGTTCCCTGAAATAACTCAGTCCTATGGATTTGCCTTCATCGTTTTCCCAAAGGTTATGGACATAATGATCGTTGGCATACTGCAAAGCGATCAGGATACTTTCACGCTCCGTATCTTGCTGAACATCTTCCTCCTTTCGGCCCAGTTCGATAACAGGAATATTGTATTTGTTGGCTAAAAAAACAATGGCTTCCGCGAAAGTAAAAGTTTCATGATCCATGATAAACTGGATCGAATCACCCGACTTGCCACAACCAAAACAATGATAAATTCCTTTAGAGGGAGTCACAGAAAAAGACGGGGACTTTTCATTGTGAAAAGGACAGCAAGCCATCATGTAATGCCCTTTTTTCTTAAGGCTTACAAAATCGCCAACCACCTCCACGATGTCAACCGCTTGTTGGACTTGCTCTATGGTCTCCCGGGAAATATTCAAAAGAATTGCTTCGGATTAAAATCATGGAAGGCAACTATTCTGCCCTTCAAATTGTTGATAAATATAGCACTAAAAAACGTATATTGCGAAAGAAATAGCCTCCCGAGATGACAATTACAAACGAAGACGTACTGAAGGCCTTGTCCACTGTAGAGGAACCGGATTTGAAGAAAGATCTGGTCACCCTGAACATGATCAAGGATGTGAAAGTTGAAGGCAATAAAGTATCTTTTACCGTTGTTCTGACAACCCCTGCTTGCCCCCTAAAAGAACTCATTAGAAACAATTGTACGGCTGCTGTACAGAAAATAGATGCCTCACTTCAGGTGACGGTAAATCTTATTGCCGATGTCAGCAGTACCCGCAACAACCAACCCCTACTTCCCGGTGTAAAAAACATCATTGCCGTGGCTTCCGGTAAAGGTGGTGTAGGTAAGTCTACCGTCACTTGCAACCTGGCCGTTGCCTTAGCCAGAATGGGTGCCAGTGTAGGTATCATTGATGCGGACATCTCCGGTCCTTCTATCCCTGTGATGTTTGACGTGGAAGATGTAAGACCAAACATTGTAGAAGAAAATGGCAAACACGTCATTATTCCGGTCTTGCAATACGGTATTAAACTGATCTCCATCGGCTTTTTAGCTCCGGCTGAGGCTGCTGTAGTTTGGAGAGGCCCTATGGCCAGTTCTGCTTTGAAGCAATTCCTGGCAGATGTAGAATGGGGAGACCTCGACTATTTATTGATTGACCTTCCTCCGGGAACCAGCGATATTCACCTGAGTCTGGTACAAAACGTACCGGTAACAGGCGCCTTGATTGTGACTACTCCTCAAAAAGTGGCCTTGGCGGATGCCAGAAAAGGGCTCAACATGTTCAAGCAGCCACAAATCAACGTTCCTATTTTGGGAGTAGTCGAAAATATGGCTTATTTTACTCCTCAGGAACTTCCTGATAGCAAATACTATATCTTCGGAAAAGAAGGCGGTAGACAGCTGGCAGCAGAAAACAACGTGGCCTTCCTGGGAGAAATTCCCCTGGTACAAGGCATTCGCGAAAGTGGAGACGCAGGCAAACCCCATGTGATGTCTGACGACGTTACTGCCGATGCCTTTAAACACCTCGCCGAACGTGTGGCACAACAAGTCGCCATCCGCAACAGCAATTACAGTGCAACACAGAAAGTTGAAATAAAACTCTAACATGGAAACAGCAGTGAGCAATCAGGAATTATTTGACCGCGTAGAAAAAGCATTGGACAGCATCCGTCCTTACCTCAAATCAGACGGTGGCGATGTGAAGCTATTAGAGGTGACAGCCAACAACGATGTGAAGCTGGAGCTTCTAGGCAATTGCAGTTCTTGCGCCATGTCCGCCATGACATTGAGAGCAGGCGTTGAAGAAGCCATTCGTAAAATGGCTCCTGAAGTCAAAGGCGTAATCGCCATCAATAATTAAGACGTAGCATTCCACACACCCCATGAAAATAGGCATTTTCTTCGGCGGCCCTTCTCGTGAAAGAGAAATCTCTTTTGCAGGAGGACGTACAGTATACGATAACCTCAATAAAAAACTATTCACTCCCGTCCCTGTATTTGTTGACAGTCTGGGACAATTCATTTTACTGGACTGGCAATACTTGTACAAAGGAACGGTACGTGATTTTTATCCTCCCTTTGAATTTCTTCCGAATAGTGCGCATGGGTTTCAAATTTATATTGAATCCTTAGGCAAACTATCGGCCACTGAAATGAACGAACTGATTGCTAAAGTCGGTCGTAAAATTGAACCTTCAGAATTCAACGACTTATTCGACTTCGCTTTCCTTGCCTTGCACGGACCTTATGGCGAAGACGGCAGCATACAAGGTATCTTAGAATGGCAAGGTATTCCGTATACAGGCTCCGGCATCTTGCCGTCTGCTATCGGTATAGATAAACTCGTGCAGAAAAAACTGATGACTGCTGCAGGCTTCGAAGGCCCGGCTTTCACTACCCTGTCGCGCGATACGTGGGAACAAACACATAACAAACAAGATATCCTTACTTCGCTTACAACGAAGCTTGGAGAAACCTTTGTCGTGAAAGCACCGCATCAGGGATCTTCCATCGGCATTTCCGTATTGACCAAACCTTCATTGACTGAATTTACAAAAGCCATTGAAAAAAGTTTTTTCATACACCGCATTGAAAAAGCAGAATGGACAGCAGCAAATGAAAAAGAAAAAGTAACACACCTTGCACAGTTAACAGATATACGTGAGGGCATAGGCTTTCCGGCAGAAACTCCACAAGGTCAAGTCTTCTACCATCCTGAAGCCTTGCTGCAATTCTTAAACGATCATTTCAAAACATCCGGTGAAACAATCTTCTTATCACCTGAAGATACGGAAGACAGCATCATCATAGAATCCTTCATCAATGGAGAAGAGTTTTCTTGCATTGTCGTTCGCAATGAAAACGGTAAAGCCTTAGCCTTACCTCCTACCGGCATTGTAAAAAACACGAAGCTTTTCGATTACCGTTCCAAATACCTTCCGGGTATGTCACGTAAAGTGACGCCGATTGATTTACCGAATGAAGAAATCAATCGCATTCGCAAGTCTTGTGAGAAACTATTCGATGCATTGAACTTTGATGTGTATGCCAGACTCGATGGTTTCTATGGAAAAGACGGTAAAATCTTTTTGAACGATCCGAATACGACATCAGGGATGATGCCCTCCTCCTTCTTCTTCCACCAGGCAGCAGAGATCGGTTTGAACCCTTCTCAATTCCTGACGTACATCATTCGTACTTCTTTACTGGAGCGTATGCACAGTGGTAAAAAAGTAGCGAAGTTGAAACGTTTATTAACAACACTAGACGCTACGATCAATGCCGATCAGTCCAGCGAAACACGCAAGACACGTATAGCGGTAGTGATGGGTGGTTATTCGTCTGAAAGACATATCTCCGTAGAAAGCGGGAGAAACATTTACGAGAAGCTTGCTTCAAGCGAAAAATACGAACCGATCCCTGTCTTCTTAACAGGTGATTCTAATACTATCGAATTGTATTTGATGCCTGTCAACATCATGTTGAAAGACAATGCAGATGACATCCGTGAAAAAGTAAAAGCGGTATACAAAAAACATTCTGTCATCGAACAAATACAGGAAGAAGCTAAAGACCTGACGAAACGTTATGTTTCACGTGTCATCAGTGAACCTAAGAAAATCTCATTACCAGAATTATCCGAAATGGCCGATGCGGTATTCATCGCCCTTCACGGCCGCCCGGGAGAAGATGGCACACTACAACGTGAATTAGAAAAATTCAACCTGCCTTATAACGGTTCAGGGCCTGATAGTTCTTCTATTACGATCAATAAATACGAGACAAATACCTTGCTGGAGAAACACGGTATACTCGTAGCGAAACGCAAGCTCGTCACCAAAGCTGAATGGGTAAAGGAAAAAGAAGGACTACTTTCTTCTTTGGAAAATGCATTGGGTTATCCCATGATCGCCAAACCTGCAGATGACGGTTGTAGTTCAGCGGTTAAGAAAATTAAAAACGCAGCCGAACTAAAAGCTTACATCAAATTGATGTTTGCAGAAGATGCCTTACAAGGTTCTGAAAGTGCTGACGTATTAAAGATAAGAGCCAATGAAGAATTTCCTCAAAAGGATTTCTTCCTGGCAGAAGAATTAGTTTCCGCTAAAGGCGCTAAACACTTCCTGGAGATTACCGGAGGTATCATGACACGTTATGATGCCAAAGGAGAATTGCAATATGAAATCTTTGAACCTTCGGAAGCATTAGCAACCGGAGATATTCTTTCACTGGAAGAAAAATTCTTAGCAGGTGAAGGACAAAACATCACCCCCGCTCGTTTTGCTTTATCGAAAAAGGCAGCAGATTACAAAGCCATTGCCGCAGAAGTAAAAGCAACATTGGAAAAAACATGCCGCATCCTCAATGTGCAGGGTTACGCGAGAATTGATGCTTTTGTAAGAGTCTTTGACAACAACAAAGTAGAAACCATCGTTATCGAAGTGAATTCATTACCAGGCATGACACCGGCCACCTGTATCTTCCATCAGACAGCCATCAACGGTTATAGACCTTACGATTTCATTGATAACATATTGACATTTGGAATAGCGAGACAAAAACAAACTCATTTACAAGCTTAGCATGGCGCTTCTAAAACCACAAAAAGTAAAAGACATCTGGATACATTGGACACTGATTGTGGTGTCATCGATGATACTTGTGTGCTGTTTCTTTTATGTGTACTTACCTTCAGCCAGTAATCATGGAGAAACAGTGACTGTGCCCAAACTAGAAGGTATGGAAGTGAACGAAATGAAAAGTTTCCTGAGCTCAAAAAAAATAAATTATATCATCCAGGACTCTGTTTACAAAGCAAATGTAAAACCGTTGACGGTCTTGAAACAATACCCTGAACCGGGATCAAAAGTAAAAAAGGACAGAAGGATATATGTCACTGTTTCTTCATCGACGACACCTCAAGTAAGAATGCCTGAGTTATTTGACAAGTCTCTTCGCCAAGCTGAATTAATGTTAAAGCAAAACGACTTGATATTGGACAGCATTCATTATATACCAAGCCTTACTCCTAACACCGTCATTAAGCAATTAGTAAACCACCAAGAGATTCCTGAAGGCACGCTCCTTTCGAAAGGTAGCAAAGTAACCTTGGTATTGGGAAACGGAACGGGAAGCTAATACGAAGACATAAAAGACAAACAACACTATTATCATAACTAGAATATGACACTATTTAAACCAGAAAAACCAAAAGACTTATTGATTCACTTCGCGCTGATCTTTGCGTCTTTCTTTATTCTGTTGCTGCTTTTCTTCTACGGATATCTGCCATCCGCTACCAATCACGGAGAGACGATCACTGTTCCAAAACTGGAAGGAATGAGTTTAAAAGAAATGGAAGATTTTCTGGACTCCAAAAACCTGGATTATGAAATCAACGACTCTACCTACAAAGCAGGTGTAAAGCCCCTGACGGTATTGAATCAACATCCTGCACCCGGATCAAAAGTAAAGAAAAACAGAAGGATCTACATTACTATTGCTTCTGAAACACCTCCCAATGTGAAGATGCCTAAGCTGGTAGATTTTTCACTTCGACAAGCAGAAATGACATTGAAAGGTTACGATTTGATTTTGGACAGCATCTATTATGCGCCGAGTCCTTTTCCTAATGCGGTATTGAAACAGTTGGTGAAGAAAAAGGAAATTCTTCCCGGCACTATGATTCCCAAAGGCACGAAGATCACTCTGATTGTAGGGAATGGAACCGGGAATGAAGAAATGGAACTTCCTAATCTGGAAGGTATGCCATTAGATGAAGCGTTGACCGTTCTGGGATGATTGAATTTGGTGAAATGTGTGGTACAATATGTACCGGATGCTACAGAAGAAGCAGGGACAATAATCTCGCAAAAACCAGCGTTTAAGAATGGCGCTACCATACATGTGGGTGAAATGATTGATATCTGGGTAGCCGGTGAGGAACAATAAACACACGATGAGGATTCTTTTTTTATTTCTTTTTTCTGTCTGCCTATTTTGCAGTAAAGCATGGGCGCAGCCTAATGTGCATCCTTTAGTTTGGGGCACGGAGACTGGTGCATCATCTCATGCTCGTACAGAAAGGACGACAGCTACAGTTTCAGCTTTTTCCGACACGTTAAGGATTCCTTTCTTTTACGATTTTAGTATCCAATATCTTCAACTGGATCATATAAAAAGAACATCCACGAATAACATAGAAGTCTATACGCTACGACCTCACGGATTAAAGGATAATGATACGATTGTAGTAAGTGGTGCTAAATCGCCTTTAAATCTGGTATTTACTGGTTATAAATTTATTGATACGATTTCAGCATACGGTTTTCGCATGTATGAAAATGCAAGCCATAGCACCCCTTCTACCAGCACTACCAATATTGATTATTTACGAATTTGTAAAAAAGACAGGCAAGAATCCAAGGTACCGGACACTCTTGCATTTTATCATAATGGAGGTGTACGCATCAATCCTGGCTCTGCCATAAATCAACCCAGTTATTATGTAGCACGTTTTGACGGCTTGGATGTTAACGGTCAGGCATATTCAACAATCCCTTTAGCAGTAGGATATACGGACACGTTAATCTCACAACCTTTTAATCTTAAAACTTACGTAAAAAGCAATACAACACATCTCTATAACAGTGCTGACTCTATCTACATGAGTTTTAATTATCAACTTGGGGGATATGGTGAAGTACCAGACGCCATCGATCGTCTTGAATTAGATTTTTTAGATAGCAACAACACTTGGACTAACGTAAGTACTATCAATGGGGGATTTGGGAATCAGGATTCTTTTTACATAGCCATGATTCCGATAGAAGATCCTAAATATTTACATAAGGCTTTTCAATACCGATTCAAAAGTTATGGACGTCAATCAGGCTCCTACGATGTATGGAATCTTGATTATATCTTAATCGATACAGGTCGTACAGTAACTGATACTCTTATCTATGACTTTGCTATTAGAAATGGAGAAAGCACTTTCCTTACAAAGGGATATACGGCAATGCCTTTTAATCATTTTATGAAAAACCCAACCGCCTATGTTAAATCCTTAATCAGTTTGACAGCCACCAATCAAAACCCAGCTCAAAGAACCAGAGTATTAATTGCATCTATAGAAGATAAGCTAAATGCCGTTATAGTTTCAGGAGCATCAGAAACCGATACCCTTATAAATAAAGTAAAGACTTATACCGACACGCTAAAAATTTACAATTTCTCTACCGTAGCAAATAACAAACCCTTTTATCTTAATCTAATCTATAATTTCGAAGATAACCAAAGAACGGATATCAATGTCAGAACTAAGTTCCCCTATGATTTGATGTTCAATAATTATATTACCAAGCGAATTAACTTTTATGATTATTATGCCTATGATGATTATGAGGCGGAAACAGCTTTTGGAAGTAATCAGGCGGGTACATATATCGCAATGAAATATATTGCAGAACAAACAGATACTCTTACCCATATTGACATAGCCTTCACTAAAAGCCAGGGCGTTGATCTCGAAGATTCACAGATTTTTTTAATGGTATGGAAAAACACACTTACGGACCCGCATCCTTACATGCATCCTATAGCGATACACTACCAAAATTATTCTAATGGTCTTAGCAGATACCAATTAGATACTACAGCTTTGATATTGGATAGCGCTACCGTTTTCTACATTGGCTATAAGCAAAATTTATCACAACAACTTTCTGTTGGTTACGACCGCAATAATGAGTCAAGAGACAAAACGTATTACAAAGAATCAAATGGTAGTTGGATTCAAATGAGTACAGATCCAGCTATACCTTCAGGAACAATGATGATGCGTCCGATATTTTATGATTCCACGCAGCATGTGCCCGTAGCTATTCATCCATCAAACAATGCTGTTAAAAATGGATTACTCCTTTATCCTAATCCCTCTTCAAGCACCATAGACATCATCGCCACTGAAAAAGTGACTGATCTCCAATACACGATGTACTCGTTGTACGGACAAGTCGTAGCAAGCGGACTGCTTACATCAACGGATCATACCATCAACGTTTCACAACTGAGTACAGGCATGTACCTGGTTCTGTGCACCGACCTGGAAGGTAAAATTTACTCTACCCGATTCATCAAGGAGTAAGTAATTTAATATTAAATACCTCCGGTGTAAAACACAATACAAAAATTACCAAAGCCAGCCAGCCTAATACTTTTCTCTTCCAATCTAACGGTTGTTCTATCGCTGCCGGTGGATGTTCTAATCCCAGAAAACGTCCGACAATATAAGCAAACACCATCCAACCGCTGAATCCATGCCAGGAAGGGATCGCATACTCTACTAAAAATTGCAGGGCAAAAATACTGGTGGCTATTAAAACGGCTGTTGTTTTATTGTATTTAAAAAACTGTTCATACATGCTGTACAGAAAGTAAACATATGCACCTGCAAACAGTAGCATTTCTATAGGGTCTGCATTAAAAAAATTGATACCCAATAAATTATCTTTAAACATCCCCACTCCTGCCAGCAAAACGAATACAGTAAAGAACGAGACAGAAATAATACGATGTCTTCTATAACCAAACAAACCATAAATGACGTGCCCTCCATCCAATTGACCTATGGGCAGAAGATTCAATGCTGTAAAAAACAAAGCCAGGTATCCTGCAAACAATAAAGGGTAATGTATTAATTCAAACGAATTAGGAAGTAAGGATTCATCACTCACCAATAAAAAACTCAATGCCTTAAACAAGATATTATCTCCCAAAGACATGATAGAATATACTTCTTGCGGTTTGAAGGTACTGCGATGCCATTGATCGCTCTCCGCTTTACCTGCTTTTTTATCTGCTACAAATGCCAAAGAATCTCTTACCATAATGGCTTCATGGTACAAGGAATCTTCTTTACGTATGTAAGCATACGTGTATACCTCTTTTGCATAATCCCCATGATACTGCGCATACGAAGGATGGATTTTAAAAATATAATCGCGTTCCGGTAAATGAGTAAAACCATAGACCAAGATCATCAATGCTGCTACAAAGCCAGCTAAAGGACCAGCGATGCCAATATCAAACATCGCACGCTTAGAAGAGGCTTGCCCTTTCATGCGAATAAAAGCACCAAGTGTTCCTATTGTACCGGGTATAGGCATTGGAATGTAATACGGCAGAGATGTTTCTACACCGTATTTCCTAGCGCAAAAATAATGTCCGAATTCGTGTATCGTAAGTATAGAAAGAAAAGGAATAGAATAATTCAATCCGGACCAAAACCAATCCCAAAATTCTAAATCAGCATACCCTAGCCATTCAGCACCACAATAGGTGGTAGTGAGTAGGGTAATGATAAACAGACCTGCCTGAATTAAATAAGTACGCGTATTTTTATTCATGATTAAATAAATTTAAAATCGATTGATCCTTCGAGACCAAAGCCGTTTGAATACCTAGTGCAGCAGCGCCCAAAAGATTATCTGCATTATCATCTAAAAACAACGTATGCTCGGCTTTCAATTGAGCCTGCTCTAGCACCGCTGCATAGATGTCTTCGTGCGGTTTTAACAGGCCTAATTCGAAAGAAAGGAAAACCCTCTCAAACAACTCCTCTAAATGCGCATGTCCTGTGTCTCTCTTTAGGATAGCGTTTACTTCTTTGTAATGTATAGAACTGGTATTACTCAACACAAATAGGCGATACTTTTTTGACAAGTTTCGAATCAGTTCAATCCTGGCTGGAGGGATATTCAATAATAAGGCTAAGAACGCTTGTTCAATAGATGAAGGATCGCAAGTTAATTCAAATATCCTTTCTATTTCTGTTAAAAACTCAGCATCTGCATAAAGCCCTCTTTCATAACGATGCAGCAATCCGGATTCAAAAATACCCTGACGGATCGCCTCTGGAGATTTGCCGCTTAAAGTAGAGAATTGATCAAAACTACGCTGAAAATCAAGGTCTATAATCACCCCGCCCAAATCAAATATGATGGCTTCAATACCTTTTAATTCCAACATTTCAGAACAATGTTTGTCAATATGAGCACAAATATGTAAAATTGCGTTCTCAAATTCAATTTAAATAGAATTTGGCAGGGCCCTTAGCTCATTCGGTTAGAGCACCTGACTCATAATCAGGTGGTGGTTGGTTCGATTCCAACAGGGCCCACATGAGCAGTACTGAGGATGAAGTGTGAGTGCGGTTCGATTGCACTCTTCACTCAAACTCCCACTCACACTAAGACCGATCTTTGACGATTGGTCTTTTTTTATGTCCTAATTTCCAAACTCAATTCACTCAACACTCTCAAATCCTCCATAAACCGGTTCTCAGTCCTCCGGTAAGAATATAAATCACTACAAAAAAAGCCTGAAGATAATCTTCAGGCTTTTTTATTATTATAAGAGATTCAATTAAGAATTACTTCGCCACAGGGCACTCTTTCTTATCTGTCCATACGAATGAACCCATAGAGTTCTTATCGATATCAACCAATGCATTTCCGCCCTGGTTCTTCACTACTATATTACAGAAGGTACCGTTACCTGCAGGGTTTTGAGCAAACAAAATCCCAAATCCTCTAAACCAATCCTTCTTCATTTCATTGTTATAAGGATACTCTCTGCCTGTACCATCGATGGTAATGTTTTCAAATACCATGTTATAAAATCCTTTACCACCGGCTTTGTTGATTAAGATCGCATTGTCTTTTGAATCAATGATATCAATATTGGCAAAACGGATATTCTGAATTTTATTCCCGGCAACACTCACACAGGATAAATCAATTGCTCCAACCATGTTGTAAAACAAGTCATTGAAACTACCGCATCTGATGAGTGTAATATTGGTAAACTCATGCATCCCTGTTTCGTTGAACCCTACGCCAGGGAAAGAGTTGTTTACTCTTAAGCCTGCTTCCACGTGATCCTTAATCAACAGGTGATGCGCTTTATTGCTTAGTCCACCGTAGAATGAACATCCCGCTGCTCTCCAACCATTTTCAGACGTGCAATAAGCAAATGTATTATTCTGACATTCCAATCCATCCGCTGACCAGGTAGCCATGTCATCATCACCGTTATTTCTGAAGCTGCAATGTTCTACGATAGAGTTTCTTGTTCCTTTGCAAAGGTTAATACCATCTGCATAGTTGTTTCTGAATCGGCATTGAGTAACGGTTAAGCCATCAGCAAAAGGAATGTCACCGATATTGTATTGTGCAATCCATGCACCGCACTCAAAGTGTTCTGCCCAAACATTTTTGATCACAGACCTACTAGTAAAGATGCCGTTAATTCCTTTGTAGGTACTTGATCTTGAATTTCTAGTCGTTGTTAAATACAAGTCATAAAAACTAATGTCTCTTGCATTGGCACGAAGTCCGCCTTGGTAAGCAGATTCATTGGTGAAGTTTAATTGCGTGTACCACATACCTGCACCTTTTAATTGCGTGCTAGGTACTCCGAAATAAAGTTCTCTATTGATATTATATACACCTGCAGGAACGAAGATTGATTTTCCGCCACCTTTGTTATCTATAAACACTTGCAAGTCACTTCCATCTCCACTGTATACAAGATCTGTCGGTTGTGCTTTTACCGCTTCCGGAACAGGCTCCAATTCAGCGAAGTCAAGATGGATCTCTCCGCTTTTCGCTACCAATTTAAGTCTTCCTCCCGCAGGAATTCTAGCCGGTAATTTCAAGCGTACTTCATCAAATCTCATTTTAGGATTATCATTTCTAACGGCAACGTTGTTCGGGTTACCATTCGTTGTCAAATACTCCCATGAATAGTAAGAAGTCAGGTTCAATGTACCTACCAATTTCCCATCAGCGTATACAT
>JAQBNS010000067.1 GCA_028288405.1 Chitinophagaceae bacterium
ATGATAAAGTAATACAGGCGTTCCTTTCCCTTTTCCTAAAACGTATAACGCCAACACTAAAAAAAATAAACCGATCAGTGAAAGAGCCAGCATATTATTCTTCTGCAGGTTTAGGATTGGTATAAGACAAGAGCAGTAATAAGAAAAATAAATGCAAGGCGACACCCAATTGTATTTCCAGTGTAGATTCAGAAATAAAAGAAGTGACGATGATCGTATTAAAAATCATAAACAAACCGACATTTCTCAATCGCGTGTCTAAGTACGGATAGAAACACGCAGCCGCAAACCAAAGTAAGCCCAGCCAGCCGCAGCCAGCAAATATATAGACAAACTGACTGTGTGGAATCAACCAATTTCTCTCTTCAATTTCCGGATATTCTGCTATATAGATTTTTTTAATTTCATCCAACACATCACCTATTCCTGCTCCGATCAATGGATTTTCATTTCCTATCCGCCAGCCCAATTGCCACGACAGCAGCCTGTTTCCATCCGAATAGTGATTCACATTTCCCCCTTCTTTAAAACGAGAAACATCCTTATTCATGTACTTCGCTTTATTACGTAAAGTAGGAGATAAAAAATACATGGCTCCGGAAATCATAGCCAGAAACAGTACACTAACTATCAATTGTTTGAAATTCTTATTCTTCCATACTTCTAGAATCAAGTAAACTCCTGCCGCTCCATAGAAAGCCAACAGTCCGCTTCTAACAGACAGTATGTGTAAGAAGATCACCAGAAACAAGGCGCCTCCCAGCAATACATAACGTTCCCATTGTGCCTTAAAAACAAATTGATCTTTGTATAAGATCCAACCAATAAAGGCTGAGAAAGCACTCATCAGACTAAAACGAATGTGGCCAATATCAAAAGGAGTAGGCATTACTTTCGCGTGTAGGTATGACTCTACGATGGCATCGTAATTCAAGGTAAAATTAATCAGACACCAAACTGCTCCAATAGAGACCGTGATGAATAATAGATACAAAATAGTGTAAAGCGTCCGTTTGGTGAGACTTACAGCGGCGAAAGAAAAAGGAAGCAAAAGATAAGGCAACTTAATCTGTACTCTTTCACCCCAATAGTGAAGATTTTCAGAATATAAACCAGAAACCAGATAAAAGGCAAAAATGCCAAACAACAGGATGTATAAAGGCTGATTCCTTAGATTCGATGCGATTTGGGGTAGAGCACCCGGAGTGAACAAAAGCAGAGCTGTAGCAATCATACCTATGCTCATCATGGCTGCCGACACATACAAACCCGCTATAAGCGTAAAGGCACAGGCTAAAATCCACTTGTTTTTCCAGTCATTGGTACCAGACTGGGCATATATATATCCTATAGTCAAAGTCTTATCTATTTATAATACACGTATAGCAAGGGCTGGAACTGTATTTAACGAATTACCGTTAATCCCTTCGATAATTTAGCGTTAAAAACTATATTTGTAAGAGCCACTTACGGCAAATATACATTAATTAAACGCTTTTTTATGTCAAACGACATGTATCAAGGCAAATACGGGAGCAAAGAGGAAAAAGACAAGGCTTATGAAAAAGAATTCATGCACTTGCTTTCACCCCTGTATAACTTTGCCTACCGGCTTACGCTGGATGAAGACAATGCGAATGACCTGGTGCAAGATACTTTCTTAAAAGCCTATAGATTTTTTGAATCCTACGAGCAGGGAACTAATGCCAAAGCATGGCTGTTTAGAATCCTGAAGAACAGCTTCATAAACGATTATAGAAAAAAGAGTAAAGAGCCAAACAAAGTAGATTACCAGGACGTAGAGGCTTATTACAATTCTGACGATGTGAACGAACCCATCACATCGGATCTAAGGGTAGACAGCATTCGCGACCTGATCGGTGACGAAGTAGCCATGGCGCTTAACTCCCTTGACGTTGATTTCCGTACCATCATTGTACTTTGCGATATAGAAGGTTTTACGTACGAAGAAATGGCCAAAATATTGGATATCCCAATAGGCACCGTACGCTCAAGGCTTCACAGAGCGCGCTCGATCTTAAAGGACAAGCTTCGTGAATACGCGGGACAAATGGGATTTAAAGAAAAAACGAACACTAAGGAAAGTTAATATATCACCCGATTATGGAGAAAGGATTACTCAGTTCTATTCAATCTTTACTAGGTATAAAGAAAACACCTAAGTCCTGCTGCAAGGACTGCCTATCCGTGCTTTACTCTGTACTGGATGGAGAAGCTACAGATGATGAAATCAAATACCTCAATGAGCATGTGAACAGTTGTTCTCCCTGTTATCAGCATTACCACATTGAGAAAGCGGTAAAAGAAGTGATCAAATATAAAGTAGCCAAGAAAGAAGTTCCGAGCGATTTGATCAACTGCATCAAAAATAAATTGAATCAATAATATGAGTGGTAAACTAATCATCTTTTCCGCTCCCTCAGGTTCAGGCAAAACGACCATCGTCAAACACCTGATCTCCAAATTTCCCAACTTAGGTTTTTCTATCTCCGCCTGTACCCGCGACCGCAGAGGCCGCAACGAAGAAAACGGCAAAGATTATTACTTCCTCTCTCCTGAAGAATTCAAACATAAAATAGACGAACAAGCCTTTGCCGAATGGGAAGAAGTTTACCCGGGCGGTTTTTACGGCACGCTGCGTTCTGAAATTGAGCGGGTGTGGGCACAAGGCAAACACGTTATTTTTGACGTCGATGTCAAAGGTGGTGTGAACCTGAAAAAAGCATACGGCCCTAAAGCATTATCGATTTTTGTCAAAGTACCTTCCATCGAAGAACTCGAAAGACGCCTAAGAGAGCGCGGTACAGAAAGTGAAGAGAAATTATCTGCACGCGTATTCAAAATGAAATTTGAAATGGGTTTTCAAGACCAGTTTGATGTCGTGCTTATCAATGAAAACCTTGAAACTGCTTTGGCTGAAGCCGAAAAATTGGTGTCTGATTTCCTAAAAAGTTAAGCGATGAAAATAGGGCTGTTCTTTGGCTCTTTCAATCCCATTCATACCGGGCACCTCATCATTGCCAATATCATGGCAGAGAACGCAGGTATCGATCAGGTATGGTTTGTGGTCAGCCCTCAAAATCCATTCAAGAAAAATAATAGTTTGCTGCATGAATTTGACCGCCATGACATGGTGCGTCTGTCCATCGATGAACATCCTAAATTGCGTGTAACGGATGTGGAATTTCGCATGCCGAAACCCAGTTATACGATCGACACCCTCACTTACTTGCAAGATCAACATCCTGAACATATTTTTTCACTGATCATCGGAAGTGATAATCTGGTGCAGTTTAACAAATGGAAAAATTACGAACAGATTTTGGATCACTTCAAACTCCTTGTCTACCGCAGGCCTGGCGATGAGGATCATGAATTATTCAGGCATCCATCGGTAATTATGGCCGAGGCACCATTGTTAGATATCTCTGCTACTTTTATCCGTCAGATGATCAAAGAAGGTAAATCCGTGAAGTATATGTTGCCCGATGCGGTGATTGATTACATCCGGGATAAGAAATTGTTTGAATAGGTTTATCGCAATTGCCTCGGAGAGGCAACATTCAGGTAGGCTAATGCGATGCGGATGTTCAAGTCCCTTCAGGGACGTAATATTTTGAACGTACACAAAATCCATTTTAATTTTTATCGTACAACAAAATCATTCATTTTCATACCATCGATTGCGTCCCTGAAGGGACTTAAAATATCTTTATGATTTTGTCTACCGGGATGTTGTCCCTCCGGGGCTTGACTGAATATTCAAGCAAGCTTGAATATTGAATGTATAAAAAAAGGGCCGAAGCCCTTTTCATTATTTTAACTAAAAACGATTATACCGTCAACAATTCGGTTTCTTTCTTAGCGATCAATGAATCTACTTTTAGAATATAACTATCTGTTAAGACTTGTACTTTGTCTTCTGCCGTTTTCACTGCATCTTCAGAAGCACCGTCTTTCAACAATTTTCTTAACGATTCATTGGTATCTTTTCTGATCGAACGCACACGCACTTTGCCGTCTTCCCCTTCAGACTTCGCTTGTTTCACCAATACTTTACGACGCTCTTCCGTCAATGGAGGCACGTTGATGCGTACAATTTCTCCATCGTTTTGAGGATTGAATCCCAAATTACTTTCTCTGATCGCTTTGTCAATAACCGCTACCATTGCTTTTTCCCAAGGCTTGATCGCCAGGGTACGTGCATCCGGTGTGTTGACAGAAGCCACCTGACTGATGGCTGTCGGTGTACCATAATAATCTACCATTACGCTTTCCACCATGTTAGGCATTGCTTTACCGGCGCGAATTTTTGTTAATTCATTATCGATATGCCTCAAGGCTTTTTCCATATCCTCTTTAGCCTCGTCTAAGAAAAACTGAATCTCTTCCATTAGAATATATATTAAAGTGTTACCAATGTTCCTACGTCTTCACCTTTCAGCACTCTCAGCAAGTTGCCCTGTTTGTTCATGTCGAACACAATGATGGGCAAAGAGTTTTCTTTACACAAGGTAAAGGCTGTCATGTCCATGATTTGCAATCCTTTTTCATACACCTCGTCAAACTTCACTTTCGCAAAGCGTGTCGCCGTCGGATCTTTTTCAGGATCTGCAGAATAGATACCGTCTACACGAGTACCTTTCAAGACCACATCTGCTTCGATTTCTATGGCTCTCAAACTTGCTGCAGTATCGGTAGTAAAATAAGGGTTACCTGTACCGGCTCCTAAAATAACTACACGACCTTTCTCCAAATGACGCACAGCGCGGCGGCGGATAAAGGGTTCGCATACTTGCTCCATTCTGATACCCGACAATAATCGTGTATCTACATCAATGTTTTCTAATGCACTTTGCAAGGCCATGCTATTGATCACTGTAGCCAACATGCCCATGTGATCACCTTGTACTCGATCTATTCCAGTGGCAGCGGCTTCTATACCACGGTAAATGTTACCCCCGCCGATCACGATGGCTACTTCTACTCCTGCTTCGATGACCTTTTTAACCTCTGCTGCATAGTTCATAAGCACTTCGGTATCAATACCGTAACCCTTAGTCCCCATCAAAGATTCACCACTTAATTTTAAAAGAATTCTCTTGTACTTCATTTGTTTAGCAAATTGATCCGACAAATATAACAGGTTCTGCGGTTTTTGAGAAGATTCAACACGGGTAAATTCAGCAAATTTACCCACCAAATCCCTTCACTTTCCTGTTTAAAGTCATAAATTGGGGAAATTAAGGTCTATACCTTTATCCATTATCTCAGTTATTCACATTGTATATGAATCTATTCTTTCGCAGTACCCTAGTCCTTGGTCTCATCGGTACTTTTATAGGTTGTCAAAGCCTAGGCACTAAGTCTTCTTCCAAAACCAAAGACAGCCAGCAACCTATCGTAGTGGTTGAAAACGAAAAAATTCTTACGGAAAAAGATACTCTTCCTTATCAAGCCTCCTACACCAGATTGCATGACTTATTACATACTAAACTGGCCGTTGCTTTTGATTGGCAAAAACAACAAATGACGGGAACGGCTAACTTAACACTGAAGCCTTATTTCTACGATCAAAAAGAAATCGTATTGGATGCAAAAGGTTTTGATATACATGAAGTCAGCCTGGTAAAACCTGCTGTTAAAACATTGGTTTATTCATACGATAAGAAAAAACTAATCGTCACCTTAGATAAGACCTATACACAAAAGGATACTTTCGAATTAAAAATAAAATATACCGCTAAACCCAACGACTTACCTAAGGGCGGAAGCGCGGCAATCACCGAAGACAAAGGATTATACTTTATCAATGCAGACGGTAAAGATCCTAAAAAACCAAAACAAATCTGGACACAAGGTGAAACAGAAGCCGCTTCCTGCTGGTTCCCTACTATTGATGCACCTAACGAAAGATGTACACAAGAAATGTTCATCACTGTTGAAGATAAGTACACTGTCATTTCTAACGGTGAATTAATCTACTCTAAGAAAAATGCGGACGGTACTAAAACCGTGAACTGGAAAATGACTAAACCTCATGCTCCTTATTTATTCATGATGGTTGTCGGTGAATTTGCCGAAGTAAAAGATACCTGGAGAGGAAAAGAAGTAAACTACTATGTAGAGAAAGCTTACGAACCCTATGCCAGAGCAATCTTCGGTAACACACCTGAAATGTTAGAATTTTATTCTACTCGTTTAAATTATGACTACGCCTGGAATAAATACTATCAGGTAGTGGTAAGAGACTATGTATCGGGCGCCATGGAAAATACAACCGCTAGTATTTTCATGGAAGCTCTCCAGGTAGACGACCGCGCTTTGTTGGATGACAACTGGGAAACTATTGTTGCCCATGAATTATTTCACCACTGGTTTGGAGACTTGGTAACTTGTGAATCCTGGTCCAACCTTCCTTTGAACGAATCGTTCGCTAACTACTCGGAGTATTTGTGGCTGGAACATAAATTTGGAAAAGACGAAGCGGATTACCACAGCATCGATGAACAAGACGGGTATTTGAGTGAAGCACAAAGCAAACAAGTGGACTTGATTCGTTTTCATTATAAAGAACGCGAAGACATGTTTGATGCGCACAGCTATAACAAAGGCGGTCGTGTATTGCACATGTTGAGAAACTATGTAGGTGATGAAGCTTTCTTTAAATCACTAAGTATTTATCTAAAGAAAAACGAATTTACTTCTGTGGAGATTCACAACTTACGTTTGGCCTTTGAAGAAGTAACAGGAGAAGATTTGAACTGGTTCTTCAACCAATGGTTCCTGAATAAAGGACACGCCGACATTAAAATCAGTCACCGCTATGAAGGCGGCAATTTGATTGTAAAAGTAAAACAAGATCAGGATCCCTCTACTACACCGATCTACAAACTACCCATTGATATTGATATCTATGATGCTGCAGACAACAAAACCCGCAAACGCATCTGGGTGACAAAAGACAATGAAGAAGTAAAAATACCATTGACTGCTAAACCAAAATTAGTGATCGAAGATCCGGAATACCAAATTCTGGGAACAGTAGAGCGCAGCAAACCAACAGAAGAATGGTATGCACAATATGCGCTGGCAAAAAATTACCTGGCCAGACTGGATGCGGCAGAACATATTTTCGAAGTAGGTGAAGATGTCAATCCATTTGAAAACAATCCGAAGAACAGAGAATTATTGCACAGTATATTAAATGATTCATTCTGGAACATTCGTCTTTTCGGATTGACCATGTTTAGTAAAGTCTTCATTGACAAACCGGAAGAATATGCAGCGGACATGGAAAAAATAGCCATGAACGATTCAAAAGCTGCGGTAAGAGCGCATTGCATTTACTTATTGAATTCATTGGACAAAGAAAAATTCAAAACAGTATTTCAAAAAAATATCGATGCCAAACCATACTCTGTAGCCGGTGCCAGCTTGTTTGCCTTGTTGTCTGCGAAAGATTCTTCAGCGATTTCAAGATTACCTGAATTTGAAAAATACGACAACATCAATGTTGTGATTCCATTAGCCATTTACTTTACAGAAAGTGCTGATGTCAGCAAATACCAATGGTTCAAAAATGCTATTACTACAGCTTCCGACAGAGGTGTGTACCGATTATTGAGCTACTTTGGCACCTACCTGACTTTGGTAACTGCTGAAGAAAAGAAGGATGGTATTGCGGTGATCAAAGAGATCTCTGAGAAAAACAAACACGAAGTGATCCGAGAAGCGGCGAAGGCGCAGTTGGAATCGTTGAAATAATCAAACCGCCTCACCCCTAAATCCCCTAAAGGGGACCTGATGTTTACTAAATAAAAAGCTCCTTGCATATTATTGCAAGGAGCTTTTTATTTAGTAAATGGTCGACAGGTTAAACGAAAAGTAAAGTCCCCTTTAGGGGATTTAGGGGTAAGACAATCAGTAAATAAGCGAAAGGTTACTTCGTTAAAAACGAATTATACATCCAAATCGTTTTCTCTTGTTCTCTGATGTAGTCTGACATCAGGGCATTGGTTCCTTCATCATGCGCGTCCGCAGAAAGTTGTAATAATTCTCTTTCCAAAATCAAAAGTTTTTGAAATCCATCTACTACCAGTTGCACAGCTTCTTTGCCATTAGATACGTCTTTTGCTTCTTTAATGGAAGAGTGTTTTACATAATCAGAGAAATTATGAACTGGAGTTTCACTCAATGTCAAAATTCTTTCCGCGATTTCATCTGTCTTTAAGAAAGCATCATTGTATAATTCTTCAAACTTTACATGCAATTCAAAGAATTTTTCGCCTTTGATGTTCCAGTGAAATCCTCTGGCATTCGCATAAAACACCTGATAGTTTGCCAGTAGCGTATTTAGTTTTTTTGCTAAGTCTTTACCTTTCGTAGCATCCAAGCCGATTTGGTTTAATTTCTTACTCATGAGTTATAGTTGGTTTATGTATTCATTGTTTCATTTCTAACTCAATATATAAATTTTGAGTAATTATGGATAGTATAGGTACAAAAAAAGACCGGTATTTCTACCGGCCCTTCATCTATCAACAACAATTTATTACTCTCTATAGGTGGATTTCTTTGGATGGTTAAAAAACTCATATACCACCGGGAAAATCAACAGCGTAAATATTGTTGCTGTAATCAACCCTCCTATTACTACAATGGCCAAGGGTTTTTGTGTTTCCGATCCAATACCACTGGAAACCGCTGCCGGAAGCAAACCAATAGCAGCCATAGTAGCCGTCATGACCACAGGACGTATCCTTGACTTTACACCTTCTTTTATCGCCTCATCCAGCGGCATATCTTCTTCCGCATGTTTATGAAAAACAGAAATGAGTATGACCCCATTCTGCACGCAGATACCAAATAAGGCAATGAATCCGACACCAGCAGAAATACCGAAGTTGGTGCCTGTGATATGAAGTGCCAAGATTCCCCCAACCAAAGCAAAAGGCACATTGACTAGTACCAATGCTGCGTCTTTCGCATTATTGAAGGTAATGAACAAAATAACAAAGATCGCTAAGATACTGATCGGTACTACCTGACCCAATCGTTTGGTCGCACGCACTTGATTTTCAAATTCACCGGTCCATGACATGCTATAGCCTTTGGGTAACTCTATCGCTTTCTTCACTTTTGCTTGCGCTTCTGCAATGGTACTTCCGAGATCTCTCTCTCGTACAGAAAATTTCACTCCGATGAAACGTTGGTTATTGTCTCTATAAATAAAAGCCGGACCTGTTACCATGCGTATATCAGCGATTTCACTCAGTGGGACAAGCGTGCCTTTAATCGTAGGAACCAATAAATGTTTGATGTCTTCTTCTGTCTTGCGATAATTTGCATTGTAGCGAATTCTAATGTCAAACTTCTTCTCTCCTTCGTACATCTGCGTAGCTGTCTTTCCACCAATAGCTGTCTCGACCACCGCTTGCGCATTGGCTACTGTAACACCATTAATTGCCATGGCCGATTCATGCAAGTATATACTCATCTCGGGTTGTCCGATGTTCCGTAAAATACCAACATCTTTAATACCATCTACATCTTTGATTTGTTCCATCACTTTGGAAGCCATCTTATCAATTTCCTCCAAATTGTCACCGTATATTTTAATGGCATTGCTGGCATTTATACCTGCGACTGCTTCAGCTACATTGTCAATGATGGGTTGAGAATAATTGTATCCGATGCCTTGGTATTGTTTGAGCTGCTTGTCCATTTCCTCGATCAAATCATCGGTAGAAATATTTCTCTTCCATTCTGATTTAGGTTTTAAATTGACCTGGCATTGCACGTAATAAAAACCGGAAGGATCTGTACCATCATTGGAACGGCCCGTTTGAGATAACACTCCATTTACTTCATCAAACGACTCTAACGTATGACGAATAATTTTTACCATTTTTACCGTTTCATTCAGCGAACTGCTCATCGGCAGCTTTGCTTCTACCCATAATGCTCCTTCATTTAATTGTGGTAAAAATTCAGAACCTAAGAAAGTAGAAGATAACATCGTCACAATAAAAATAGCAGTGGAGATCAACACACTTTTCACTTTGTTGTGATATGTCCAATTGAAAGCCTTTAAAACATACTTGTCAATAAAGGCCACTACCGGGTTTTTCTTTTCTCTTACGTTTTTATTTAACAAAATAGAAGAGAAAACCGGTACCAATGTTAATGTGAACAACAATGCTCCTAATAAGGCAAATCCCAAAGTATAGGCCAAAGGTGAAAACATTTTTCCTTCTACTTTCTGAAAAGAGAAAATAGGAATCAAAGCCGTGATAATAATCAACTTAGAAAAGAACACCGCTTTACCCATCTCTGCTCCGGTCTTTTTGATGAGGCCCAGCTTAGACATGCGATTAAACTTTTCCATACCCATGCGGTGTGCATGATGGTCAAGAGTTACAAAGAGTCCTTCGACCATGACGACGGCCCCGTCGATGATGATACCAAAATCTATCGCCCCCATCGATAATAAATTAGCAGACATCCCTTTTAATCTCAAACAGATAAAAGCAAAAAGCAAAGCCAATGGAATGATGATGGAAACAATCAAGGTTGTGCGCCAGTCGGCCATGAACAAAAACACGATCACCGTCACAAAAATAATTCCCTCTGCTAAGTTATGCAAGACAGTAGCGGTACAATAACTCATCAAATTATCACGGTCGTAGAATGTAACTAACTTTACATCTTCCGGTAAAACATCTTTATTGATGTACGCAATTTTCTCTTTTACTCTTGCCAGCACTTCGCTCGGATTTTCTCCCTTGCGCATCACAACGATTCCTTCTACCACATCGTCGTTATCATTCTTACCAACCTGTCCCACTCTCGGCGCACTCGATTCATAGACATCTGCAATGTTCTTCACCAGAATAGGTGTTCCATTTACATTGTCAACAATCGTATTTTCGATATCAGAGATAGAAGTCAATAAACCGATTCCTCTGACTACATAGGCTTGTCCGTTTTTCTCAATCACATCACCGCCTACGTTGATATTCGTTTGCGCAACGGCCTGATAAACTTCTAATGGAGTGATGTCATACTTTTGAATGCGGGTTGGATTGATGGCTATTTCGTAAATCTTTTCCTGTCCCCCGAAAGCCACGATGTCTGCTACGCCAGGTACACTTCTCAACTGACGATCAACTACCCAGTTTTGATAGGTCAACAATTCACGGCTAGTTCGCTGCGGACTTTCTATCGTATAGCGAAAAACTTCTCCGGTAGGTCCGTATGGCGGTTGCACATCGGGTTCTACCCCTTCAGGTAAAGAAACATTGCGCAACAAGTTATTGACTTGCTGTCTGGCGAAAAAATCTTCCACATCGTCTTCGAAAATAATTTTGATGATGGATAAACCAAACATGGTGGTAGAACGTAAATTGACTTTCTTCTGAACAGAGTTCATCGAGATTTCAATCGGTACGGTTACAAATCGCTCTACTTCTTCCGCACTACGGCCGTTCCATTCCGTTACAACAATGATTTGCGTATTGGTCACATCAGGAAAAGCTTCAATGGGTGTATTCAAGTAAGAGATTACTCCCGAGATCGCTAATATGGCCGTCATGAAAAACACAAAGAATTTGTGCTTTAAAGAGAAACCGACAATGTCTTTTACGATATTCATATCTCTTAGTCGTTTAATGCATCATAAATCAACAACTGATTCTGAGAGATGACTACTTCTCCTTCTTTCAAGCCCTTTTTCAAATAGCTTATGTCTCCTATGGTTTTATTGACTTCTACTTCACGTGTATCAATGTTGTACTTGTCTTTGAACACCATCACATAATTTCTACTCTTGTCAAAAATGATGGCTTTCGCAGGAACTGACTCTTGAGCATAATTCTCTTTGTATGATAAGACAATGGTAGCATGCATCTCAGGTTTCAACAACAATTCACTGTTGTTGATTTTAATCCGGATCTTCATCGTCTTTGTCGCCGGATCCAACACATTATAAATCTTGTCAATCTTACCGGTGAATGTTTTATCCGGATAACTGATTGTATTTACATCCGCATTATAACCTAGCTGCACTTTAGCAATATCTGATTCATACACATCGGCAATCACCCACAATTCGTCCAATTGAGAAATAGTAAATACATGATCGGTTTTATCCGATCGGATTTGCATGTCACGGTTGATATTTTTGTCCACCACAAACCCGGATATAGGCGCTTTGATCACGTAATCTGATTCCTTTCCGATGTTATAAATTTTAAAGATCTCATTGATCCGGTTAAGGCTTGCCTGCGCTTTTTCTACTTCCTTTCTGGCACTCACCAAATCTTTTTCCGAAGTCAGTTTTCCTTCAAACAAATCCTCCGTAACGGAAAGCTGTTTCTGAGCCACTAACAAATCGGATTGCGCATCGATTAACTGTCTTTCATAATCTGCAATCTCTCCACTTTTAATAACTGCCAACACATCGCCTTTGTGAACAAAGTCACCCAATTCAACAAACACGTCTATTACATTTCCTCCTACTAATGGAAAGACATCAATCACTTTATTCTCATCCGGAAATATTTTACCAGTCAACAACAAACTGCTCTTCACAATTTCTTTCTTTACCGTATCCAGCTTGATACGCTTCATCATGGTGTCGCTTACTACAAAAGTCGATTTGATATTTTCATCTGCTGTTTCTTTGTGAGAGCAAGCAGTGAAAATGGTGAGGCAACAACAAAATAAAACGATACTAATACTATACTTCATGATATTTCAATAATTAAAATAATTCTTTACCTGTGTTATAGTTTAACTCCTCGTAAGCATCAATGCGCTTAGAGTTTAATGCATTCAATTGATTAATTACACCGTTGTAGGTTTCAAAAAAATCAACGAACTCAATGAGAGAGATATTTTTCTTCCTAAAATTCTCCAAAATACCACCGTTGATTTGAACCAATCCCTTTGCAAACTTCTTATCCACCGATTGATACAACGTTTCTGACTCTCTGATTTTTTGAATACTCATATAGATTTCGTTCTTTATTTCCAGTTGTTTATTGGTGTAATAAAACTTCTGACGTTCTACTTCTGCTCTGGCTGCTTTGATATTTCCCTGGTTCCTGTTGAACACCGGTAGATCCATGGTAACATTCACTCCCACATAATTTTGAATATAACTACCCGCCTGATCGTAAATACCGCCTATTCTAAGGTCCGGTACACTCATTGCTTTTTGTAAAGAATAATTCCATTTGCTCTTTTCCACCGTAAGTTCTTGAATCTTAAGATCAGATCTATTCATCAAACCGACGTCTATTAAATTTTCTACGGTGATAGAATCCATCCTGTATTTCTTCAATGATTTTTCATCCATTATCGGTGAAATGATTTTATCGGAATTGATCAATACACGTAATGTTTTCAATTCCTCTTCCACCGTATAACGGTGTTGCAATAAAATGTTGCTTAGCTCAAACTGCAAGGCTTCCAAACGCATGAGATCTTTATACGGTATATTACCTTTCGCATATTGGATCTCCATCGTATTGATCGTTTCTTCCAACGATGTAAATTGTTCTTTCAATGCAGTGATCGTACGTTGAGAAAAATAAAGCGCATAAAAACTGGTACGCAATTGAAACTTCAAGGCACGCGATAAAGAATAAAATTCCTGCTCGGATATTTGCGCTTCGTATTTGGCGATGTTAATGCGCTTGTCGCGCTTACCTGCCAAAAGAATCAATTGCTGAGCGGTAAATATCTTTTCACCTTTTTGTCCGGCATCAAACGTCTTTTGAGTATCCCAGTTGTAAGCACTTACCTCCGCACTAATGGTAGGATTGTTCCAGAGCCGTTCTTGCTGAATTAAAAATTGCTTAGCATCTACGCTGTACTTTTCAGCCAGGAGCATCAGGCTGTTTTGCACAAACAAACTGTCGATCTGCTCAACAGAAACTTTCAATGTATCTTGTGCCCTAATGCCAGACGCACTGAAAATCAAAGCTATAAATAGGATAAAACGAGATGTCTTCACTTTTCTAATGTAGTAGAAAGTAAAGGTCTAAAAAACTCATTAAAAGAGAATTAGAATAAAATTAAAAATTGATTAAAATCAAACGTGCTTAAACACCAATTTAAATGTACTTCCGGCATTTAATTCCGATTTAACCGTAATTCTACCCTTGTGCAAATCAATGGCTCGTTTGCAAATGGACAGACCGATTCCAAAACCTCGCATTTGTCTTCCATTATCTGCACGGTAAAATGGATCAAAAATTCTGGAAATATCTTCTTCTGGAATTCCGATGCCTTTATCGTATATCTGAACAGTCAACCAGGTCTCATCACTGTTTATCCTTACTTTGGCCTGATGGTTTATGGAAAACTTGCAGGCATTTTCAATAAGATTCATGAAGGCCGAGCGCAGTAATAATTCATTTCCCTTCATCGTCATGTGTGAATCCGATTCCGGCATAGAGATATATGAAAAATCGACCGAGTAGTCCGGATACAGATTCACCAATTCATCCTGCACCGATAAAATCAATTCATCCACTCGAATAAAATCTTTGAGAATGTCATTCTGCTGCTCTTCACTTTTCGCCAAAACCAACATTGTGTTGACAAGATTGGTCATCTTTCGCGCATCTTCCTGAAGAGATTTTAAAATGGCAACATACTCCGTTTTTTCTCTGTTCTGCGATAAAGCCACATCCAGTTGGCTATTAATAACGGCCAACGGAGTTCTCAATTCATGAGAAGCATTATTGATAAAGCTTTTTTGAATCTTGAAGGAGTGCTCAATGCGATCCAACATCTGATTAAAATTTTGTGCCAGTTGGTCTATCTCATCTTTACTATTCTCCGTCTTTACACGGCTGGAAATATTATCTATAGTAATCGTAGAAACTTGTTTGTTGATTTCGATAATAGGTTCCATGGCCCTACCCGAAAAAAAAGTGCCTGCCGCAATGGTAATCAGTACACTGATGAGCGATGACAGTCCTAAAAAATACATCAGGTTTTCCAGTTTCTTTTTCCCGTACTTATCAAAAGCAGAAACAAAGACTACGTAATCCGCTCCATTTTCCTGGTAATACAAGCCGATGACTTCATTCTCCTTTTCAACGTATTCAATGTATTTCTTGTGTCGCACTTTATTGAAGAGTGTTTCGTTCATCGATATCACTTCATCGTCAATGCTGGAATAAATTAAGTTGTTATTCTTATCGTAAATAATCACCTTTTCTTTATACAGTTCGTTGATTGTATTCTGATCAATGATACGCAACAAATCTTTGTCTACTTCTTTCACGTCGGCTAACAGACGGGCAGTAGTTTGTGCTTTATCTTTTAAGCGTTTATAAAATTCATCGTTTCTATAATCCGCATAGAGTACATACGTGATGAATGAAAAAATCAATACGATCGAAGCTACGATAATCGAAAAAAGAAGCGTCAGTCTATTGCGTATTTTCATATCAATCTTCTTTGATGTAATAACCTAAACCAGGTTTGTTGTAGATGAGCTTTCTATCAGCATCTCTATCAATCTTCTTTCTCAAAAAATTAATGTACACTTCAATCACGTTCGTTCCTGTGTCAAAGCCTACATCCCAAACTTTCTCAGCGATCTCCACTTTAGACAAAACTCTTCCTTTATTACGCACCATATATTCCAGCAAAGTATATTCCTTCGCTGTCAAATTAATGGCAATACCGTTTCTATGTACCGATTTCATATCGGTATTAATTTCCAGGTCTGCGATTTTTAAGAGTTGTGAATGCTGATCACTTTCCTCGGACGAACTTCTTTTTAAGAATACACGCACACGTGCCAGCAGTTCTCTGAAATTAAATGGCTTTACCACATAATCATCCGCTCCTAAACCGAAAGCCTGCATTTTATCTTCTATATCACCCAAAGCAGTCAGCATGATAATGGGTGTTTGATTTTTACTCGCTCTGATTTCTTTACAAATCTCAAAGCCATTCATATGAGGTAAATTAAGATCCAGAATAATCAAGTGATAAGCACCCGCCAATGCCAGCTTCAATCCGATCCTTCCATCATACGCAACGGTAGCGGCAAAGCCATTTTCTTCAAATCCCTGTTTAATGGAATTGGCGACTTTGGGTTCGTCTTCTATGATTAGGATTTCTTGGAGCACAAATTAGTTGTTAGTTGTTAGTTGTTAGTTGTTAGTTACTACTAAATACTTCTATATCGTTAATTTACGAAAATATTAACTAACAACTAACAACTAACAACTGCTCACCTTCTTAAAAAAAGTACCGATATTTTCAATCAAATCCGACGGCAACATGGCTTCCTGAGAATGAATAGTTGCCGCTTGATCTCCTGCGTAACCGTGGAGAAATGTTCCCATAATGGCAGCTTGTTGTGACGTGTAACCTTGCGCCAGCAAAGCTAATAAAATACCGGTAAGGCAATCGCCGCTTCCGCCTTTTGCCATTCCGGCATTTCCGGTAGAATTGTAGTGAATCGTTCCGTCCGATAAAATAACGGCAGAATATTTCCCTTTTAAGATAAACTGAATTCCATACTGTTTAGCCCAGGTTATCGCTTTCTCTTCTTGTTGTTCTTGCGACAGCTCTTCACCGGCTAAACGATCAAATTCTTTTTTATGCGGTGTCAGTATAGATCCCTTCGGAACATTTTTTAATAAACTCGAATCTTTGCTTAAGACATTCAAGGCTCCTGCATCAATGATCATGGGAACATTGGAAGCATCGAAAATATCTTTTAAAAATTTAAGTGCACCGTCCGATTCCTGCCAACCGGGACCAAGGCCTATCGTTTGGTAAGCATCAGTATCAGGCACGACAGAAAATTCTTTTTCTAATGGATCTGTCAACACCATGGCTTCCGGAACGGTTGTTTGAAGAATTTCCAATCCACAAGAAGGTGTATACACTTTCAACAAACCCACACCCGATCTCAAGCATGCTTTAGCCGCCATGACTGCGGCCCCCATCATGCCATAGCTTCCGGCAATTAAAAGTGCTTTTCCAAAATTGCCTTTGTGTGCAAAAGGAGAACGTGGTTTATAGATGTTGTAAATTTGTTCCCATTGTGTAAAATAAATGTCCGTTGCTGTCTGGTTGTCATACGCTTTAGACAAATCAATATCCACGCTATACCAACTACCTAAGTAGCGGTGATTGTTTGTATAGAAAAAACTTCTTTTAGGTAATTGAAACGTAATCGTTTCTGTAGCACGAATGATTACTTGTCCTTCCTTCGAAGGATGATCCGCAAACAAACCGGAGGGAATGTCAACCGATATGATTTTCTTTTGCGTCGCATTGATTCTATGAATAACTTCTGCGTGCAATCCTTCTATATTTCTATTCAATCCAGTACCGAGCAAAGCATCGATCAACACAAAAGATTGTGCATTGATCCTTAACCATTCGGATTCTTCTACAGGGGTATCTGTAGTTATTGTTCTGATTGGACAACCCGTTTGTATCAAACGGTCGTAATTTGATTGTGCATCCTCCGATAATGGTTTGTCTTTGATCAACCACACTTCTATTGGAATATGTTGTTGACGCAGTAAACGTGCAATGGCCAATCCATCTCCGCCGTTGTTTCCGCTTCCGCAAAAAATCAGAAAATGCTCTTTAGGGTATAGATGTAACAGCTGATTGACAAATGACTGAGCGGCCCGCTCCATCAAGTCAATGGAGGTGATGGGAATATGTTCTATGGTGTATTGATCCCATGTTTTAATTTGTTCAGCTGAAAATATTTTCATCGCTGCACTGTTTTTTTCTTTTTCCAATGTTGCTCGGACCAATACAATAAGCGTACAGATAAAATGCCCATGCCTGCACCAAACAGCACATCGTTCGCCCAGTGCTCATCGTTCATCATGCGCAACATCCCTGTCAATCCTGCCAACGTGTATAACCCAATCTTCAAGCCTTTCATTTGATTGGGATACTCTGCATCAAATAAGGCAGCACCCATGAAGGCTTCCGCCGCATGACCGGATGGAAAGGAAAGGTAATCGTCACCGTTTGGTCTTAATTCGTTCGAATAATGTTTCAATGCCTGAACAGCAACCGTAGTCAGCACCTGAGCTTGTACAAACATCCACAAACGCCTGCCGTTAGAATGTCTTGGTTTAGTTCCAGGTATAAATCCTGTAACATAAGCAGACACTAAAGGGACATACTGCAAATAATTATCGGCTGGAGTATAAAAGTTGGGAAATGTACTTCGCATGTCTGTACGAATGTTTTGTGAACTGTATAGTCCGCTGTTGCCCTTAATCGTTAGGGCATACAACATCATGGAAGCGGGAGGAATAAAACCGGATAGTTTTAACGGATGAGGTTCTGCATCCCAATAACAACTGGTTTCTGAGGTATATACTATTGCAGTATCTACGGCGATGACCTCTTCAACAAGTACATTCTCTATAACTGATGTAGTATCAACAAGACTTGTTCCTTCCTGATAAGAGCTATCTGCCGATTGAGCAAACGAAGCGACCGTTACATAAAAAGACAAACAAAAAATAAGCAGTATTTTTTTTCTCATCGTTAACGATCGATTTCACCCATGACAATATCCAATGAGCCTAGTATCGCTACCAGATCAGACAGCATTACATTTTTACTTAAGGCAGGCAATACAGACAAATTAACAAAGCAGCAAGAGCGTACTTTACAACGCAATGGAACGTCTGTATTTCCGGTAGAGCGGAAGAAAAAGCCTAACTCTCCTTTTGGATTTTCTGCACGCACATAAAAGTCCATCGCCTTCGGGCGAATTTTCTTCGGTACTATTTTTTGCGGATTGAAATCGCGTGTGCGCTTATGATCCGTTGTCAATTGTTTCAAACATTGTTCGATGATCTTAATGGATTCATCACATTCTAATACCCTTACCTGTGTGCGGTCCCAGCAATCACCGAGTGTACCCATTTCACCTTTACCTACCGGAATATCGAATTCCAATTCAGGATACACGGAATAAGCATCTACTTTTCTTAAATCAAAACGTAGACCACTTCCCCGCAATACAGGACCACTCACGCCATAATTGATCGCAAGATCTAACGGTAAAACTCCAACACCGGCGGTACGTTCGATAAAGATTTTATTTTCCGTAATGAGGTGCTGCATTTCCTTCATCTTCGGTTTCAGGTAGGTGATGAACGATTGGCATTGTTCTTCAAACCCTACCGGCAAGTCGTAAAACAAACCCCCGACCCAAATGTAGTTGTACAACATACGCGCGCCACTCACCCATTCCAACAATCGGTTGATGTACTCGCGATCACGCATCATCCAAAGGAAAGGGGTGAAACTTCCGATGTCTAAACCATAAGTACCGATAGCCACGAAATGTGAAGCAAGACGATTCAATTCTGCCACCAATACACGGATGTATTCAATGCGTTTTGGAATATCGTTTTCAATTCCCAGCATGCGTTCCAAACCCATGACATAAGCATGTTCAGAATTCATGGCGGCCATATAATCGAGGCGATCTACAAAAGGAATGATTTGATTGTAGGGTAAAGCTTCCGCGTGTTTTTCGAAACAACGGTGCAGATAACCCAGGTGCGGAACAACCTCACGAATGATTTCACCGTCTGTCATAACCTCCAGGCGCAATACCCCGTGGGTAGAAGGATGCTGAGGGCCTATATTCAATACCATCTCATGCTTTTTGAGCATAGACGGATCAAAAAAATCTTCTCCTGATTTTTTTAAATGCGTTGGATCGTATTGGTATTGGACGGTAGTTGACATTTTATTCTATCTGTCTTGCCCCTAAATCCCCTGAAGGGGACTTGCCAGCAAAACACTTTTCGTATAACTCTATTTCTTTTCTCTTATCTAATCTAAGATACTGTTTACTTTTAAGTCCCCTTCAGGGGATTTAGGGGCAAGACAGTTTGTTAATAAGCTACTTTAATTCCGTGGTAAGTCTCCTGTTCTTTATAATCTTTGCGCAACGGATAACCCTGCCAGTCAGTAGGCAATAGTATTCTTCGCAAATCCGGGTGTCCGGTAAATTTTATTCCATACATATCGAACGCTTCGCGCTCGTGCCAGTTAGCAGTCTTCCAGATGCCGCACAGGGAAGGCACTTCCGGCAAGTTATTCTCATCTCCTCTCGGTACAACAACTTTCATAATGAAAGCATGTTCATAAGGAATAGAATACAAATGGTACAACACTTCTAATGTTCCTTCTTTCTCGCCATTGTCCAACGCAGTCAGGCAAGACAAGCTGTCAAAATACAAAGACGGTGTTTCCCAAAGCAAACGCGCCACAGATTCCAGTTGCGATGTTTTGATGACTGCTTGTGGTTGCTTCAAGTCTTCTTTGACAGACAATACGGTATCTTCTCCCTGATGAGATTTGATAAGCGTTACAATGTCTGCAAATGTTTGTTTACTCATGGCTTAAACTTTAGCAGTAGAGAGTTGGTTCGTTCTTTTGGAAGACCAGTTCTTCAACAAAGAAGGTTCAATGACAGATTCTGTTCTGATTTTCTCTTGCAATTTTAAAAACGCGCCGATCAATGCTTCCGGTCTTGGCGGACAGCCCGGCACATATACGTCTACCGGAATGATACGCTCTACGCCTTTCACGACGTGATAACCGTGTTGCCAGTAAGGTCCGCCACAGTTGGAGCAAGATCCCATGGAAATCACATAACGTGGTTCGGGCATTTGTTCATATAAACGACGAATACGATCCGCCATCTTAAAGGTAACGGTACCTGCAATGATCATGACATCGGACTGACGAGGGGAAGGGCGCACCATGATACCGAAGCGGTCCAGGTCAAATCCGGAAGCAAACGTTGACATCATTTCAATGGCACAGCAAGCAATACCAAATCCCATAGGCCACATAGACGACAGTCTGGCCCAGTTCATGAGGTCATCAAAACGTGTCACAACAATTCCCGCTTCTCCCGTTTTCAGCTCCATACCTTTGCCCTAAGCTGATTTATATTTTTCATTTACTTTCTCGTACAAAGACAGTGGCACAGGAGAATCCTGTTTTTCCGTCTGTGGTTTTTCCATGTCCCAATTGAGATAGCCTTTCTTCCATACATAGGCCAAACCTCCCAATAATAAAAACATAAAAATGATTAATTCCATCAACAAAAAACTGCTCCATTCCATTCCCCATTTCGCGATAGAAGTTCCATCACTATAGGCCAATGCCCAGGGATACAGAAGCACCACTTCTACTTCAAATAAAATGAAGAATAAAGCGATCCGGTAAAAACGCACATTAAATCCATACCATCCCGATCCTTCAGCTTCCTCGCCGCATTCATAGCTGCTTAGTTTTTCAGGATTAGGGTTATTGGGTTTCAGAGTATTCCAGGCCAAAGAGACCAGCATGCAAAAAGCAATGCTGCCAATCAGAAACAGGAGTATTCCAGCGTATTGTTCTACCGATGTGCTAATCAAAATGAAATAGGCTTAGGTCTGAACAAATATAAAAAAAGGAATGCGGAATCGATAGGTTTTTTTTAGTGAAAGTTGTACGGAATGAAATAGATTCCAAGCGAAGCGACAACAGCCCAGAAGGCTGCGCTGACTGCCATGTATCGGATGATCTTCATTGGAGTTGCGCCAAACGAAATGGCAACAATAGATCCTCCGATTGGAGTAAGAAGAATAGGTGTAAGAAAAGCGATGCCTGAAATTCCGAATTTGTTCCAAACCCTGACCATGCGGCGTTTATTGGGCGTGATGCGCCTTTCATTTCTGCTAAAAAGACCCTTCATGTATTTATGGAAAAAGGCTCTTGCAACAGTTGAAAATAAAATAACCGAAAACATCATCCCCAGGAAGCTACAAATGGCTGTTTGCCACCATGGTAAGTCATATACCTTACCCAAAAAAGGGCCGGCAAAGAATTTGACAGCGCTTGACAGTGCTATCGACAACCATTTAATCAATAATTCCATGACCAAATATACATTCAAAATTGATAACGCTGATTTTTAATGTTATTGCGCGCGCGAGATACACTTGTAAGGTTTTTGAAAGGGTTGTAGTTTTTAGTAATTTAGCACAAAGTATTCTCTATGAAAAAAACTTTAGCCTTCTTTTTTGGCACCGCTATCGTCCTGCTTTTGATTGCCCCGCAGCTTTATGGACAGGAAGCTTATTTGCCGCTTGACCCCGAAAAACACCATATGATTGATCGTATGGACATTTTATCCGGTAGAGATTCTAAATTGGGCCATTCTTCTTACAAACCTTATTACCGTCCAAACATAAAAGTAGCCAGCGATTCTGCGCTGGAAAATTACAAGAAAACGTCCAAAGCCGACTCTTTTCAAGTGGCTTATTTTAAGAACGATCAATGGGAATTGTACGATAGTACAGACGAAGGCAATAGTAAAAAACCTTTTCTAAAAGCTTTTTACCGTAAGAAAAACAGTTTGCTGCATGTTAACACAAAGGATTTCACCTTACAAGTCAGTCCTGTTCTCTACTTAAACGCCGGAAAGCAAACGGAAAACTACACAGATTTACTGTACATCAACACCAGAGGTGCCGAAGTCAGAGGAAGTATTGACAACAAAATAGGCTTTTACTTTTTTGCTGCAGACAACCAGATGTTGATGCAGGATTATGCGACACAAAAAACTTCTCTCACCGGTTTCTCTGATCCTGTAGTACCCGGAGAAGGATTTGCAAAGTATTTCAAAACCAATAGAGGACTCGATTTCATTTCTGCCAGAGGCTATATCACCTTTGGTGTGACGAAACACATCAAGGTACAATTCGGACACGACAAAAATTTCATAGGCAATGGTTACCGCTCACTTTTCCTGTCAGACAATGCAGCACCTTATACATTTGTAAAAGTGATCACAGAAGTTGGGAAATTTAAATACACTAACCTCTTTGCCGATATGAATGCCGGCTACATGAATGGGCAGCGTTATAACAACAAGATTTTCACGATGCATCATTTAAGCTACAATATTCTTCCGAATTTGAATATCGGCGTATTTGAATCCATCATGCAGGGACCGAAAGATTCTGCCGCGACTTCTACACCTTGGCAGTTGAACTACCTGAATCCGATTATCTTCTCCCGATACATTGAATCGTACCAAGGCAGTGACGACAACTCTATGATGGGACTTGATCTCAAGTGGAATTTTCTTCGTCATTTCTCTTTTTACGGACAGGTACTATTGGATGAATTCATCTTGAATGAACTGAAGAAAAGAACCGGATGGTGGGGTAATAAACAAGCCTTCCAGGTCGGACTTAAATATGTGAACGCCTTCGGTGTAAAAAACCTGGACTTCCAAGGAGAAATGAATTATGTGCGTCCTTATATGTATTCGCATAAAAGTAATTTCACCTCTTACACCCACTATAACCAAGCGCTTGCCCATCCTCTGGGTGCTAACTTTATCGAATGGATCGGTATTGCACGCTTTCAACCAAGCAAACGATTATTCCTTACCGGAAAACTATTCTACATCAAAACCGGCGAAGACAGTTCTTCCACTGCCAATGATATCAACAATAACAGAGGAGGCAATATTTTCAAGCCTTATACGTCTGTAGCTTTAGCGAATACCTATGGAAATACCATCGGTCAGGGAATTGCCACGGATATAATGATGGCTTCTTTGCAAGTTTCCTACATGCTCAAGCATAATTTCTATATAGACCTATATTTGCAATACAGAAGTAAAACCAGTGCGCTGGAAGTACGCAATCTCAATACAACTTTTGTATCCGGAGGTATCCGTTGGAATCTTCCCTGGAGAGTGCAAGAATATTAAAAACGAACATGAAAACATTTCTTAGAATTATTTCTTTTGCAAGGCCTTTTCAAAGATACGCCTTACCGTATGCTATATTTTCCATTATAGCCATTCTGTTTGGACTCTTTAACTTCAGTGTGATCATGCCGGTGTTGGACATTTTGTTTGGTACAACAAAAGATCCTGCGAGCTATGTCTTGCCCGAAGCCTCTTTCAGCATGGCTTACCTGAAAGCCGTATTGGATTATTATTCCATGACCTTTATACAAGAATATGGTAAGCCGGCAACTTTGGTGATCATTTGTATAGTGCTTGCCTTTTCTAATTTACTGGCGAACTTCTTCAAATACCTTTCACTGCGTGTAACGTCTTCTGTGAAAGCGGTCGTATTGCAAAATATCCGTCGTGATCTGTACTATAAAATCACCAATCTGCACATCGGTTTTTTCAGTAATGAACGCAAAGGCGATTTGATGTCGCGCGTGACCAATGATGTCTATGAAATTGAATATTCCATCATCGGTACACTTACCGTGCTCTTCAGAGATCCTATTACGGTGATTATTTATTTCACTGTATTGTTCATGCTCAACTGGCAGTTGACACTTTATACCTTGATCATTCTACCGGCTTGCGGCTTTCTGATTTCATTGATCAGTAAAAAATTAAAAAAAGAATCTGATGCCGGTCAAGTCACCTTGGCCAATATCATAAACGTCACAGAAGAAACGATTTCTGGTTTACGCA